>CADAPG010000001.1 GCA_902789675.1 uncultured Eubacteriales bacterium
TGCGCTTCGGTATGTTGTGGGATTGGATCATCATATGAGCACGCGGAACAAGATCTGCGCCGACATTGATATCAACGGCGCGGTCGAAGCGGACGATGCCGTTGCGATTCTGAGACATGTTGCAAGGCTGCAAGCCATCAATCAGGTCGAAACGGATACCGAATTGCTTGGCTTGCTGAATCAGCAGGCGGTATTGTCCGACAGTGTCATGACGGAATGGGTGACCAGGTTTATCCAATCGCTTCCGGAAGGCGACGTCAGGAACGTGCTTTATGCCGGTGCGGCGCATATAGGAAAACCATACGGTACAAAAACCGGACAGCTGGACTGCAGTCTTTTTGTCAGAGCGGCATATGAGGACGCGGGGATTCCGAAGACAGTGTATCCTGGCAAGTCAAGCAACGATACATTGGCCTGGTTCCAGAATACGAGATATCCGGAACGTCAGCAGTACATCCATGAGACCGATGATTCATCCTGGAAGGACTGGAAGCCGGGATGCGTCCTGATCTATATCAACGCATCGACAATGAAGGGCAGTCATCTTGCGCTGTACGTCGGAGAGATCGACGGAATGCCGGTTGTTATGGAATCGAGAAAGAATCCGGTAAACGGTGTTCGGGTCGGATACTTGATGGGATCCGATCCGTCATGGACTTTGGCATACTATGTCGATCCGTTGGGATAAGATTTGCAAATAAAAAACAGGTCGAAACTGCATCAGTAAACTAAAAGTAGACACAGAAAAGTGTCTACTTTTCATGTATAATGGAGAAAAACAAGGAGGTGAAAGGAATGGGAAAGAAAGGCATACCGCACAGGAAGTGGAGCAAAGAAGAAAAGCTAAAGATCGTAAAAGAGCATTTGGAAGGACATGAATCTCTCACAGCGTTGGGAAAGAAGTATCAAATCAGAGATAGCACCATAGCGAACTGGGTACGAGTATATATTGAGGAAGGCGAAGATGCTTTGGAACCACATAGCGGCAACCCATATGCAGCATTGTGTTCAAGCAAGCATCTGAGCGAAGTAGAACGGCTGCGATTGCTGGTAGCAAAGCAGGAAGTGGAGATTGCGAGATTAAAAAAAGGATATTACGTGGAAGGAGTTGGTGCAAACAAGGTATTCGTTACCGGCAAAGACTCGAATACGAAGTGATCGACGAGCTGCGGGGAAAGTATCCGGTGAGTTTTCTGTGCGCGATCATGGACGTCAACCGATCGGGATATTACAAGTGGAAAGCAAGACAAGGAATCAAGAACCGGTATGAAGAAATACGAATCGAATTGACAGCGCTGCTCGCGGCAGAGCACAAGAAGCATCCGTCATACGGGTATCACCGTTTGGCATATGAGGTGTACAAGCAGACAGGATGGATCTTTTCGCACAATCTCGCACATAAATGCTGCAAATATGCCGGGATACGGTCCGCCGCAAGGGGCAGACGTTACAGAAAGCCGGGTGAGGAAAGCGTGCGGTTTGAAAATGCGGTGAAGGGGAATTGGAATGCGACGGCTCCGCTGCAGATCGTTGTTTCCGATATGACAATGTTCAAGGTCAAAGGCACGTACTGGGAATGGACGATTATGGTAGATACCTACAACAATGAAATCATTGCGCACAGCGTTACGAACGTCACCGGAAGCAATAAGCCGTATTATGAATATCTGGAAAAGCTAAATCAGCTTGCAGGCAAAAAAGAAGAGCAGAAAGCACCCGTCATCTTGCACACCGACCAAGGAGCAGTCTACTCTTCAAGGGGCTTTGAAAACGCCCATAGACATTATAACATACTTCGTTCGATGTCGCGAGGGGGAACTCCAACAGATAATCCGATTATTGAAGCATTAAACGGATGGATGAAGGAAGAACTGTACGAAGACTTTGATCTGGCGCATTGCGACGACGTTCCGAAGCTGTTGGGCGAATATGTTCGCTACTTCAACGAGCAGCGGCTCGTCGCTGCTTTGGACTACAAAAGCCCGATCCAGTATCGCACCGAATCAGGCTTTTGATCAATTCCTTTTTTCTATTGTCTACTTTTACTTGACAAGTGCAGAAACGACCTGTTTTTTATTTGCGAGCCGATCAGTGCCGGTTAATGAATTCTGCGTTCAGATGATCCAGAACGCCGCCGTAAGGAAGCGCGCCGTTGATCGCGCGTGCGGTGCAGCGGTTCAGATCCGAAAGCTTCAATGTGGAGAAGCCGTTCAATTCGATACGGTACGGATGCGTTGTATTACCGATGCTTTCGCGTCCGCCCACGGTAAAACCGAGACGCGGGATCTCGGAAACAAAGGCATCGCACGCCTCCTCGGAGACAAAAGCCATGGTCAGACGAATACGCCGTATCAGGTTCAAATCCCCGTCACGATGCTGTACGGATCTGATGAAAGCTGCGTTTTCAACGGATTGCAGCTTCGCGTCATCCGGGAACAACAGACAATAGTACGTCGCGTAATCCGGTTCCGCAACGTGTCCGCAGGTGACGCGCAGCTTCGTTTCCGCGCGGCAGATGGCTGACACCCGATGGATCAGCGCGTCGTCGGACGTATAAAAGTAGAACTGGATCAGGTCTTTCATGCCGATACCGCCGACAAAGATCGCGGCATCTTCTATCTGTTCCGCAAGAAGATGCTGCAGCGCGTTTGCACGGCGCTCCTCGGCGCGGGAAAAAGCGATCGATTCCGGTTCGCGAGGGGCAACGCTGACAAACACAAGCTGCGAGTATGCCAAAGTGGGAAGCAGCTCCCAGTATTGCATATCAACCTGAAAAACCGCTTCCCGCTCGTTCCATTCCCATTCGTATTTCAGCCAATCAGTCATGGATCAGCACAGCCTTGATACGGCGAACACCGCTTGACGAAGCTTCTTCCTTCTTGATCTCAAAGCGCCCGAGATCGCCGGTATTCTTTGCGTGCGGACCGCCGCAGATCTCCTTTGAGTATTTGCCCATGGTATAGACCTTGACCTTTTCGCCGTACTTGCTTTCAAAGAGACCGATCGCACCCTGCGCCTTCGCTTCTTCGACGGTCATCTCCTCGCAGGTGATCGGGACCTTCGCCGCGATCGCCTCATTGACGAGACGCTCGACTTCCTTCAGTTCTTCCGGCGTAACCTTTCGTCCGAAGCTGAAATCAAAGCGCAGACGTTCTGCGGTAATGTTGCTGCCCTTCTGCGAGACCGTGTCGTCGTTCAGCACTTTGCGGAGTGCCGCTTGGAGAAGATGCGTCGCGGAATGCAGCGCCGCCGTCGCTTCACTGTTGTCCGCCAGACCGCCCTTAAAGCGCTGTTCGGCGCCCGCCTGGGATTTCTTCTGATGCTCCTCAAACGCGGCTGCAAAGCCCTTCTCGTCAACCGTAACGCCCTTCTCCTTGGCAAGCTCCACGGTGAGCTCGATCGGGAAACCGTACGTGTCGTAGAGGTGGAAGGCAGATACGCCGTCGATCGCCTGACCGTCGAGGTTCGCAATCAGCTTGTTGAATTCTTTCAAGCCCTTCTTCAGCGTGTCGGCGAAGCGGTTTTCCTCCTTGCGAAGCTCGGAGAGGATCTTTTCACGGTTGTCAATGAGCTCGCTGTAGACCTCGCCGTACTGGTCGATGATCTTTTCCGCGATCGTGCAAAGCGCGTAGCGCGGCATGTTGAGCTGCGACGCGAAGCGAATGCTGCGACGGATAAGACGGCGGAGGATGTAGCCCTGATCGACGTTTGACGGGGTCACGCCGCGCTGGTCTCCGAGGATGAACACGATGCAGCGGGTATGGTCCGCAATGATGCGGAACGCGCGCGTCGTTTCGGGATCGTCGTGATAGCCCTTGTGCGAGAGCTCCGCGATGAGCGCGATGATGCCGGAGAACGCGTCGGTGTCGAACACGCTTTCGACGCCCTGCAGCGTGGCGACGGTGCGGTCAAGACCCATGCCGGTGTCGACGTTCTTCTGCTCGAGCGGTTCAAAGACGCCGTCAGCGACCTTGTTGTACTCCATAAAGACGTTGTTCCAGATCTCGAGATACTTGCCGCAGTCGCAGCCCGCTTTGCAAGTAGGACCGCAAGCGGGTCTTCCGGTGTCGTAGAAGATCTCGGTATCCGGACCGCACGGACCGGTCTGTCCCGCGGGACCCCACCAGTTGTGCTTCTTCGGAAGGTAGACGATGTGCGACGGATCCACGCCCATTTCGACCCAGCGGTCGTGCGCGACGGTATCGCGCGGCGCGTCCTTGTCGCCCTCGAAGCAGGTGAAATACAGCTTGTCCTTCGGAATGCCGAGCCACTTTTCGTCGGTAAGGAATTCCCACGAAAACGCAATGCTCTCCTTCTTGAAGTAGTCGCCCAAGGACCAGTTTCCGAGCATCTCAAAGAACGTGCAGTGCGAGGAATCGCCGACCTCGTCGATGTCGCCGGTACGGACGCATTTCTGAACGTCGCAAAGCCTTCTGCCCTCCGGGTGCTTTTCGCCCATCAGATACGGCACGAGCGGATGCATGCCAGCCGTGGTAAAGAGCACGGTCGGGTCGTTTTCGGGGATCAGGGAGGCGGAGGAGATGACCGCGTGTCCCTTGGACCGGAAGAAGTCCAGATACAGTTGACGCAATTCCTTTGCGGTTAATGAACGCATGATACATATTCCTTTCGTAAAAACGATCAAAATTTATTGTATGAAAAAACCGGCAATTTGTCAATGAAAAACCGCCCTGTTTACACAGAGCGGCAAAAGATTTTTACTTATTCTGCCTCGGTATACAGGATATCGTGGCTTATAGGCGTATAGAAACGTTCGCGTACGCGGTCCGGATCGCGCGTTTCGCCCATGATCCACATGAGCTTCGCGACCGCAGCCTCGGTCGTCATGTCATACGCCTCAAGGATGTTCTGCTGCTTCAGGGCATGTCCGACCTGATAGACGGTGAGATTCGATCCTTCGTTTTGTACCTGTGTGGTGATGACGATCTGCTTGCCTTCCGCAACGCCCTTGTCGATCGCCGCGCGGAAGCAGCCGTTCGTGCCTTCAGGCAATCCGCCGACGCCGAAGCTTTCGATGATGACCGCGTCATAGCGGTCGAGCGCATAGGAGAGCATACCTGCATCGGTGCCGGGGATCAGCTTGACAAGCCCTACGCTGCCGTTCAGCGTATGAGAGAACTTTGCGCGCTCGCGATAGCCGAGGTCGATGTAGTGCAGCACACGTCCGTCCTGCAGCACCGCAAGCTCGGGATAATTGATGCTTGCAAACGCCGAAAAGCTTTTGGAGCGCACCTTCTTTGCGCGCGTGCCGAGGATGACGCTGCCGTTGAACACGATCGAAACGCCGCAGGCACGATCGTCGCAGGCATAGGTGAACGCGTCCAGAAGATTCTGCTTCGAGTCGGTCACGTCCATGCTGATGGGCTTTTGCGCGCCGGTCAGCACGATCGGCTTTTTCGAGCGCCGCGCAAGGTAAGAGAGCGCGGCGGCGGTGTACGCCATCGTGTCCGTGCCGTGGCTGACCACAAAGCCGTCGTACGAATCGTAGTACGATTCGATGCACGACGCGATCGTGAGCCAGTTGTCCGGCGTCATGTTCGTGCTGTCCACGCTCATGAGCTGCATGCACTCCACGTCGCAGATTTCGCTGACGCGGGGGATGTAGTTCAGAAGCTGATTCGAGCCGAGCTTCGGCGCAAGTCCGTCGGCTGTCATTTCAGAGGCGATCGTACCGCCTGTTCCGATCAATAGTATCTTTTTCATGCTTCCAGTATAGTCTATTTATGCCGAAAAAGCAATACAAAAACAGAGCCGCAAATGCGACTCTGTGTTTTGTTGGAGTTCAAAGTTGTTCTTACAGACCGTAGCGCTTCTTGAAGCGATCTACTCGTCCGCCGCTGTCGACCAGCTTCTGACGGCCCGTGAAGAACGGGTGGCACTTGCTGCAGATTTCGACCTTCAGCTCGCCCTTGGTGGAGCCGGTAAGGAAGGTCTCGCCGCAGGCACAGCGCACGACCGCTTCGCCGTAAGACGGATGAATATTTTTCTTCATGTATTATCACTCCTTCGTCGTGTAATGCATTACCATCGGTTATTATACCATGCCGGCAGAAAAAAGCAAGAAAAATTTTTGCGTTTTTCAAACTTTTTTTACTGCCCGTAGCGGTTCTGCTGCGCGTGCGAAGAGGTGAAGCCTTCCTTTTCGAAAATACGGACCCAATCCTTGAGCCGAATGAGAAAATCCTCGTTGTTTGAGGTTTTATCCATCATGTTGACGAGGTTTTCCGTCACGTCGCCGGTGCCGCCGTTTGCAAGCATCCGTCGCAGCATTCGTACGCCGTCCAGCTCGGTTTTCGTGAGCAGCAGATCGTCGCGGCGCGTGCCGGACTTGTAGACGTCGATCGCGGGGAAGATGCGCTTTTCGGAGAGCTTGCGATCCAGATGGATCTCCATATTGCCGGTGCCCTTGAATTCCTCATAGACGATATCGTCCATGCGGCTGCCGGTCTCGACCAAAGCCGTTGCGATCACGGTCAGACTGCCGCCGTTTTCGATGTTTCGCGCCGCGCCGAAAAAACGTTTCGGCTTGTGGAGCGCACCCGGGTCCATGCCGCCGGAAAGCGTGCGCCCGGTCGGCGGGATCACGAGGTTATAGGCGCGGGTGAGGCGGGTGAGAGAGTCCAGAAGGATCACAACGTCGCGTCCGTCCTCAACGAGACGCATGGCGCGCTCCTGTACCATTTCCGCGATGCGCGTGTGATGCTCCGGCAGCTCGTCGAACGTGGACGCCACCACTTCGCCCTTGATGCTGCGGCGCATGTCGGTGACCTCCTCGGGACGCTCGTCGATCAGCAGTACGATGAGATGCGTGTCGGGATAATTTTCGGTGATGCCGTTTGCGATCTGCTTCAAAAGCGTTGTTTTGCCTGCTTTCGGCTGCGAAACGATCATGGCGCGCTGTCCCTTGCCGATCGGCGCGATCAGGTCGATGAGGCGCACGGAGAGGTTGTTGACGCGTCCCGGCGTTTCGAGCGTATAGCGCTCGTTCGGGAAGATGGGGACAAGGTCCTCATAATTCACACGGTTAATGGCGTTCTCATCCGGGTCCTTGCCGTTCACGCGATCGACATACAGCAGCGCTTCATATTTATCGCCCTCACGGCGCGCGCGGGTGCGTCCCTCGACGAAATCGCCGTTCTTCAGATTGCAGCGGCGGATCTGCGCATTTGCGACATAGACGTCGTTCGGACCGGAATCGTAGTTCGAAACACGGAGGAAACCGTAGCCTTCCATGATCTCCAGAACGCCTGCCGCCGTGCCGGTTTCGGGAAGCTGTACGGGCTCCGCAGGCTTTTGCTCGCCTTCCGGGGTATGATACTGCGGACGGTTGTTTCCCTGTCGGTAATTGCGGTTCCGGTTTTGCTGACCGTTCTGCTGACGATGGTTGTTGCGCTGATACTGCTGACGCTGTTCGCCATTCGCATGCTCCTGCGGTTTTTCGGCTTCGGACGCCGTCGGTTCAACGGCAGAAACCGGTTGTGGAGTTTCGGCAGATGATTCTGCGGTCTGCTCGGATGCAGGAACAGGGGTCGGTTCCTGCTGTGCAGAAACGATCTCCTGTGTTTCGACTGCTTTCACCGGTCTGCCGCGTTTCTTCTGATGCGGCGTTTTTTCTGCAACTGAAGACGTATCGGCTTTCTCTTTTGCCGGTCTGCCGCGTTTTTTCTTTTCAGGCGCGGGAGCCTGCAGCATTTCGATCAGCTGCGCTTTTTTGTATTTCCGGTAAGAGGGAATGCCGTGCTGCTTTGCAAGATCATACAGCTCGGTAATCGTCAATGCTTCCAATTCGGTTTGATTCACAAATAGCCTCCGATATAGAATGGATTGTTTTGGGATTGATATAATAGGATATTGGAATACGGATTTGCTGATACCTATTTTATGGGCGAAAAACCGACTTGTCAAGCGCTTCGATAAAAATAGCGAAGTTTCGTTTCCGTTTTCGGCGTAAGAACACAATGCGGTGCATACAATGCATCAAAGACAGGGAGGTATCTGTATGGAAAAACACGAAAAGGAACTGATGCAGCCTTCCGCGCACAGCGTATTGATCGAAGGACGCAGACGGATGCGGATCACCGGCGTGATTGACGTCGAAAGCTTTCAGGAAGATGAAATGACGGTGATCACACAGGCGGGCACACTCACGATCTGGGGCGACGGATTGAAGCTCGGCAAACTGAACCCGGAGGACGGACAGGTCCTCTTGGAGGGAAACATCGCTTCAATCGAGTATGAACAGCCGGAACCGGAACGCAAGGCGTTTTTCTTCAAGCGCAAATGATCGACGTCACCGCACAGCCGTATGAAGCGCTGCTGCTGTTTCACGGAGGCGCCTTGGCGGGATTATGCTATCTGCTGCTTCGGACCGTTCGTATCCGCTGCCGATCGCGGCTTGCAACGCATCTTTGTGACGCAGTTTTTGTCGTCGTACTGTTTGTTTTGCTTGCGGGATATCTGTATACGGCAAACTACGGAATGGTGCGCGGCTTTCTCCTTGTACCGTTTCTTCTCGGTTTTGCGGCGTTTTATATGCTTTTCTCTTCGGTATTTGCAGGAATCTCACAAAAAATCCGCAAAAAATAGGTTTCGTTTTTGTGAAATATCTGCTATACTGTATTTATGGAAAGTTCGTCTAAAAGAATCGTTCGGACGATTCGTTTCAAAATGATACATTTTGTTCTGGTGCTGATCGCGTGCGTGATCATTTTGTTTGTCGTATTGATCCCGCAGCGGCTGCGGATCCGTTCGGCAAGGGATGAGTATAACGCACGCGTCGAAGAGCTGAATCAGACCAAGCGAACCTATGCGCAGGAACGTGAAAACCTGCAGTTTATGCGCACGGATGCATACAAGATCCAGCAGGGAATGATCAAATACGGCTGGCACTATCAGGAGGACAAGATCATCCTTGATGAAAGCGCCGCATCGGTGGCAGAATGAACCCTACGATCGCAGTGATTGATATCGGCAGCAACTCCGTTCGTCTGATGATTGCAGGAGCGGAGAACGGACGCGTATGCCGGATTTCAAAGAATCTGCGCACGACGCGTCTCGCGAAGGGAATCGATGCAACCGGCAGCCTTGCGCAGGACCGTATGAAGGACACCGTCGAGGCGATCGACGCCTTTTATCGGTCTGCGAAAGCGCTTGACGTTCCGATCATCGCATATGCGACGAGCGCGGTGCGGGATGCGGGAAACCGGGATGAATTTGTTTCGATGGTAAAGCGGGAAACCTCCGTTTCCGTACGGGTATTGTCCGGCGAGGAGGAAGGCGCTTTTGCGTTTTCTGCCGTAACGGGCGGTGCAGGAACGGTATTCGATATCGGCGGAGGAAGTTTTCAGATCGTGACCGAGGAACACGCGCTGAGCGTTCCGTGCGGCTGTGTCCGTGCAAAGGAACAATGTGATGCGAGCGATCCGAAAATCCTTTCGGACAAGCTGTTTGCATGGATCGACGCTCGTGCAGAGGTCCCGTCCGCCGTACCGCAGCCGGTATACGGCGTCGGAGGAACGATCACGACGATCGGCGCGCTTTTGGCGAAGCAGGATCGATTTGATCCGTCCGGATTGCGCAGAATCACGCGCGAAGAACTCGATCGTCTGCTGCAGGTTCTTTCGGGAATTCCAGAACCGCTGCGGATGAAACTGCCGCTTCTGACACGGAGAGGCGACGTCATTCTGCAGGGTGCGACGATTCTGCGGTATCTTATGGAACGGACGCATACGGATTGCGTGATTCCGTCGGACAGGGACGGGATGGAAGGGATCGCCGAAGCGTATCTGAAAGAGATTCGGTCAAATGCACGGGGGAGGGATAACGAATGAAAATGAACGAGAAGTTCTGGAAGATTGCCGAGATCGTTCTCGGCGTGATCGGCGCGGCATTGCTGATCCTGATCCTTGTTTTGCGAATCATGGGAAAGGACATATCGGCGCTGACGTATGCGATCGTCGGCGTTGTGGTTCTGTTTCTGATCGCCGACGAATTTGCACGTTCGATCCGCAGACGGCGTGAGAAGGAAGAAGCTGCGCGTGAGAAGGCAGAGCATCCCGATGAGCAGACGCCGGAAACGGCGCTTCCGAAGGATGCGTTTGAATTCGAACAAGAACAGGAAAAAGAGAATCCGTGAGTGCCGAGAAGTTTTTCAATCACACAGAGCTTTTGCGCTGTCCCGCGTGCGGGACGGCGTTTTCGCGCTGCGGTTCCTCGCTTCGCTGCGAGAAAGGGCATACATATGATCCGTCAAAGAAGGGGTGGATCAACCTTGCGCCGAATACGGCGCCGTCACGATACGGATCGGCGCTGTTTGAAGCACGTCGACGGATTCTGGAAGGCGGGTTTTACGATGCGGTTCTGCACGCGATCCGAAGCGCCATGCCGGAAAATCCGGAAACCGTTCTGGATGCGGGCTGCGGCGACGGCACGTTTACAAAAGCGCTGCAGGGCAATACGACAATCGGTCTGGATCTTTCCAAGGATGCGATCCGGCTTGCCGCATTCGGCGGAGGTCCGATTCTGTGGGTGGTCGGCGATCTGACAAGGCTTCCTCTGAAAAACACGTCCGTCGACGTGATCCTGAATCTGTTTTCGCCTGCGCATTATGCGGAGTTTGCCCGCGTGCTGAAACCGGACGGAAAGCTTCTGAAGCTCGTGCCACAGGAGGGATATCTCCGGGAGATCCGCGCGTTGATGGCGGATCGGCTGCACCGCGAAGCGTATTCAAACGATGCGGTCGTTTCACATCTTTCCGAGCAGTTTCACATAGCGGATCGCATCCGTATTTTCGGGTACTATCCGCTCACGGAGGAGCAGGCGAGGGACTTTCTTTTCATGACACCGCTGACCTTCGGGACGGATCCCGGGGCGCTCGACGCAAGTCTGCTTAAGCAAATCACAATAGACGTCGAGTTGCTGATTGCCGAAAGACCGGGCAAATGACCTGTATTACATCTGCGAATCCGAATCCGCGCTTTGCTGCAGTACATGCAGCTGCGCGGTCATTTTTTTGGATTCCGATACCTGACCGAGCCACATCATGAGCACGGCGAGAACGTAGATTACCAATACAATGCCGCCGATGAGAAAAATCACTTCGGGGCGTTTTGTGTCAATGGAGGAGCTTGTAAACGAAATCAGCATGATGACGCCTTCGATCAGAACAAGCTGAATCGCATGACGGATCAGCACCTGCTTTATTGACAGCTTCTTTTTGGAATAAGTCACAACGGTCGGCAGCGTGCACAGCCCTGCCATATGAAGCGGACTCAGCAGATCGATGTAGCGGATGTGCAGCGATACGCCGGGTTCCGCAACGGTGCCGACAATGCTCTGTGCAAGCAGGATCATCACCGTCAGGAAGAAGAACAGCCGGATCCTGGAAACAATAAAGTCTTTAACGGTCATATTCCGTATCTCCCTTCAGCGCCCGCTTCAGATCGGGGACGTATTTTCTCGTAATGATCACCTGCTCGCCGGACCGCAGCACCGCGGAAAATCTGCCGTTCAGCGCAGGACGTATGGATTCGACCTTCATCAGGTTCAGAAGCATGGATTTTGAGATGCGTTGATAATGCTTCGCTTTCAGAACCGATTCGAATTCATAGATCTTCTGCTTCGTTTCGTATACCTTGTCTTTGGTGTACAGAAAAACCTTATTGTCGACCGATTCAATGTAAAAAATGTCGGTCAGAGGGACCTCATACTGTCGGTCGTCAATCGAACCGGTGAGCTTTCCCTGCCGGGATTTCACAAACGCGACGATCTCGCGCACTTCGTCTGTGACGGCGTAGCAGAAGATCTCCACCCGCTCGGGATCGCCGCGTTCGATTTTGGTTAGTTTTGTCAGCATGATTCAGTATTCCGCCTTGATGTCGGGCGTTCCGATTCCTTTCAGATAGCAGTCGAACCAGCGCAGAACGAGACCGTTCAAACGGCACATAAACGCTTCGTGATCGATATCCTTCGAGCCGAGCAGGGAGGCGAGCAGCGGGGAGAAAAGGGGCAGATCGGTAAAGTCCATGTGCTCGCAGTCTCCGAACAGCACCTGCTTTCCGTCTTTTGCATGCTCGATCATGTATTGATTCACGTGAGAGGATTCGCGTTCGTCCGTTGCCTGTTCGATTTCACTATAATCCGATTTCTTTCCAAAATCAAGCACCGGAACGGAATACGGTTCTTCGTTGTAAAGGAAAACGCCGTTTTCAAGCCCTGTGATCTCGCCGAGCATTGTACCGTCGAGGACGATCACGGCGTCGATGTCGTTGCGTACTCTGCCGATGTTGACCGCTGTTGCGCCGCCCATCGAATGTCCTATGACGCCGATGCGGTCCGTATCGGTCATCTTCAGCACGGAAAGGATCTCCGCTCCGTTTTCGGTATGCCATGCTGCGTCCAATGCGTCGGTTGCTTTTGCCGTCTCGATCGTATCGAGCACAAAGTTGACGTCTCCGGTCCGGATCGACATCCACTTATCGTAGAGCGCATATGTGTCTTCTGCGTTCAGAACACCGTTCGTTACATCAAGAGCCTCGGAGAGGAACCCGGAATCAACAGTTACAAGCTCACCGCGGCTGTTTTTCGTAAAGAACGCATGATGCGGATGATCGAGCGCGGCAACGACATAACCGTGACTGACAAGTTCGGCATAGGTGGAGTAATTGCTCTGATAGTAGCCGAATGCGCCGTGCGAGAAGACGATCAGCGGGAAGCTGCCCTCGGCATCGGGATAGTAGAAGTGAACGGGAACTTCGCGATCCGAGCCTTCGCCTTCAAATGGATCGACCCGGTTCGCATCCGTGAGAACAGCGTTGCTTTCCCGCACCGTATAATCGCCGGTCGTTCTGAGTCCATCGTAATTCGTGAAAACGAACGCAGGTACAAGCGCGAATCCGATCATGAAAACGGACAAAAGGCCGCTTGTAATCACACGCGCCTTTTTTGCGCTGCCGTTCACTTTCCTGCGCTTGATCAGCCAGCACAGCCCGGCGATCAGAAGCAGAATACCGACCAGGATCAGCGCGCCGATATAACGCCATTTCATGTGCGTCAGAGGAAGAAGAATCACGCCGAGCAGAAGAACAAATTCGATCGCTCTTGTGAGAGCGCGATTGCGGAGCCATAAAGCTTTTTCGTTCTGCTTTGCAAGCGTCAGCACGATGAGTGCTGTTTCCAGACAGATCGTGAAAATGATAAAGATGAGTTGCATAAGAATACTTGCCTTTCCTGTTTGATTTCGAGGCGAGTATAAGGGACGTATTCGGAATTTGCAAGAGATTCGGAGGTAAGATGCAAAAAGCGGCGGCAAGATGCACAAAGGTTTGCTTTGGACTGCTCAACCGCCGACTTTTTGAATGTTTGCGGCATGCTCGGCGTCGGGAAGATCAAGCACATGCGAAACGCTGTCTTTGAAATAAACACAGATGCGGTCTTTGCCGTTCCAATGGATCGATGCGGCGATCCATTGGCTGTCAATCTCAAACAGCACTGCACACTTATAAAAACTGTTTGCGCTTCCTAGCCACTTGGTGAGCATGGTTACTGCTGCACTGCGATCCGGATCCTGCGGAGGCAGAATCATATCGGCATGATTCTTTCCGGATTCAAAAAGCAGGGTCAGTTCTTCTTCGGTCGCTGCGTTCCGGATCCGGTAGGAGGACCCTTCGGTCAGCATCGGACGGACAAGCTTCCAGGCGGTTGGGCTGCCTTTCTGCACGATCGGTCCCTGCGCGGTAAAACTCAAAGGGATCCATGCGTGATAATCCACGCGTTTTGCACCTCTTGCAAAGAGAGAATCCGCCGTTTCCTGTCCGACGCTGCCGTCGTTCATCAGACCGGATGCCGCCTGATAGGACATGACGGCTGTTCTTGTAACGGTCCGATAGCTGCCGGTCGGTTTATAGGTATAAAAACCAAGGTCGAACAGCCGCGTTTGAATTCGAACGACTTCTTCGCCTTTGTCGCCTTGCCGGATCAGTTTGCCATCCTCGTCCGCCCGTACGGAAATAAACGGGATCATCAAAAGGACGAGAAGGATCGGAATGATGCGTTTCATATCATGTATTATAACATACGCATGTGCGCTTGAAAAGTCCGGATTTCGGTGTTACAATGAGCAGGGAGGTGAAAGTATGCGCTGCAGTTGTCAACGATGCGGAACCTATATGGTACAGGATGAAAAGGGCGTGCAGAGCCGCTGTATTTGCCCCGAATGCTTTTTCGTTTGCTCGGCATGCGTCGGAACATCCGGCGGACAGCCGCTGGATCTCGAGTCGTTGCGAATGCTGGCGCTTTTACGGGAAGCGCAGGGCGACGGTCGAAGCGATGATGATACATATTGAAGCGGCTTTGAGCAGCTGCTTTTTATATGCCAACAGTAAACAGAACAGAAGGGCGGGAAATACGCAGCGTTGAAAACCCGGCGGAGCTGATCTCGGCGAATCCGTCCGCAGGAACGGTCGTCCCGTTGACATCCGTTTCTTCCGGACAGTACAGAAAGATAAACGCATGCAGCGTCAGCGCATGGTCACCCTTTGGCAAGATGCGCATCTCACCACGCGCGCCTTTCAGCATCAGGTTCAGATCGCGGCCGCTTCCGCGGCACAGGATTTCCTCTTCACCGGAAAAACACAGAACGTCGCCCTTCGGAAGAAACTGCCAGTGTCCGCTTCGTTTCAGGTAGAAACCCTCGCACAAAGGCGTCAGGTAGCGTGTTACTCCCTCCAGCTTTGTAAAGTGCGATTCCGGAAGATCGACGCTTGCGGAACTGATGCGGAACAGAAACCGCCGTTCGGCATAGGAACCGTCGAAAGGGTAGAGGTAAAGCTCGGTGGTTTTTCCGCCGCTCCAGACGGAAGTATGAAAAGAGGAAGGATCAATAACACGAATAATCATAAGCACCTCTCGTGATTTGATGTAAACAGGGACTGCCGCTATGGCAGTCCCATTGTGTACTTATCCGTCGTTATCGTCGTCGCCGGCTGGAGGATCGGTCGGTTTCGGGGTATCCGGTTTCGGGGGTTCGGGAACCGGAGTAGAAGGCACCGGCGTGGAGGGAACGGGCGTCGGATCGTCCGGCTTAGGGGTGGAGGGATCGGACGGTTTCGGCGTAGTCGGATCGTCCGGTTTCGGAGTCGACGTGTTATCCGGCTTCGGCGTTGCGTCCGGACCGACGACATAAACGCCTGCGAACGCTTTGTAGGTCGAAGTATCAAGCTTTTCCGTCTTGACCAGTACGCCGTTCAGATAGTATTCCTTTTTGCTTTCCCAAACGGAACCGTTACGGTTTTTGACTTCTTCCTTTTTATATCCGACCGGCTTCGATTCATCGACGATGTACTCGATGCCGCCGCTCGGTTTCAGCGTCTTGGTCTGCTTGGGCTTCGGAATACGGATCTCGTCGTATTCACCGTTGGAATCTTCGATGATCGGGATTCCCCAGATCTCCATGGTCAGCTCTTTTCCGTCGGCTTTGGCAATGATGATGATATCGGCTTTGCTGCTGTTTTCAAACTTGAAATCGATAATATTGCCGGTGGAATTGATGGTCGCGTCAAGGCCTTTGGAAACATAGTCGACAGGCATCGAATGATTTCGCCGTTCGACGATCTTCATATCGGCCATAACTGCAGCATTGTACAGCGTGCTGGAAAGCTGACAGACGCCGCCGCCGTACTGCTTTACGTGCGCACCTGCTTCGTAGGCGGTCGCAACCTTCCAACCGTTCGCCTTGTTGCGGACGCCGAGCGTACCATTTGCGGAGAAAACCTCTCCGGGATGCAGAACAGTGCCGCTGATCTTACCTGCGCCGTACTTGATGTTGTACTTGCGGTTTTTGATGCTGCTCCCATATTTCGTGGTCTTTGTGCCGCGCAGGACATATTTGTTCTGAATATCTTCCAGAGAAATCTCTGCGGGAAGAGTCTCGACCGGAGCCTGAACGGTATCTCCGTTCTTTGCATTGAGCAATGCGGAAACAAGAGCTTCACGATCGACTGTGCTGCCCGGGATTTCAGGTTTATAGGAGATTTCGTTCTTTTCGGAGTCATAGCCTACGCTGGCATTGACCGGTTTCGTTTCATGTTCGTTGGCGAAAACGTCGACTGCAGCACGGAGGGCTTCTTCGTTGAACGTAAGAAGGACGGGAAAGTCGCGACCGGATGCTTTGATCGCTTCAACCTCAGCGGAAACAGCTTCGAATCCGTTGTCTTCCCGAACCAACGCAAACGCCTCGTTGAGCGCATCGTCGAAATTGTCGATGATCGGGATCGATTCGCCGGAAAATGTTTCCGAGATGTTGCCGAGATCGACGCGTACCTGCATGTCCTTCTTTGCCTGCTCGATTGAAGGCAGAACGGCGGCTCTCGCCTCGTCCATCGTCATACCGCCGACAGAGACTCCGTTCACGGTAACGCCCTGCAGCATTGTGGTGCGCAGCAGGATCGCGTTGAGCTCATCCCGGTGCGGATCCGGTTCGGGCGTTATGATCGAGATTTCCTCGGAGCCGCTGTGCAAAGGCTCGTTTTCGACGACCTGTTCACCGGTGACGGGATTGTTATCCGTTGCCGCTTTGGTTTCGCTACTACCGCATGCAAGGCAAAGAACCAGAAACAAAACGATCAGAGGAACGATCCACAGATAATGATTCTTTTTCATACAGTTCATTTCCTTCTTCATTGATAATATCATTGTACACGCTTTTCCCGAAAAAACCATCCCTTTTGAAAAGCATTTACTAATAAGTTACATTTCGGGCACATCTTTTATACATTTCGGGCACATCTTTTCGTTTTCAACGGATTTCGGAATGGTTTGATCGTATGCGCTCTATTAAATAGACGTTTGAAACAGGGTATAGGTTGCAGATCCGGAACATTTTTTTAAAACAAGCGCAGACTGAGGCAAGTTGAAAATCTGTTTTCGGCATCTTTCCAAAAAAGGTGGGCAAATGAGATAAACTATGTTATAATCTCATCAAATGCACACGAAACAAAGGACACTTTATGAAACAGACGAAACGCCTTTTGATTTTGATCCTCTTGCTGACGTTTCTTTGCTGTACAGAGACAGCCGGAACGCATAACGAATCAAACACAGATGCGAAGACAACTGATGCGCAGACTTCGACACCGACCGCCTTTTCGACGATCGGCACTATCTTCACGCCTGATCCGACCGATACGCCGGAGCCACCCACACCGACGCCTACTCCGGAACCGACGCCCACTCCGGAACCGACCCCGTTTGGACTGTGCTGGCTGCCGGATACACAGAAGCTTACCGCATATATAGATGAAAAACGGCAGAAAAAACTTGAGATGCTGGGAAAAGAGATCGCAGACAGAATCGAAACGGATCACCTGATCGGCGTGGTGCATACGGGCGATATTGTCGACAGCGGCAGACGAACCTATCAATGGGAGAATTTTGATCTTTGTCTGAAAAGCTTTATCGATCTTATTCCGTTCTATCCCGTTTCCGGCAATCACGATATCGGGAAGCCCGATTCACGAAAAGGCGGAGATTATACCGGCTATCTGCAGCAGCCGTTTCTGAAAAGATTTTCCGAGGAGCAGACGTTTGAAGGCGGAAAGATGCTTTATGCCGTTCTGAACGAAGGAGAAATGCCGATACTGCTGCTTGGGATCGGATACGATATGGGAAAGAATCGCCAGCAGCTGGAATGGATTGATGAAGTCATGCGGAAGCATGAGGATATGCCGTGTATTCTGTTTACGCACGCATATCAGGTGCGTCCGGGAACGATGCTTTGGTATTGCAAATATATCGAAAACGATATTGTGGCAAAGTATCCGAACATACGGATCGTACTTTGCGGTCATGCCAGAGGATTTTTCTGCAATGAAGCCGCTTACGATGACGACGGTGACGGAGTGAAGGAGCGAACGGTTCACGTACTGATGCTGGACGAGCAGGACGGTGAGTATCTGTATCGCATTCTGCAGATCGACATGGTGAAGCGCACCGTCACGGTTCGGACCTATTCGATCGGATCGGACGAACCGATTCCGGATGATTCGCGATTCAAACAGCCTGCGGATTTTATGATCGAGGATGCTTTTTAAGCCTTCTCTGTTCATGTATCCGCTTGCAGATGATTGTACCGAAGGAGGCACAAATGAAGACCCGGGATCAAAAACCGCTCTCTCCGATGGAATATGCTATGAAATACTTAACGGCAAAGGATCGGACGGTTTCGGAAATGCAGACGTATCTCGACGGGAAGGATTTCGGCGAGGCAGATGTCGACGCAACGATCGCGCGTCTCATGGAACTTGGGCTCTTGAACGATGCGCGGTATGCGCAGCGATTTGTGGAGACGCGTCTGGCGACAAAACCGATCAGCAAAAGGCATCTGCGCGAACAGATGAAGATGCACGGACTGAGCGACAAAGACATCGATTCCGCACTGGAAACGGTCAGCTCGGAGGATGAAGCGAATAACGCGGATACAGTCGCCGAAAAATACTTGCGTCAGTTCCGTACTCTGGAACCTGAAAAACGGCGTGAACGCGTGCTTTCACGGCTGATCGCACGAGGATATGCGTATGACGTCGCAAGAAAAGCCTATGAAAACGCACTGTCTACGGAGGACGAATGGAGCGAATCATAACCGCTGAGGAAGCAAAAGCAAAAGATCGGGAAGTCATCGCTTCCGGCGTTTCATCGATTTCCCTGATGCGAAAAGCCGCGGAAGGGATCGCAGAGGTCGTTAAATCCAAAATCGGAAAAGAAATTGCCGTCACGGCGATTTGCGGGACCGGCAACAACGGAGGAGACGGGATCGCCGCCGCGCTGTTTTTATATCGGGAAGGATTTGACACGAGGATCGTTTTGTGCGGTGATGCGCAGCGCTGTACGCGTGACGCTGCGTTTTATCTGCGCGCGGCCGAGGAAGAAGGCGTTCCGATTGATCCGCAATGGGAGCCGAAGGAACATGAACTGCTCGTCGACGCGCTGTTCGGCGTCGGATTGAACCGACCGGTCGAAGGAGAAGCGAAAGACCTGATTTCCCGGATCAACGCGAGCGGAAAACGGATCCTTTCTGCCGATCTCCCTTCCGGATTGCATGCCGACAGCGGCGCCGTCATGGGAGAAGCGGTTCATGCCGATTATACGGTTACCATGCAGGCGAAAAAAGCCGGAATGCTCCTGGGACAGGGACGCGCTTACTGCGGAGAAGTGTTTGTCGGGCAGCTGTATAAAGACGATTCAACCATACGGATGTTTTTGCAGGATGAAACCGATGTGGAGACGCTGCTTCCGAAACGTCCGTTTGATTCGCATAAAGGCAAAAACGGACATGCGCTTTTGTGCGTCGGCTCTTTAACCTATCCGGGAGCGGCTTTACTTTCCGCAAAAGCGGCATTGCGCGGAGGAGCAGGTCTGCTGACAGTGTGCATGCCGGATCCGGTTCGTCCGTTCTTTTGCGCACTGCCGGAGGCGATCACTGTTCCGACCGGGACGGAGGATTGGGACAAAGCCGCTGCCGAGACGGTAAAACAGGTCATGATCGGCAAACAGGCGATCGGGATCGGTTGCGGCGTCGGCAAAGGAGATATCACTTCGGTGATCGAAGCGGCGCTTCGATCGGGAACAAAGCTTGTTTTGGATGCGGACGCGCTGAATCAGATGGCGAAGCACAGGGAGCTTCTTTCCCTGTTGCATGAAAACGTCGTACTTACGCCGCACGCCGGCGAAATGGCGAGGCTTTTGGAAACAACGGTCGAATCGATCCTTTCGGATCCGATCGGCGCGGTTCGGGCGTTTCCGTGTACAACGCTGCTGAAGGGCGCGACAACACTGATCCACAGCAAGGGGCAGATCGCTTTCTCCACTTTCGGCAATCCCGGACTTGCGAAGGGCGGCAGCGGGGATGTTCTGACGGGACTGATCACATCGATGCTTGCGCAGGGACTCGATCCGTTTGATGCTGCGCGCGCAGGCGCGTATCTGTTGGGGACTTCGGCTGACCGGGCGATGAAAATGCTCGGGGAACGCGCGCTGCTTGCAAACGATGTGATCGATATGGTACAATACTGATATGGAAGAAAGAAAAATACACGGCAATACGGCGGGGATCCGCGACGTTATTCTCAATGAAATGCAGCAGCTTTACGAGGAAACACAGCCGAGCGGCGTGTTTGCTTCGTATTCTCTGTTGGAAAAAATGGCGGATTATACCGGAAAGATCGGACGCGAGATTTCGGTTTATCTTTCGCGCAGCGGTGCGGTAAAGGACGTTTCCGTCGGCGACGCGACAACGGTATCCATGCCGGACATGCGTCTTGTCAGAAACGCCGACCGATTGGCGGGCGTTCGCTGCATCCATACGCATCCGAACGGCAGCGGGTATCTTTCCGACGTCGATCTCGGTACGTTGAATTCCATGCGGCTCGATGCAATGGCGGCTGTCGGCGTAAAGGACGGACAGCCGACCTCGGTTTATGTCGCCTTTGTTGGCGAGATGGAAGGCGAAGAACGGAAACCGCTGATCTACGGGCCGATGCGCGCGGACCGTCTTCCGCAGGATGCGCTTCTGAATGCGCTGATCGAAGCGGACAATCGGTTGAAAGCGCCGGCATATGCCGTAACGCAGGCGGAACCGGAGCGTGCGGTGCTCGTCGGCATCGACAATGACGACGGATATGACACGCTTGAAGAACTTCGCGCGCTTGCGGACACCGCGGGCGTTCGCGTGGTGCATATGGAACGGCAGCGCAAACGCGCGATCGACAACGGCACGTATGTCGGATCCGGCAAAGCGGATGAGTTGCGCCTGATCGGAAGCGCAACGGAAGCGGACGTGTTCATCTTTGACGACGAGCTTTCCGCAATTCAGATCCGGAATCTCGAAAGCATCCTCGGCACGCCCGTCATCGATCGCACGATGCTGATCCTCGACATCTTTGCGACCAGAGCCGTTACGCGCGAGGGCAAGCTGCAGGTTGAACTGTCTCAGCTGAAGTATCGCTTGCCGCGATTGCTCGGGGTCGGCGTTGCCATGTCCCGGCAGGGCGCGTCGGGCGTCGGCATGCGCGGCCCGGGCGAGAAAAAGCTCGAGATCGATCGACGCCGCATACACCGTCGGATCTATGAACTCGAACAGGAACTGAAAGAAGTCGAAAAGCAGCGGGACGTTCGCCGTGCCGTACGCAGAAAAAGCGATATTCCGGTTGTAGCGCTGGTCGGATATACGAACGCCGGTAAAAGCACACTTTTGAATGCGTTGTCGAACAGCGATGTGCTTGCCGAAGACAAACTGTTCGCAACGCTCGATACCGTTGTTCGCAGCATTACGCTTCCGAACGGGACTCCGTGCCTTCTCAGCGATACGGTCGGTTTCATCAACAAACTTCCGCACGATCTCGTACAGGCGTTTCGTTCCACGCTGGAGGAAGTGCGCGACGCCGATCTGATCCTGCATGTCGTTGACGCAAGCTGCCCGTATTATGATGTGCAGATGCGCGTGACTGAGCAGGTCCTGGACAGCCTCGGCGCGGGGAACACGACCTGTATCGAGGTATACAATAAGTGCGATTTGCCGGAAGCGATCCCCGGGAAACGCGATAACTCCGTTGCGGTCAGCGCGAAAACGGGCGAGGGGCTTGAAACGCTGCTGATGCAGATCGAAGCGGAACTGAACCGTACGCAGCGTCGTGTCGAGCTTGTGATCCCCTATGATCGGTATGAAGCGATCCGCGTGCTGCACGAGATCGGGACGGTGCTTTCGGAATCGCATGAAGCGGACGGAACGCACGTTACGGCGATGCTGGAGGAAAGCAAGCTGTATCGTCTGAAGAACGCGCTGGAAGGACGATCCGACACATAATCCGACTTTTCGACGGATTATTTACAATCGTCTTACATTTATTTTGCGAATACGGTTCGGTCGCGCCTTTTCAAACGGGGTGTATCGTGGTATACTGTATCGGTAGGAGTTTGCCATGAAGCGTTTTTTATCAATCATTCTTGCTGCCGTTGTGCTGCTTGCGGTATTTCCGCACGCTGCGGTCGGCGAGAAAGAACAATCGCATACCATCGAGGCGGACCAGGTACTGGTGTATAATCCTTTGCCGTATCGGGAAAAGGACAACACCCTGTTTACCGGTACGTTTCCGAAACCGGAAGACTCCGAACCGGAAAGCGGGGAGTCGTTGTTTATTGCCGGAATGCATAAAACCGGCAAAGACCTGTCGGTTTCGGCAAAGGATCCAACGATGCGCGATTTTTGGATATGCACGGATCTCGTTACGTACCGCTACGATAAATGCACATTCCGCCTTGCGAGAGAAAGCGAGCATTGCTGTATCTGGGTGCTGGACAACGATACGATCTCCTTTACCGATGAACAGACGGAAGCAATGCAGGAACAGTTTGAAAGCGTCATTTATCCGAGCGATATTTCTCGCTTCGGCGGCTTCCGTGATCTTTCGGGTGACGGAAAACTGCACATTCTGACCTATGCGATGAACAGCAATTCCGTTTGCGGATTCTTTGATTCTTACGATCTCTATACAAAGGAAGAGATCATGGTGATCGATCCGGATGATTATGAGAGTTACAATTATCTTCCGATCATCAATGTCAATTCCCGTATGGCTGACCGTGAAACGATTGTCAACGGCACGCTTGCGCATGAATTTCAGCATCTGATCCTGCGCAGCGCGGTTCTTGCATCGCCTGCAAATCAGGATCGTCTCGGCAAAGAACGTTCAGTAGATGTTTGGCTGAACGAAGGGTTTTCCATGGAGGCGGAGGAATTCGCATATCCGGGTTCCGTTGCGGAACAGGGCTATATCGAAGCATACGAACGCTCCGAAAAGATCCGGCTCGGTCTGAGTTATCAGAACTTCGACGCTTCTTCAAACGACGTCGGCGCCTATGGACAATCATTCCTGTTTGCCGAGTATCTTCGCGCGCAATGCGGGGACGACGCTTTTCACAGCGTTCTGGAGTACTGGCGCAATACGGAAACGTTCGCGGATCTTCGAGAGAGCGCGGCGATCCGCGCACGGCTGACGGAGGCACAGATCGGTTCGCTGCAATCGCTTTGCACATATTCCGATGCAGTCAATGCAAGCCTCGGAACGGAGGATGAAATTCTGCTTTCCAAGTTTGCGCTGGCTTTCCGGCTGGCGATCCTTCTAAAGGAGGAAAGCGGGTTGTATTCGATCGGAGCATCCCTGCCGTCCATGCCGGTCTATACGGGATCCGGGCGAAAAATCGAAGGCGGCGGCGCGATTCTGCTTTCGTGCGACGGTACCTTCACGGTGCCGATGGACGCAGACAGCGGACTTATATTTGTCGGGATCAAAAACGGATCCGTTACCGAGTGTTATACGGTTCCGGCACCGGAGGCAGGCTTTTATGTGATCGCAGCGCAGTACGGCGACGCGTGGTATGCCTTGCCTGCGGAGCCTACGACGGATCAAATCGTGAAACCGCTAACGTTTACACCTGATGCGGACGGCACTGTACGCGCGGAAAATGCGTCCGGTATGATCTTCCGGGCGGAACAGACGGAGAACGGCTTCCGGTTTTCCTGCGATGACAGAAACGGAACCTATTGGCTCAATCGTACTGCAGCAAACAAGCAGACGCTGAATGTTTCGGAAGATTCCTGTGATTTTTCCTGGACGCATTTCGCGGACGGGACGGACCGGCTGCAGGCCGACGGATATTACGGGCGTGCGATCCTCTTCGGAGACTATCAGGGAGGATTCGGTTATTTTGCGCAAGCCTATTTCGACAATGCGTCATTTGCAAAGCTGCAGATGATACGCGTCCTGATCGAAAGAGGCGATGCGAATCTGGATGGAAAACTGACGGCGGGAGACGCGGCAATGGTGCTTCGAACGGTCGTAGGATTGTCTTATATGAACGCACCGATGCGCGCGGCCGGCGATCTCGACGGAGACGGAGAAGTTACAGCCGCAGATGCGGCGAAGATCCTGCGCCTCATCGTACATATTGACACTTGATCGGAGGATCGGATATGCGGTCTATATTATGGAAAAGAATACTTGCATTTCTGCTGGTCGTTTGCACAGCGGCGTCGCTTGCCGCCTGCGGCACGGTGGATCCCGAAAAATCAACAAAGGGGATCGTGATCAGTGAAGTTGTATCCAGCAACGGGCAGAGCTACAGACACGATGTCTACGGCTCGCCGGACTGGATCGAACTGCACAATGAATCGGATCATCCCATCGATCTGTTCGGTTGGGGAATCACCGATAATATTAAGAATGCGGAAAAGGCGCTGACGCTGCCGGAGATCGTCGTGCCTGCAGACGGATATCTTCTGCTGCTTGCAACCAAGCAGGAAAAGACCGATACGTTCACATGGGACGGCAAAACGCCGATCTGTCTCGGCTTTTCGTTGAAGGCGTCTGGGGAGGAGCTTGTTCTGATCAACGCAAACCTGCAGTCGGTCGACGAGGTTGCCGTTCCGCAGCTGAACAGGGATATCTCCTATGCGCGCCGCAGCAACGGCACGTTCGGATACTGTGAGGAACCGACGCCCGGCACAGCAAACACAACGAAGATTTCCGATACACAGCCTGCCGCAAAAGAACCTGAAACGCCCGAACCGATAACGGGTGTTGAGATCACGGAGATCTCTTCGAGAAACACGATCCTTTCCTGCGACGGATGTTTAAAGTGCGACTGGGTCGAGCTTCACAACACGACGAATTCCGATATTACGCTTGACGGGTTTACGCTCTGTGATGAACCGCGGGACTTTGACGATGCAAACCTGTACGGCGTACTGCCTGCGAACGGATATGTGACCGTTTTTTGCTGCGAGAAAGACTGCACGACGAAAGACAAGCATCTGTGCGTGGACCTCGGTATCAGCCGATACGGAGATACGCTGTATCTGTTCGATCCGAACGGCTTTGAACTGGAAACGGTAAACGTCCCGGAGATGCCGTATAAGGATGTGACATATGCGCGCCGCGCCGACGGATCGTTCGGTTATTGCGATGCGCCGACGCCGGGACAGGCGAATACGACGGAGATTACGAATGATCCGCCGTATCATCCGGAAGAAACGCCCGAACCGGAAAACAAGGATGACAAAAACAACGACGAACCGGTCGATCCGACGCTGCATGCCAAACGCCCGAAAGACGTCCGGATCAGCGAGGTCCTTGCGAAGAATGCGTACAGCATTACGGATCGGGAAGGGGAGCGCTGCGATTGGGTTGAACTGTACAACACGACGGGGCAGACGATCCAGTTATCCGGATGGTATCTTTCCGATAATCCGAGAAATCTGCAGAAATGGGCGCTGCCCGATACCGCGTTGATCGGCGCAAACGGATACCTGATTATATTCCTCTCCGGGAAAACGAACATCTCCGGCGAACTGCATGCAGGTTTCTCGATCGGAACCGGGGAAACGCTCTTCCTGTATAATGAAAACACGGGTGAACTTGATTGGGTCACGATCCCGGATCTGCCGGACAATGTGTCCGTTGGTCTGGACGAAAACAACGAACAGGTCTACTATCGCTATCCGACGCCGGGCGAGCCGAACGGACATGCCGATAAGAATGCGGAGGCGATCGGTTTTTTTCAACCTGACGGCGTATACATCTCCGAGGTATGCGCCATTCACGATCGGGGAAGCAACGAAAAGGACTGGATCGAGTTGCATAACGGCGCAGACAGCGAGATTTCACTCGACGGCTGGTATCTGAGCGATTCGCTGAAGGAACCGAAAAAACACCGCATTTCATCGCTGACGCTGGAACCAAACGGGTATGCCGTAATCGAAACTACAACCTCACAGGTGAACCGGAACGAGGGAGATGCATCCTTCGGCGTCAGTCCAAGCGGCGAAACGCTGTATCTCTCCGATGCAGACGGCGTGATCCGCGACGCGTTTCAGACCGGCGTGCAGAGAAAGGGAATGTCCAGCGGCAGGATTGAGGGGGACAATCACACGCGGCGCGTCTTCTTTACGAAAAAGACCAAGGGCGCGCCGAACAGCGATTCCCGCTATACGGGTTATACGAGTCAGCCCATGTTCTCCGAAACCGCCTTATACCCGGGCGGCGCATTCAATCTGACGCTTTCCTGCATGGATCCGAATGCGGTCATCCGGTATACGACAAACGGAAGCGAGCCGACAGAGAAGAGCAAGCAGTATACCGAGCCGATCAAGATCTCCAATAATACGGTTATCCGCGCGGTCGCTTTTTCGGACGGTCTTCTGAAGAGTGAGGTTGTGACCTTCCATTATCTGTTCGACCAGCCGCATCAGGTGCCGGTCGTCTGTATGGCGATTGCACCGGAGGATTTCAAAAAGGTCTATAACGTCAAAAAGCATAAGGATCTGGAGGGAACGGACCGCAAAGCGCAGTTCAGCTTTTATGAAGCGGACGGAAGGATCGGAACAACGTTTCCGGCGGACGTTCGGTGCAAAGGACAGGGCACGCTTGTATACAGCCAAAAATCTTTCTCCCTGCATCTGCGCGGACAGTACGGAATGAGACAACTGGAGTATCCGCTGTTCCCGGATTATCCGTATACCACGTTCGGCGCGCTTGTTCTGCGCAACGGCGGACAGGAGAACGATCGCGCGCGTCTGGTCGATTCCTTTGCTTCGCGCATGAGCATCGGAATGAACGTGGAGGTTGCAAACTCCCGACCGACCGCGCTGTACATCAACGGCGAGTATTACGGACTGTATGAGCTTGGCGAGGATCTGAATGCAGATTTCCTGGAAACGCATTACGGCGCGGATCAGAATCTGGTCGATCTGGTACGGTATAACGGCGACGTTGCAACGCAGGGCTCCAGCAAGGATTGGAAAACGCTTCGGGAGTATGCAAAGAAAGCGAAGCTTACAGACGATTCGGATTACGCAGAATACCTTGAAAAAATCGATGAGGCGTATTTTATCGACTATCTGATTGCGCGAACATATGTAGCCGATTCGGACATGATCAACCAGAAGTACTGGCGTGTACGGGGATCGATCAAATGGCGCCCGCTGCTGTTCGACCTTGATCTTGCGATGCGCAGCCCGAAGCGAAACGACGTCATGGATAAATACTTTTCCAAGAATCCGGTCGTATCCCCGCACGGGTATAAGTCCGTGTTCTACGTGTTCGCCGTTCTCAAAACCAACAAAGGCTTTTGCGAGAAGTTTGTCGATCGGTATGTGGAGATCCTCTATACGCAGTATGATACGGATCGCCTTTTGAAGCTGTTGGATGAGATGATAGCCGAGTATGAGACGGAAATGCCGCGGCAGATCAAGCGATGGGGGAACCCGAAATCCATGAGCAAATGGCAGGACTACCTCAACGACGTCCGGACGTTTATCAAAGGCCGACGCGAAGTTATGATCGATAAGCTGAAAAAGACATTCAAGGTCTCCGACAGTGATATGAACGCGCTGATCGCGAAGTACAGAAATCCGTGACCTTTGTGCAGCAGGGATTAAACAGAAAAGCATAGACATGAAGAAAGAGCCTTCCAACACGCCGGATCCCGCCAAAGTCGACAGCATCCTGATCAGCGACGGGATCACAAAGATATATAAGGAAACGACGGCAAACAATCATATTTCCATTGCAATTCCTCGCGGAAAGATCGTCGGATTCGTAGGAGAGAACGGAAGCGGCAAAACGACGTTTCTGCGAATCATAACCGGTCTGATTTATCCGAATTCCGGCACGTTCCGGTTCAATACGCCGGACGGAAAATGTCGGATCGGCGCCATTGTGGAATCGCCCGCATACCACCCGGGCATGTCCGCAAAGGACAATCTGCGTTTTCAGGCACGGCTGTGCGGTGCGGATGAGAAGGGGATCGACGAGATTTTGAAAATGGTCGGTCTTGCAGACATCGGAAAGAAAGCCGCGAAGCATTTCTCGCTGGGCATGCGTCAGCGCCTCGGGATCGCGATTGCGCTGCTTTCCGATCCGGAGCTGCTTGTTCTCGACGAACCGACAAACGGACTCGATCCGCAGGGAATCATCGAACTGCGCGAGTTTCTGAAATCACTTTGCGAAAAGCGTCGGATGACCTTGCTTATCTCCTCGCATATCCTCAGCGAACTGTCGCTTCTGGCGGAGCATTATCTGTTCATTCACAAGGGCGTCATCTTGAAATCGGTCTCTGCGGACGAACTGTTTGCGCATTCCGATAAACGTTTGATCTTCAAATGCAGCGGCGATCCATCCGCATTCCTGAAGGATGCGGTATCCAACGGCTGGGCGGACGAAACAGAGATCAGGGACGACTGCTGTATTCTCCACGGACCGAAATACTACCCCGCGATTCTGAAAGCGCTTTCCGATCTGGACGTGACGGCGCTCGAAACGAAGGAGGAAACGTTGGAGACGCGCTATTTGTCTCTGATGGAGAGGGGGGGACAGCAATGAAAAGAGTTCTGTCTGCGGATTTCTTCGACCTGCGCAAATCCAGAACGGTTTATCTGTTGCCGCTGTTTGCCGTGCTGCTCGGCGTTCTGATGCCGATGATGTATTACGGTATCTACGTGCTGTTCAAATACATCGGAAGCACTGACACGCTGAAGGATAATGCCTCGTTTCAATCGCTGACCGGCATGCTGGACATTTTGAATGCACGTACGGTTTTCTACGGCTCGCTGCCGCTGTCGCAGGGGTTCGGACTGATGATGACGGCGATGGCCGGATTTCGCGCAGCGCGGCCGTTCGGAACGGGGACTTATCGGAATAAGATCATTGCGGGAATCCCGCGTCCCGCAATCTATCTTTCACAGTCTCTGATCTGCCTGCTGCTTTCCATAGTCGGTGCGGTGCTGTATACGTTGTCCGCGGCGCTCACCAGCCGATGGACCTTCGGCGCACTGGATCTGTCCGGAAAGGAGATCCTGAGCATAGCGGTGTTTTCCTTCGGAATCTATCTTGTATATACGGCAATTCCGGTGTTCAGCGCGTTTCTTACCCGCAGCGTACCGCTGACGCTGGTCATCTCCATGGTGCTGCCGATCCTGATGCAGACAGTGATCCAACTTGTCAGTCCCATGATGATCTCCGCACCGGACGCGATCCTGTATATCCTTGCGATGTTCCCGTCGTTCCAGGGTATTTATATGACAAGCTCGGACCCCGCGACCGCGATTTTGCTCATAGCGCTTGCCGCGGATATCGTATGGGCTGCACTGCTGACGGTTATCGGCATTCTTCGATTCAAAAAAGCCGACGTGAAATAACAAACGAGTATGGAAAAGCCCGATCCGGAACTATGCCGGGTCGGGCTTTTGCACGTATAAGGATGGTCAGGATTCCTCCGGATCGTATTCAAGGAGATCGCCGGGCTGGCAGTGCAGCGCTTCACAGATTGCGATCAAGGTCGAAAATCGGATCGCGCTGATGTGACCGTTCTTCAGCTTGGACAGGTTGACATTTGCAACGCCGACCTTGTCGGAAAGCTCCTTGAGACTCATTTTGCGGTCCGCCATGACGCGGTCAAGTCTTAGAATGATTTTGCCCATCGTTCACCTCAAAGTGTTTCGTCGGATTCTTTCTGCAGCTGTGCACCGTAACGGAAGATCACGGTCAGGAACAAAACGAGCAGTGCGATCAGAATCGGTGCAAAGCTGAACGAGACCTCCAGACCGGTATTCATATTTGCAGGATTCAGCGAAAAGGAGAGGTCGATGGAACGCCGGATCATCGCATTTCCGACGGCTTCCGCAATACTCGACAGAACGGCACAGCCCATCAGCACCCAAGCGAATACGGTCATACGACGGATCACGTCATCCGCAAACGGCGTTTCACAGGAACGAAATGCATCGCAAAGCCGCTTCAGAAAGACGAACACAACAAGCAGCGCTGCGCAGTAGACGAACCCTGAAAACGCTGCGGTTGCAAGCCGTGTCAGCCGAAACTCAAACCGCTCCGAGGATGCATAAAGCGTCAGTCCGCTCTCCGTTTTTTCCACCGTGATATCATTATATTCCGTACCGTTGACGCCGAGCTTTGCATTCAGCTCTGTGGGATCATCGGGGATTTTGTTTATCCATTTGCCGATCAGACTCTTGCCGACATGGATATCCATCTCGCCTTTAACGCCGATCGTGGCTGCATCTTTCGGCAGGGCAGCAAGCGTAATACCGCCGGAGAGGCATGCAAGACAGGCGACGGACATCAAAACGATCAGTATGATCGTAACGATCTGACCGACAAGACCGACACGGTTGACTTTTCTTTTGATTGTGTTTTCCATTTTAGATTCCTCCGATTCGTTAAATTATTTACGTTTCTCGTAAACTCTTGAACAGAGGATAACACAACAATTTATGTTTGTCAAGCATAAATTAACGTAAAACGTAAAATCATTTATGAAACATGAAAAACGCTCCGGTCAAAAATCGAGACGCTTGAATGCGTTCCGACACCACAGAAACACGGAGGAGAACGCTTCGTCGAAATCGGAATCGTCAGTGATTGCGGCAAGGTCGAGCATGGCGCGGTCTTCATCCGAAACGACACAATACAGATCCCGCTTCGCAAGCACAAACGTGCCGGTTTCCAAATAATACATGTTCTGAATCAAAAAGAACAGGTCCTTTGAACGGGTGCGCAGCTTTTCGATACTTTTCGGTTGATCCGAATGAATATAGCGGTGGCACAGAGCATGGTACAGATTTCCGAGACTCAGCTTGCAGTAATTGATCTCATCTGTTTGTGTCGTTTCCGGAAGATAATCGGAAAGCGTTCCGAAAAGGTCCTTCGTCGTATGCTTGATCTGGCAGATTTCAAGCGGGTTCCAACGAAGCATTTCGTCGCGTCCGCAAATAAAACCGCAGGACAGTTCGAAGTGCCCGATCCGTTTCAGAATGGACCGATATATGTCCATATCCGCAACGCTGAACCGATCCAAAAGAACCATGACGTCGATATCGCTGCGCTCATGCGCCTCTCCGCGAAGCCGGCTTCCCTGCAGACCGACATACAGGAGCCGATCGGAAAACGCCTCCTTGCACGCAGCGATCAGTTCATGCAGGTATTCGTTCAGATCGATCATAATTGCCTCACGTCCATAGCAAGCTCAATTTCGTCTTCATCCTCAACTCCGGTTGTGGAAAACCCTTTGCGCTCATAAAGCTTTCTTGCAGAGGTGTTGTTTTTATTGCAGGTCAAAGCGATCCGGTCCGAAACGCCGAATGGTTTTGTCCGGATATACGCAATGATGCGGTCTAAAGCTTCGCTGCCGTAGCCGCGTCCCTGTTCCGACGCGTCGATCATCATATGCCAGATATCATATTCGGGAACGTCATAATCATAAATCACCATGACATACCCGACCATTTTTCCCGTCACATAGATACCGAACGGTTGGCACTGGTTTCTGTAAACGTACGCCTGCGCAAGGCTTCGTATCGGATGAGAAACGAATTGCTCCTGTCCCGGCGCAAGCCTGAGATGGAACGCGTCCATAAAGTTTTCTTCCGTGATCGGTCTTAACTCTGCCATTGATTTCTCCGTTGAATTGGATGATAAAGGGAATTATACCATATCCGACTGTATCGCGCAATAAAGATATACCGGTGACAAAAGAGAATGGTTGACATATCCACGCGGTTGCAAGCGTTCCGCGAAAGCGGTACACATCGTTAAAAAGCGCCTTTTGTCGGTAGACAAAAGGCGCTGTTTCATGGCGGAGACGGTGGGATTCGAACTTGCAGAGTACGCCCGATCAAAAAGCCAGACAAACAGGCGTTTTTCTTGAAATTTTCAGTAAAACAGGGCATTTCAGGGCGTTCATAGATTCGGAAAATGAAAGAATATTTTCACATTCCGAAAGGTATTTTTCGGCTTTTAACTTGCATTTTTGGACACGGTTTTGGACACGGTCGGCTTCTCGTCCTCATAGAACGCCTTCATGCGTTCGATATCCTCGTTTACATCCTGCGCGGCAAGATGCGTATAGATATCGTGCACGACTGCGGGCGTCGACCATCCGCCGACCTGCATAGTTGTTTTCTCTGTCCATTTCAGATGGTAGGCAAGGGACGCAAACGAATGCCGCAGGCAATGCAAGGTGACGTCCGGCAGGCCGACTGCTGCGCAGATCCTTTTCAGATGCCGGTTGATCGTCTTTTCGCTGACATCGACGGGCAGGCGATCCAGAAGGTCACGCAGCCGCGGGATCATAACCGGAACGTCGCGGTGCGACAGATCTGTTTTATTCTGCTCCTTGCTGACAAGCCCGTTCTCTCCACGCACGACGGCGCCGCGCACGCGGATCATGGACCCGTCGCATTGTGTCAGCGCAAGGATCTCGGACATACGCAGCGAGTGCAGCGCGAGGAGGTACACAATTTCGCATTCGTCGCCTCGGATGGCGGGGAGCAGCTTCTGTATCTGCTCGTAATCAAGAAACGCGCGCTCGGATCTGGAGGACTTCGGAAGATTTACAACGGGCGGCGTCATCTTTGCGTATTGCATCGCGCCGGTGACGAGACGCCATGCGTTGATGACCGTCTTCGGTCGTACGCATTCCGTTTCTTTGCTGATCATCACTTGCCACGGGATCTTGCTGACGGACTGATCCAGATACGCCTTGAAGCGCGTTTTGCGCATGGATTTATAGGACCGAACCGTCGCAGGGGACAAAACGGCTTCGTTCTCATTGATAAACCGATCGATTATCTGTCCGAGCGTGTCCTTCGGGGCTTTGTTTGCCTGCTCGATCATGCCGGCTTTAATGGCACGGGCGCGGATATAGTAAGCCGCTTCGGTGTCTTCGGTGATCCATACGCGGTTGCCGTCGACCATGACACGCCCGCGATATTTCCCGGACTTCGTCAATGCGGGCGGCGCAACAGATACTTCGTCTTTCGGCTTCCGCTGGCGCCGTATGCGCTCCCCGCAGAAACGGCAAAAGACGGAGTCGTTTTCGATCTCTTTTTTACAATGCTTGCAAATCATAGCAGGATCCTATTTAGAGAAGAAACTCGTAGCCAAAGTTAAGAGTGCTATTATAAAGAAGATCATCACAGCTGTGCTGCGAGTGACACGCTTTGATTTCATTTCTAGTTCTTCTTTGATAATGGCTTGTACACTGGTTTCTGCTCCGGAGTAGTGACGATATTCGTCTTCGCATGCCATAATAAAATCTTTTATAGATTGGAATGTTTTACTTTTATATGTCTTTGTTATACGCAAACATACAATCCAAATGACAATGCAAGGAACGATTGGAATGAGAATACGCCATGCTATTCCTATGATGTCCCATACACCTTTTTCTGATCCGATAAACTCTTTTATCGTGTAAAAAACGATATTGCCAAGCGCAATTAGAACCGTGAAAATATAGAAAAACCACGTAAAATCATCCGCATCATATATCTGCGCTATGAACAGATAGTCGTTCCACATCTGCCTTATACATATCGGCTTGTCAGCATCCCACTCATTTCGAGGCAACATTCTGTAAATGATATCAATTATTCTGCCTTTGCTGCTTTCTATATATTCTACTTTTCTACGCTGTAGGTGGCATATCTCATAGTACATGCAAAATGAAATTGTCGATAATATCAGGACGAGAGTAGCGAAAGCATAAGGTATCATTGTATTTCAGCCCTTTCAATTATTCGTTTTCAATAAAAGCTATACTGTTCTCCGATCTCATATCATGTCGTCTAATGATAGAAGCAGCATAAAAACACCTCAGATTTCCTCGTTCAATTCATCTTGACGATCTGCTTTTGCCTTCAGTTCCTTGTATATCAGAACACACCATATGATGTAAAACGCTACCAACGCAAAGAAGATAAGCATAGTCCACCATGGCATCGATATGACTTGAATGAAGCAATAAATAAAGATGCCTAAAGCCAAGATGAAAGGTACGATGGGAATAAACTGATTGCAGAAAGCGAATACCAAACAAGCGATTATCTGCACCCAAAACGGAAATGGAGTAAATCCAACGATGATGACCGCCATAATGAGCGATAATATCCACATTTTATGTTTCATGTCTTTCTCCTCCTATAAAATCGAATATCAATCACAGGGCATTCTTGTCTTCTTTTTTGTCTTTGTTTTCTGCAATAAGGAACTGAATATTGCGAATAATATTTGCTTTTTCAGGATCAGATAGTTTTCTGTATAGAGAAAGCAAATACATCTCACTATCGTCAAAAGGTGAAAACTGACTATTAACAAGATAATCCACAGAAACATGGAGATGGGCGGCAATCTCACAGATTTTTGAAACAGAAGCAGAAGAATCTGAAAGCTTGCTGATGTATCCTTTGCCAAATCCGCAATCCTTTTCAAGTTGATTTATTGATATGCCGCGTTCTTTACAAATGGACTTAATACGCTCTTTTACTGTCATATAATTTCCACCTCATATAGATTCTGAAAAAATCGCAAAAACTATATTGACAAACTGAATATATCGCGTATAATATAAGTGTGTTCTGAAAATATCGCGCTTTCAATTGACATAAAAATATAGTTTTGTCCGACAAGCAAATTATAGTGCTAAATATGCAGCATGTCAATAAAAAAGCGTGATATTTTCAGAACGAACCGCAGGAGGAGATATGCAGATTTACGAAAAGATTAAATTAATTGCAAAAAACAAAAAGATCACGATTGATGCAATTGAAAAGGAAGCGAATCTTGGACGAGGTAGCTTATCGAAATGGAATACGGTCAGTCCCTCAGTTGGAAATCTTTTGAAAGTGGCAAAAATACTTGGCTGTAGTCTTGATGATTTGATCCAAGACGAAGAAGCAGATAATCAAAGCATAATACCAGCTTAATACACTGCCGGTGATCATCAATCTTTTATGTTTTATACAGAAAGGAGCAGGGAAATGCCAAAGACCAGAGGAAAGTCCAGGAACAAGAGCTCGGCGGGGAGAATCGCCTACCTGGAATCGCGCAAGCCGTTCATCCCGGAGTACGGGAAGATCTACGAGCACATAAACGGCGGGCGGTACGAGTGCATTGATGCGTCGCCGAGCGAGAAGCGCGCCCGCTTCCGGAACGTCAAAACGATGCTGACGAAGACGGCGTTAGGCATCGGAATATACGAGGACGGGCGGATCGACTGGGAACACACGGTATACAACACGTTTTAAGGAATGAGGGCGGCTATATGGAATATGTCAACATTGCAGACGTCGTATGGCGTACAGACGCCATTACGCGCCAATACGTTCAGGAAAACTATGCTATGCTCATGTACCCCGGCAGGATGTCAGCGCGCGAGCTTGCAACAGCAGCAACGTACTGCGCCGGTATTGATAACCCTTATACGAAAGAGCTTTGCCGGGCGGCCGGACTGCTTGAATCGTTAGAACGTGCCGCATCGGACGAAGAACGTGCTGCGGTGCTCCGGGAAACGGCCAGAAGATTCAGAATGACAATAATCTGAACACGAACCCAACAGGCGCGGATCCGGCTACTGTCCGGGATGTGAGATAAGAGTGCCGCGCCGTGGTGATAAGGGGCGCAACTCGCCGCGCCCCGCTAATGCAGCCGAAGGCGGTCACAAGCCCGCGTGAAAAATGCAGAGTGGCGAATGCAATAAGGGAGACAACGTGCATGTTTGACGAAAAGACGATGAATACCGCACGGGAATACGAATCGACCATTATGAGCGATATTTTAACCGCAGAAGAAGCGTTAAAGAGGAGCTTATGGGTCGACGCAAAGGTTGTTGTGTGGATGTCGTATGAACTGTATTGCGACATGCTCTTTAAGTGTCGAGCGATCGGCGGGGAAGTCGGCGGTGAACGCACATTCCACGAGTATCGGGTCATGATCTATTCGGGCGGATGCAAGGAAAAGAGTTACGAGGTTCATATCTATACTGAGAAAAAGGTCTTTGAAATCTAAAACAGGAGGTGATATTGCTTATGAGCCCCATAAGAGGCGTCTGCAGCAGATGCGGCCGGCCGATTAAATGGATCCGGACGAAGAACAAGAAGCAAATGCCGGTAGACTTCGAGCCGGTACCGTATTGGGCGAATAAGAACGGGAAAGGCGTGATCATCACAGTGAACGGCGGGACAATGCGCTGTGATCTGCAGGGGCAGCCGAACCGTGAAACGGGCTTCGGGTATATGACGCATTTTGCGACGTGCCCGGGAGTAAAACAACAGGCGATCTGATCGTCGGGAGGAGAAGAGATGAAACCGAAAGACCCGCCAATCGATTGGATGAAGGCCGTGATCCTGGAGCGCATGGAAACGTTCGACTTCAGCAGGGAGGATGTATGTACGCTCGCGAAGCTCAGCGTTCCGACGTTTCGGTCCATGATGCGGGAGCCGGCCGTGGAATGGGACCACGCGAAGCGGAAGGCGGTCATGAGGGCGCTGCACATCAGCGTTGCAGATCTTCCGCAGGACGTCCAGATCAGTATTGCAAAGGAGTTAGGGTAGGTATGGAACAGATCACAAAGAGCGCAATCAACGAGCGAGCTGTAAATATCGCCGCAAGGATCATGCAGGCGGCAGGTCTCTGTCGCTTCGATAACCCTATGAAGTGCAGGAAGACGTGGCCGACGTCCCCGTGGGAATGTACCGAATGCATCAAGCGTTGGCTGCTCGGCAAGGCGAAGAAGGAGCTCGAACTGAAACAGGAGGCAAAGCGGCAATGAGTTGCGCAGACAAGGCGCTTGCGGTAATTGAGCTTATAGGAGCGGGAATCATTTCAATTCTGATAATGGTGGCGCTCGGATCGATCATCATGATACCCGGGAGGCTGTCAGACATTGCGGACGAATTAAGAAAAGCGAATAAGGGGAAGGAGAAAAAGCAGTGAGAGACCGCGGGGAAGACGTACAATCCCAGGAGATCTTCGTAGACAACTTCGCGGGCGGCGGTGGGGCAAGCACAGGGATTGAGCTTGCTATCGGAAGAAGCGTTGATATAGCGATTAACCACGATCCTGCAGCGATCGCTATGCACAAGGTCAATCATCCGAACACAAAGCACTATACCGAGGACGTCTGGGCGGTGGATCCGGTGGACGCCTGTGCCGGGCGGAGCGTGGCGCTTGCGTGGTTTTCGCCTGATTGCAAGCATTTCAGCCGTGCGAAAGGCGGCAAGCCGGTAGATAAGAATATCCGAGGTCTTGCATGGGTTGCGATCCGATGGGCGTACCTCGTTAGACCGCGCGTGATTATGATGGAGAATGTTCCGGAAATCGTTACATGGGGGCCGCTTGATAAGCACAACAAACCGATCCCGGAACGCGCCGGAGAGACGTTCAACGCCTTTGTAGGAGCGCTGACGGTTGGAATATGGGACAAACACCCTGCAATCAAGGAAATGTGTGATGCGCTGCAAATAGACCGAGAATCGTCTATAGCAAAGGATATTATCGCAAAAGGTCTCGGTTATCAGGTGGAGTTTCACAAAATGCGCTCTTGCGATTACGGAGCACCGACGTCACGGGAACGGTTTTATATGATTGCGCGCTGTGACGGTGCGCCGATCCGGTGGCCGGAGCCTACGCATGCGCCGAAGGGCTCGTTTGAGGTTCTTTCCGGAGAAAAGCAGCCGTACCGCACGGCGGCGGAGTGCATCGACTGGTCTATTCCGTGTCAGAGCATTTTCGAGCGTGAAAAGCCGCTTGCGGAAAACACTCTGCGCCGGATTGCCCGCGGTATCAAAAAATTTGTGATCGACAATCCGAACCCGTTTATTGTGACGGTCAACCACAAAGGCGACGGCTTCCGAGGTCAAGACATCGCGGAACCGCTCGGAACTGTTACAGCAAAGAACGGATACGGCGTCGTGGTTCCGACGATCATGTGCAACAATGCAAACAACGTCGGAAAGCCCGCAGATTCGCCGCTGCCGACCGTAACGACCGGAAATAGGAATTTCCTTGTAGCGCCCTCGTTGATTCAGTACCATTCTGAACAACAGGAAAACGAGGTCCGAGGGCAAGAACTGACAGAGCCGATCCAGACGCTTGACACGCAAAACAGATATGCGTTATCAGTCGCGGCAATCATGAAGAACTACGCGGGCGGCTACTCCGGTGCTGGCAGCTCGGTCGAAGATCCTTTGCATACGGTTACAGCGACCGACCACAACGCCCTTTTGACGGCGCATATCTTAACGTTACGCAACAACATGGACGGACAGGAGCTTGACGAGCCGCTGTCAACGGTCACGGCGGGCGGCTTGCACCACGCAGAGGTCGAAGCGTTCTTGATAAAGTATTTTTCAACCGGATCACCGAAGCTGGTGGACGAACCGCTTGACACCATCACAACAAAAGACCGCTTTGCGGTCGTGACGATCCACGGCGAAGAATACGTTATCACGGACATTCGTATGCGAATGCTGCAACCGAAGGAACTGTTCAAGGCGCAGGGGTTTCCGGATAATTACATCATCGACCACGACGCAGACGGCAATCCGTACCCGAAGAAGGAACAAGTGGCGAAATGCGGCAATGCCGTCACGCCGCCGACCGCGGCGGCGCTCGTTCGGGCGAATCTGCCGGAGTATTGCAGGGAGGCAGTATGAAAGAAAAACCTTGGCCATATACGGACGGCGAGATCCGGACGATGTACAAAGATGCGGTTGATCCGCGTGGACAGATTAAGATCATTGCGGAGCTGTGCTGCAAGAGCACGAAAGAGGTAGAAGCACGGCCTCTTGCTCTCGGATGCGATTTGTCAATCAGCTCGAAAAAACATCCGAACTATATAAAGACGTCAAATAATGCCAATGCGTGGACGGAACAAGAGCTTGATATTTTGATCAGAGGAGCCGATCGAGGGGATACGGTCGAGAGTATTCAAAGGAGACTGCCGACCAGATCAGTAAAAGCAATATACCGAGAGGCTAAGAAGTGCGGGTTTCCGATAAAGGCGCAGACAAGAAGGAGGGACACGAATTGACACCGACATATTATTTGGATCCGGAATACGTCGAGCAGCAAGTCTTGCAGATCGAAGCGGAAAACAAGAAACTGCTTTTGATCGCTATCATTGTGATCGGCATCGCGGCGATCATATACATGGTCACAAAGTACATCCGATATAGAAACGCCCGTAAAAAAACAATCTCTGATCTTCGAAAGCGTATCAAGCGATTAGAGAAGGAGCGGGATCACCTGCAAACGAAGCGCTGCATCGACGCACAGGAAAAGTGCGACATCGAGAGCGACTGCGAGTGGAGGATTGCGGAAGCCGAGAAAAACGCTGCAGAACGCATCAGAGTAGAGCAGAAAAAAACGGCCGCCGCGGAGAGCAGAACGCAGCAATCGGAGGATCTGCGCAAGCAGATCGCACAGGCGGCGGATAAGATCATCGGGGAGGCGATCGCATGAAGCTAAAAAGCATCGGAAAGCTGTGTACGTACCGAAAAGAGGTAAACATTCTGCAGAAGATAAATGATACCGGTACAATCAGGCGGTATATCGGTGACGGTCATGCGTTTTACGAGGTAGGCGAGCTTGGCGACGTTGTTGATCTGGATATCATGCAGACGATCTTCGACGTTAAGAAAGAGGATCGCGCAAGCTGGTCATATAGAAACATGACCGAAAGCGTCTATGCGCCTTTAGAGGACGAATGCGCCGGCGAACAGATCTTGAGGGCAATCGATCTGCGTATGAAATGGCACGGACTTGAACTGATGCCGCTTTCGTACGCGGACGGGATCTGCTTTATCGACACGGACTACCTTGCGCCGATGCGCGACGAGATCAAAGAGGGCGGCGTCGGATTTTATAAGCGGGCGGGAGAGTCGATCGTGACCGTCAAGAACGGCATGTGTAAGGCGATTGCGTGCATTATGCTTTCAAAAGTTCCGGAAGCTGCGGTAGACGCTCTATATGAGATCTATCGTGCGATATCGCTGTACCGTGTGGAACCGTCAGAGACGGATGGCTTATCAGACCAGTGATTCTATGCGTGCGATCATTAAGTATCCTGGATCAAAGTGGAGAATCGCCAAGTGGATCATCGATCATTTTCCACCGCATCATAGCTATCTCGAACCATTCTTTGGATCCGGGGCCGTGCTTTTCACGAAAAAAAGAAGCAACATTGAAACCATAAACGATTTGGACGAGAATGTAGAAAAGGAGGAAACAGGAATGTCTTATCGGGTAAAGCAGCGCATTTTCTCGGGCGTTGTATGCGAACAAGAGATATTTTCTGTTTCATCTTCTCGTCAAAAGAAAACGCCGAAAAGCTATTCTATGAAGATCCGCTTTGAAAGCGACGAAGCATATGAACGATACAAAGACGGCGTTCGCCGCAGAAACTTTATCCGGATCATAAATGCAAATTATGATCCGGAATCGCTGTATATAACGCTTACATTCGACAAGGAAAACGAAGTACATACATTTGAAGAAGCGAGGATGATCAGGGATCTGTACTATCGCCGCTTGAAATATATGTACCCGGATTCTGTACCGTGCTTTGTCATGGGCCGAGGGAAAACTACAAACAGAATACACCTGCACATGATCTCAAAAGGGATCCCGAAAGAGTACATCATACAACAATGGACATACGGCAGCATTGTCGACGTTCAGACGCTGCGCGAGCACAATTACTATAACAACATAGATTGCGGTGCTGATTATACGGCACTTGCGAATTACTTATATGACCATTGGACGCCAGAGCAGGGCGGACACCATTATAAAATTAGTAAAAATGCCAAAAAGCCGGAAAAGGAAAAGCCGACGCAGCCGACAAGAGAATACTCGATTGATCATCCGCCGAGACCGCCGAAAGGGTATGTGTACACCGAGGGATATCAAACGGAGTACGGCTATATGCGGTTCAAATATGTAAAGATACCGGAACATGACAAGAAGCAGGGTTCGAGAGGAAACCTCTTAAATACACCTTGTATATATGAAAGGTTTTGTGACGATGACGGAGGTACCGGAGCGAGGAGATCGATGAAAGATCCTCCGCCGCGCCGCAGATCATCATTACAGTAGCCGTAGAGCGGTGGACCCCTGTGAGCCGTGTCGGGCAAGTCACACGGAAACAGGACATGAACAAAGAAACATGACTTGTCCACACCGGTCACAGAGTCCACCAAGAAAATATGTGTCGGGCAGTGTCGGGCAACCCGCAGGGGTGTCCACACTGTCCACACACCGATGTAGACGATGAAAGGAGAACGACAATGCTTGAAACAAACTGCCACGATTGCAACTACGCAACGAAGATCAATGCGGACACTTACCGGTGCAGACGCAAACGGTATGATATTGTACGGAAAACGTGCTTTGTGCAGAGAAAGGAATTGATGGAGAAAGATCGAGAAGCAGATGAAGTATACAGGAAACTGCATGAGATCAATGAACGAAAGGACGGTACTGACGGTGTACGATCTGATCTATAAACACGAAGCGCTCCACGCTGTACTGCACAACGAGGGGCAGGCCGCGATCGCGGCGATCGAGAACATCAAGCCGGTTAATCTGATGGATTAACCGGTTGATAAGCTGCTGCTATTTGCGCAAGCATGCAAGCAACAGGGAGTAAGACCGGAAGATCTGAGGAACGTCGTATCAGATATCACATGGGGCGCGAAGGTAGCATATGCCGCGTATGATAAAGCAATCAAAGAAACGCTTTTTCACCAAACTGAAAATGGGGTTAGTGCTGTGTTTACGGTAGATCTTCCGCCGCCGATCAACACGGAAAGGATACCGTTCCAGTTTGACAGCGAATTTGAAGTGAAAGTGCCGAAGATACGGACGTCGAGCATTGAGGACATTGATATGCTTGAAGAACTCCGCGAGATCGAAAAACGAGTCAACAGGAGCGAAAGCCATGACCGCACCGTGTAAGAACTGCAAGGAGAGAACGCCCGAGTGTCATGGGCTCTGCACGAAATACCAGGCGTACGCTGAAGAGAACGATAAACGGCGCAAGCAGCGGTATCTACGCAGAGAGGTTGACAACTATACGAACGGAAAAATCATCGAGAACGCGATCCGGCGCACGAAGCGCATGAAATCAAAAAGGAGACAGCGAAAATGATACCGTTATCAATCAAGGATTTGCAAGAGTATGCCATGATGTCGATCGAAGAAAGGCGCAGCGATCGGGGAAGAGAGATCCGGGAAGAGCTGGAGAAGCGTATGCTATGGATGCCGGAGAGATGGAGGAAGCTGATCAGATACCGGTACATACTTAGGTATACGGCAGTAAAGACGTCGCGTAGTATTGGCATATCAGTACGAACCGTAACCACATGGACAAAAGAACTATCCGAATGGCTTGCGGATAAGGACGCATATCTACGGAAGTTGCAATAACGGTTAAAATCATAAGAGAGCGCAGAAAAACTGCGCTTTTTTGTTTGCCGGATATGTAACAATATATGCATGGGAAAGGAAGCGACGCAAAAACACGGCGGATTCACGAGCGAGAATGCAAAGGAAATGCAGCTGAGGTCCGCGGAAAAGAAGAAGCAGAACAAGGCCGAGCGAATGGTCATGCGCGAAGTCGCGTTAAAACGTGTGAAGATGAAAGACCGGGCGGCTATCTGTGATGCTCTGATCGAGAAGGCAAAAAAAGGAGATGAAAAGGCAACGACGTTGCTTCTGCAGATCATCGGCGAGCTTCCGGACGCAAAGCAGAGTCTTGACGTCAACATGAACATTATATCGGATGCGGATCGAAAGCTGCTCGATAACGCAGCAAAACGATATGAAAACGCAAGAGATCCTTCGTAAAGCATGGGAAGATGAAGTCTCGTATTGCAAGGATCATCCGGAATACTTCGTAGATCACTACGGTCATATCGAAGACAAGGACACGCTGGAGTTCATCCCGTTTCGGATGTGGAAGGAGCAGCGGGAAGCGCTGAAATCCATTCATGCAAACCGGTTGAATTGCGTTATGAAAGCGCGTCAGATCGGTCTGACATGGCTCGTCCTGCACTATGCAGCGTACGTCATGTTGACGATGCAAGGTAGCACGGTCTTAGCGCTTTCACAGAGAGAGGACGATGCGAAGGTTCTGATAGTCAGAATTTGCACCATTTTTGAGCAAATGCCCGAGCTTGTGAGGCGGGATGAATGGTACGGCGCGCATCTGGAATCAACAACGGAAAGTGCGACGCTGACATTTCCAAACGGGCGGATAAGTGAGATCAAAGCGTTCCCTTCGTCACCTAATGCAGGAAGATCGATCACAGCGAACCTCGTCATACTCGACGAGTGGGCATTTCAGCAATGGGCGGAAGATATCTGGGCGGCGGCATTTCCGACGATCAACAGACCGACGGGCGGAAAGGTGATAGGGCTTTCTACCAACAAACGCGGATCGCTCTTTGAACAGATTTGGACCAAAGAGGGAAACGACTTCAATAAACTGTTCATCCCGTGGAGCGCGGATCCAAGAAGAGATAAGACGTGGTACGAGAAAACAGAACGCGCTATCGGTAAAGAAAAGATGTGGTCCGAATACCCGGCGACGCCGGAAGAGGCATTGACGGTGCCGGGTGGGGCCATGTTCCCGGAGTTCAAGGACAGTACACACCTGACGGATTACATGCCGGACGGGTATGTATCGCGGTATATCTCGCTGGACTATGGCCTCGATGCGCTTGCGGCTCTATGGTACGCGGTAGATACGCGAGGAAGGGTAACGGTATACCGGGAACTGTATGTAAGCGGTCTGATCGTTTCGGCGGCAGCACAAGCCATTTTGAAAGCGAACAATGGCGAGTATTATGACGCGATCTATGCGCCTCCGGATCTCTGGAACAGGAACCGAGATACGGGGCGCTGCTCCGCGGAGATATTCGCGGAAGCCGGACTGCTGCTGACGCAGACAAGCAATGATAGAGAACAGGGATGGCTGGACGTCAAGGAATGGATTAAGCCAACCGAAGAAACGAACGAACAGACAGGAGAGAAGAAGATGGTCGCGCGCTTGCAGGTGCTACGCGGCGCGGCACCGGAGCTCATGCGGTGCATGAAAGCGATCCAGAAGGACAAAAAGAACCCGAACGACGCGGCAAAGGATCCGCACGAGCTGACGCATCTCCCGGACAGTTTACGGGCGTTCTGTGCGGGCAGACCGCAGGTGCCGATGATCCCGACTGTGCGGGATCCGTACGATCCGAAAACGTACAACGATCAAATCAGCGATTTTATGGCATGGGGGACGTAATGGAAACAGTCATAGCAATTCTTTTAGGGATATGCCTTGTGCTGACCGTGGAGAACACGATCATACTGCACGCGAAGAAAAAGGAGCATCCGAGGGAAAAGACGAGAGAAGAGGAGCAGCGGGAAGAAGAAGAAAAGGCCGATGCGGAAAACTGGAAGCGCGTCATGGGCTTTCACGGGAGAGATAAGGAATGATTGACCTGTCGAATGCAGACATGATTTGGAAGGCATACGAAGCCGGCCGGTCCTATAAAGACAAGATCGACCTCTACAAGACCGTAGAGGAAAACGAACGTTTTTATCTCGGCGACCAGTGGCATGGACTTGACGTGCCGAACATCATTCTGCCTGTCATCAATTATTCGAAGCGTTCGACGTCCATACTCGTCGCGAAGATCTCAGCGGATGACATAGCCGCAAAGATCACACCGTTTTTGACGGATGAAACGTCCGAAGATACCGCAAAGATGATCGGGCGAGAGCTGGACAAGATCGTTGAGATCCAGTGCATCAAGAAGCTGCTGAAGCGCGGGGTGCGCAATGCCGCGGTAGACGGTGACGGATGCATTTTTACCTTCTGGGACGCGGAGGCGCCGACCGGTCAGGACGCGAAAGGCATGGTGAAGGCCCAGCTCATCGAAAACATCAATGTGTATTTCTCAAATCCGCATACATCGGACGTGCAGGGACAGCAATACATCATCGTTGCGCGGCGTCGGCCCGTAGAGGAAGTCCGAGAGAGAGCAAAGAAATACGGTGTCAAGAAAGACGACATCGAAGAGATCAAAGCGGACACAGACGAGAACCAGGGCGAAGAGTACGACGACAACACGCTTTGCACGTTACTGACCGTACTGTTCAAGAAGAACGGATCGATCCACGCGGTCGAATGCACTGATAAGGTCATCGTCCGCAAAGAATGGAACACCGATCTGAAACGGTATCCGCTTGCATGGCTTCCGTGGGAGCAGAAACGCTCGAGCATGCACGGCGTCGCGGCATTGACGCACATGATCCCGAACCAGATCGCGATCAATAAGGTGTGGGCCGGTATCATCCGAACCATGGAGCGTTTCGGATGGCCTACGTTGGTTGTCAATCGAAACTTCATGCAGAAAGACCAAAAGACTGGGAAAACGATATGGACAGGTCAGCCGGGCAGCATCATGCAGGTAGAAGGTCCGGTGCAGGACGTCAAGAATATCGCATCATACATCGAAGGCGCTCCGATCAATCCAAGCATCACGGCGATCACGGGCGATCTCGCATCGCAGACGCGCGACACGATGGGAACAAACGACGCGACGAGCGGCAACGTACGTCCCGAAAACGCTGCAGCGATCATAGCGCTTCAGACAGCCGATACGGTGCCTTTGGAACTGAATCGACAGAACTATACCGACTGGATCGAAGAGCTGTACAGGAACATCGTGGACATGATGGCGGCTAATTACGGTAAGCGCAAGATCGAATGGGAAGAAACGGATCCCGAGACAGGCAAGCCGACAAACGTCATGAAGAAATACGACTTCGACACGCTCGACTATGAGAACCTGCGCATCGGCGTAGACATCGGCACGGCCTCGATGTGGAGCGAGATCACGCAGATGGAGACGATAAATAGCATCTTTACATCCGGCATCATGGAAGATCTGCGTAAATTCAAGCTCTATCTCGAAACGATCCCGGAAAAGTACCTGCCGAACAAGGCGAAGCTGCTTGCGTACTGCGAAGAGCAGATGCAGGTATTTCAGCCGGAGCCGGAGCCGACGCCGACGCCGATCACGGGCAGCGCAGACATATTAAACGATCCATACGGCGAACAGCCGTTTGGAAATACACAAATAGCCCCAGCCATAGGGCAGAAAGGATATCAGAATGCTTATTGAAAAAGCCAGTCAAGAGCAGGAAGACACGACGTTCGGAGAAGATTTCGACTGGGATGATGAGCCCGACGAAGACGAAAATGACGAGCTCGACGAGGACGAAACAGACACCGAAGGTGAGGAAAACGACCACACCGAAGAACAGGAAGATGATGGCTTGACCGTGAAGTATAACGGTCAGGACAAGCATGTTGCAAAGGACGAGATCCCGGAGCTCGTACAAAAAGGATTGAATTACGATCATATTCATTCTGAGTTGGAGAGCATGAGAAGCGGCAATATGTACAGGTACATCAAGAAAGCCGCAGACAAGGCGGGAATGTCGCCGGAGCAGTTTGCAAAGGCCATGCAGGACAAGGAAGACGCGGATATCCTGAGCGCAGAAGAAGCCGCTATCCGAAAAGACCATCCGAACATGGACAACGCCATCATCCGGGAACTTGCCGAAGCGCGCGCAGCGAAGAAGCTGAACAACGCAAAGGCACAGGAAACGAGCGAACAGGAAAAGGCATGGGCCGAAGCGCTCAAGGAGTATCCGAATCTGACGCGGGACACCATCCCGAACGAGGTGCTGGAAGCCGTGGCGGGCGGCAAATCGCCGCTCCTCGCTCTGAAGGACAACGAGATTGCGCAGCTCAAAGCCGCGCAGGAAAAAGCCGCCATCGAAAAAAGAAATCAAAAGAATAAGGAGAAGTCAACGGGGTCTATGACCGGTTACGGGTCCGATGGCGACGAGATGGACGACTTCTTGAAAGGGTTCACCACAGGACAACGTTGACGCGTGAATCAACAGCATGGCAATAAACCTGATGAAAAAGTACGCGAAGCCGATCAGAAAGGCCTACGAGTACGAGAGCATTCTCGCCGGTAAGACCAGCGAAGATTTCGACTGGGACGGCGTAAGAGCTATCATTTCCACGAGCATCAAGACTGAACCCCTGCAGAACTATAACCGGAACACAACCGGAAATAGGTTTGGCGAACAGAAAGAGGTTCAGGACGAGCAGCAGCTCATGGAGCTGCAGTGGGATCTCTCCGTACCTCTCACGGTTGACAAGGGCAATTACAAGGAAGGTATGGAAATGAAGACTGCAGGTGTGCTCGTGCATGACGAGATGAACGAGCAGATCAATCCGCAGGTCGAACAGTTGGCGATGGGCGAGTGGGCAAAACGTGCCGGTCAGTATCTCACCATCACCGACGACGATGACGGTAGCAAGATCCTCCTCGATCTGATGAAGGTCGAAGCAGCAATGGTCAACAAGCGTGTTCCGAAAAAGAACCGCTTTGCGGCAGTCGACGCAAATCTCATGCCGTACCTGCGTTCCGCATTGACGAACTGCAACGATATTACCGACAAGATGATCCTGCAGGGCATCGTCGGTCGTATCGGAACGCTGAACATCCTCGAAGTGCCGCACGGCGACATGCCGAAGAACTGCCATATTCTCGCATGGCAGAAAAAGTCCGTGTACCTTCCGAAGACGATCATGGATTGCGAACTGCACGACAAGCCGGAGAACTTCAGCGGTCTGCTGGTGAACTTCCGGCACCGTTTCGGCGCGTTCGTCGAAATGAAATACTGCTGGGGCGTCGTCGCGGTTCTCGCAGCGTCGCAGCAGGCAACGGCGGTCACGCCGTCGACCGCGCGTGTACTCGATCTGGAAAGCGGAGATACCGTGTACTACACGCTTGACGGATCCGATCCGCGCTACAGCAAGACGGCGGTCAAGGTCACTTCCGACACCACGATCTCCAGCACCGACGCGCCTGTCGGTACGGTCATCAAAGCGGTCACCTGGAACACGTCCAAGACCTATCCGTCCGACGTCAAGTCTGCGGTGGTCGCAGCGTAAACAGATCGCATAACGCCGATTGCGGCGCACCGGTATGCGACGTATACGGGGGAGTATAGAAGACAATACTCCCCCGATTTTTGAAAGGAGCACTTTATGAAGAAAGATTTGACCATTGAAACTGGCATGTGTTATATCCGCGTCGGCAAGCCCGTTGTCGATGGATTTATCAAAGCAAGCGGTTCATGCGTAGTCCTGTTTTCCGTCCCGTTCGATGGGGACGTCCTTGTGTCTCTGGATGTAAACGGGACGGCGGTTGCCCGAAGAGAACTGTTCAAAATGGTCGAAGGATCCATCGCGGTCGGGGACTATACTGTTGCATACGCAAACGACGCGGTCACGATCTCGACCACGGAGAATAACGACCTGGTCCATATCCGCATCGAACCGGTCGAGGTTGTTGTTTCCGATGCGTTACGGGCGGCTGTCAAGCGGGCGATCCATGAGCAGTTAGACGCGCCAAGCGACAACAGGTTCATTGTGACATTCTCTTACGACGAAACGACAGAGACATGGATTACGGACAAGACGTTCGATGAGTGTGCGGAAGCATGGACCACAGGAAAGAATCTGTATGCTTGTGAAAGCGGCATTTTCGTACCTCTTACCTGTGTTACAACCGAGAGTGACGTCGTTACGTATATCGATTTTACGCTTGTAGATCCGGAAACGTCGGCTGTTACCTGCGGGTACGGTATCGACGCGAGCGGAGCGTACTATTACGGGACGTAAAGGAAGATACACATGACCGTACACGACATCATCAGTACAGCGCTTGCCGGCGAATATGAAGATATCGAAGAAGATACCGACGCGGTGCGGCATCTCATCAGATGGATGAACACACTTCTTGCGGAGTGTTTCAGCGCTGAACAGAACAGCAGACAAGCAGACGGAAAAGAATTGCTGACGGAGATTCCTATGGTAAAGGAACTGTCCGAAGAGATACCATACAATGAAATGATGCTTCGTTTCGTTCTTCCTTACGGGATCGCGTGGAAATATGCTGAGCAAGATCAAGACATGAACCGCGCGCTGCAGTACCGCTCCATGTATGAGGACGCAAAGCACAGAGCAGGGGGTGCAGTATGGCTGTAACCGACGTTAAAACCTATCAAGCATTTCGGGGCGTGGATTACTCTGCGTCCCCTGCTGTCATTTCAGAGGTACACGCGCAAGACATGAAGAATATGTACGTCGGGAGTGACGGCGTAATGCAGAAGCGTCCTGGATGGCATATCTGCATGACGTTTCAAGTCTCCCCGACGAATCCGACGCGGCTGCCGATCTACGGAATCCACTACATGAGATTCGCACAGGGCAGCGGTATGCTTTTCATCCACGCAGATGATCGCTTGTATCGCGTCCTCTGTTCGCCGGAGATCCGACACGTTGACGCTGCATCGGGCGATGTGCCGTACTATAGGACAGCAGACGATAAGCCGACGGCGGCACTTGCAGCGTGGATTGCTCGATATGTCGGAGGTATAGATGACGGATGGGAAGAATGGCAGATCCGCAACATGGATGTTGACGGTGACGGTCAAGTGACGCAAGCAGACGCGGACATCGTGACGGGGCTTGTCACAGGAGCAATCGACCCGGACACGCTTGACAGAGGTATCACGCCGAATTCGTATAAGCTCGTTCTCGATTCAGAAGGGAACGCAGCTGTTCTGAACAAGGCAAAGAGCATTGCGTTTGAGCATGACGGCAAACTGTACATCATCGACGGGAAGAAGTATTTCGTCGTAAAGCAGACCGGCAATTACCTCACCGGCGTTGACTATGTGTGCGACGAGGTCGAGGGAAAGATCCCGACGGTCAACATCAACGCGCATTATGACTACGACGATCTTAACGCGCAAGGCACGAACACGCCCGGTTCTGAGAGCAATCCCGGCGTGTGGAACGAGGGAGATAAGTACGATTCGCCGAACATGATTCAGCCGAAGCAGATCTGCACGTTTATCGCGGATAAGAACCATACCGCGTATCAGCTTACAGGAAAAAACTGTACGGTTCATAAGGTCGAGGTTCGGAGAGAAGTAGCGTACGTGCGGAATAATGACGGCTCCTATTCTCCGTATCCCGACGTGTGGATTGATCCGGCACCGCGAGCATACATGCTCTACAGATGGGAAGAGATTCCCGATCACGACGGAGTGGAAAGCCACAGCGAGAATCCTGCACAGATGTTCTACAAAGTGGTGAACGGTGAGGAAGGCGGATCATCGCCGTTTATTCCTCTTCCTTTTAAGAATGTGGGAAGCAACACGACGATTTACGTCTGCAAGAACGGAACGCAGAATCCGACAACGGATCAGCCTATGATGACCACGTTCAATCTCAAAGAAGGCGAGGCAAACATCCGCGTCACGTACACCGTTAATGACGAAGAAGAATTCGACGATGATGATAAGGACAAGACCGTCCGCGGCGCGTCCACGATTGCTAAGTGTTCTATCGTAACAAAATTCGGTTATTACAACAGGAACAGATTCTTCCTGTCTGGGAATCCCGATCACAAGAACGAGGACTACATGAGCGAGATCGACGATCCGACGTACTTCCCGAAGAACGGATGGACAAAGATCGGGTCTGAGAACACCGCGATCATGGGGTATCTTCACTACGGGTCGGAGATGGCTATTGTAAAGGAAGACAACGGCATCGACGCGACGGTGTATATGCGGTCTGCGATCCTCACCGAAGAGAATGATATCCTCTTCCCAGTTCAGCAGGGAGCGCAGGGCGTAGGCGCGATCTCCAAGCATTGTCTTAAGACATTGAAAGACGAACCGCTGTTCCTCGCGAAAGAAGGCGTGTACGCGATCCAAGGCACGAACGCATCGCAGGAGCGCACGATCCCGAACAGATCCTTCTACATTGACAAGCGGCTGCGGAGAGAGATCGATTCGCAATGCATTGCCGAAGTGTTCCGCGATTACTACATTCTTGTGAATCCGACAACGGGTCACGCATGGGTCTGCGATTCGCGGTATCAGAGCTTGCCGCCAGGAACGAATGACAGAAACCGCATCTATGAGTGGTACGTGTGGGATAACATCCCTGCAACCTGTATGACGGCAACGGATGATTTCCTCTACTTCGGAACAAAGGACGGACGGCTGTGCGCGTTCAATTTCGATTGGGACAATCCCAAACGGTGGACGGACGGCGCGGAGTATGTCAACGGTTCGACCAAGCTGCACAAGTGGCATCCGTACGATTACGGGTATCAGATCGAAGCGTACTATATCACGAAGCGCGATCATCTCAGCGCAATGGATTACAAGAAGACCATGCTGAACGACGGCGGCGTGATCACGCTTCAGCCGCACGATCAAAGCTCTGCGAGTATTGTTGTATCGACGGACAAAGGATCATGGTTTGTGGATCATATTCAAACGGATTCTGACGAGCCGTCCGTGGTGATCCCGATCAGGAAGCGATTCAAGAACTTCGATTCGATTGAAACGCGCATCGAGAACAAAGAGATCCGCGAAGGGCTGTCCATCCTTGGATTACAGTACAGATATTATCTGACTACGAATAGGAGATAACATGGCAACGATTGATGACATCCTTAAAAAGTATCAGAAGGCTCTGACGAAGAAACAGATCGAAGACCTGATTCAGAAGAGCGAGCAGTACAAGTTGCTCAACGCCGGTAACAGAGCGAACGCGCAGACGCAGCTTGCGAAGCAGTACCGTCAGACGCGTCGCGGGCTTCAGAACGTAGGCTTGGCAGGGCGCGAAGGGAAACTTATCAGCGGACGCGAAATCAGCGTAAAAGACGCGTACAGAAACGCATACGGCACGTACAATCAACAGCTTCAGCAGGGCGAGAACGCGATGATCGAACAGGCAGCAGCGAAGAAAGCGGCTGCCAATGCAAGAGCGCGTCAGCAGCAAGCGGAACAGCAGCAGAAGGCGATCGAATACGAACAGGAGCGGCTCAATCAGGAGCAGATTACAGATCCGCGTCTTGAGCGTGAAAAGCCTACGCGAGAAGATAAGGAATATTCAGCTCTTGTGAATTACAATCCGTTCAATCACAGCGCGGATGAGAACGTGAACTATTATTTGAAGATCGCAGAGCAGAACGGCATGAAGGGCGTTGAGGCGAACCGCTATGCTGTGTCGATGGCAGCAGAAGTGGCAAACAGAAAAGGTGCCGCTGCCGAAGCGATCCAGCCGCATGGTCTGAAACCGAATCAGGAGCAGATTCAGAAGAATCTCCCTTCCCTTCGTTTCGCACAAGACTATGGAGTTAATCTGATGAAGCTGAAGCAGGAAGATCCTGCGATGGCACAGACCATCGAAGACGATGTCAAATACTGGTATGACTTCATCGATGAAAAGTCTGAGTTTTGGAGCAACGCGATCCGCAATAAGACAAAGGATTATCATTCTGCGCTACAGATGCAAGCGAATGCGTATGCGGCACTTGCGAAACTGTCGCTTGCGGCGAAGGCTCCTGCCGAGCAGCGGCAATACTATCTGATGTCCGACGCTGAATTCGACACGGCGTATGATGCTGCGGAGAGAGCGTATACGCGCGCCGAGCAGGAATATCAGATTGCAAAGAAGGACAGCTCCAGCACGATGGATGATGTCATTTCGGAACCGAAAGCTGCGCTTGAAAAGGCAATGCAAATGAAGAATCTGATGGATCAGATCAAGGCGAACAGGGCAAGCAATTCGACGGTAAATCTGCTTGCGTATCAGATGCAGATTCCCGAATCCGCAAAGACAAAGGACAAAGAGTACGCATCGACAAGAGAATATGTGGACGAGAATCAAGCCGCCGGGAAGATCACATTAAAAACAAAGGATTGGACGCTTAAAATCAATCCTTGGACAGAGAACCCGTCGCAAAACTGGGCTGCTGTTCGTGACATCGGATGGTCTGCTGACGATTTCGCAAGGACACACGATGTCAAAGGCTCAAGGTATTCTGCGTTAATTAACGAGTGGTCACTTATTTGTGGGAGAATCGCTTCGCTGTTTGGAGCAAATCAGTATTTTGCTACGGATAAAGATTTCGTTGGCGCGTCCTTGGATTACATTCAGGCATTGTTCGGCGCGAACCGAGCCGATACGGATGTCAATTACAAGTGGTTCCGTGACCAATGTCTGATGGCGTTTCGCGGAAACTACGACGATACCGGCTCCGATGCGCAGAAGGAACAGATGGATGCCATGCTGACGCTTGCGAACCTCATGACGGACGAGGAGCGCGCGCGTTTCAACGCATTGCTTGATACGATGGGAGCAAGGGCAGCTGACGAGTATTTTGACCTTCTGTACAAAACCGTGCTTCCCGAAAGATTCACGTCGTATGTGTCGGATTACAATGCTGAATACATGGAAGATCTGCCCGGTATTGCAAAACCTGCGTTGAGCGTCACGAGTGTACTTCCGTCGCTTACGCAGGGCATTCCCGGTATTGCTCACGCGTACAGCACGAATCAGCAAGATCCTGCCGCGGCGCGTGTTTCTGCGATGCGATACAACCAAGCACAGAACATTCGGAATGCGCGTATGCAGAAATTCGGCAAATTCGGTCAGTTTGCATACGGCACGACGATGAGTATGTGGGACTCATACTTTGTCGCAGCTATTACAGGCGGTTTGGGAAAAGCGTTTGCGGCAGCCGGTGTACCTACGGCAGTAAATATCGGCGGCAAGACCGTAAACATTGCAGAAAAGGCGGCGAGTGTTATTGGAGGTTCCCTACTTGGTGCGTCCGCGTATAACTCCACGTATCAGGAAGGTCTTGAGAGAGGCTTGACCCCCGAAAAGGCGCGGATGACGGCATTGGGTTCCGGCATCAACGAGATGCTGTTTGAATCGCTGTCGTTGGATATGCTCGTTGGTCATTTCCAAAAGGGCGGTATGCTCAAGGCATCGAAGAAGGCATTTGTGAACTGGATCGTCAACACCTTGGTGCAGGGTGGCGTTGAAGGTTCCGAAGAGGTCTTCACCGATATCGGCAATAATCTGTGGGACAAAATGGTCAACGGAATCTATTCCGAAGAGCTGACGAAGATCCGCGAGTATGTATCGCAGGGCATGACGCTTGAGGAAGCAAAGCGAAAAGTCAGCGGTGAATTCGCAGCGCAGTTGGGCATGAGCTTTGGCGGCGGCTTTGCATCCGGCGGCGTGATGGGCGGCGGTTCTACGTTCATGGGCATGGTGCAGAATCGCGGAAACGAGAAGGTCGGCAAGTCGCTTGACAGCGGTCTGCGGTCGAAGATCGACGGCTTCCAATTCAAGGACAAACAGATGCAAGAGCTTCAAAAGCAGAGCAAAAAGACGAACCAAGACTACGGCGTTTTGCTTCAGGGATATCTTGCTGAAAAGTACGGACAGTTTGAAGGCAACGTGCAGCAAGCGGTCAAGGACGGCACGATCACGAATGAGGACGCGGCTCTGCTGGATAAGTGGCAGAAGGGCGAGGTCACCGCAGACGAGATGCAGACCGTCAACGAAACGCTTGCGAAGCTGGACATCAAGCCGCTGCTGGAGATTGCACAAGCGCAGGAATCCATTCGGTTTAACCAGCAAGTAGGCGTGAAGAATGCCGAGAACCTGCGTGCGTGGGAGACGAAGCATAACGAAGCGCAGAAACAGCATGACGAGGAAGTCGCAAAGATCGAAGCGGACGATTCTTTGACCGATGCGCAGAAGGAGCAGAAGAAAGCCGAAGCGTATCAGAAGATGACCGAGGCGCAGAGCAGAGCCGGGGACGAACTGTCAGCAAAGGTCGGCAGGAAGATCGACATCAAGGTTGAGAAAGACGGCACGACGGTCAGGACGAAGAAGGGGTCCGGCAAGGTTACCTTTGATTTCAGTACCTACAATAACGGTAAGGCCGAGAATCACAACACGGTCGAAACGATGACCGAGCGCGAACGGGCAGCACTGCGGATCGCGCAGGTGGTCGCTGCGCTGAACGGTACGAACATCAAGGTCGAAGCGCAGTTTACGTCGCGAACGCTGAAGGACGGAACGGTCGAGGATCTCAAAGACAAGAACGGCTATTATGATGAGGACACGGACACGATCCACGTCAACCTGAACGGTACGAACAGCGTACTATGGACGATTTCGCACGAACTGACGCACCGTCTTGCGACGATGAACAAGAAGGGCTACGCAGAGCTGCATGACGCGATTAAGACCGAGCTGACGAAGGAGAACCTGACGTATTCCGAGGTGCAAACGCTGGAGCATTCGTATCAAATCGACAAGCTGCAGACGTATCTGAATAAGGGTATGAACCTTTGGGATGCGCTCGTTGCGTATGAAACGGACAGAGGGTATAAGGGCGCCGCGGCAGAGGAAGAAGTGATCGCCCGGTGCTGCGAACAATTCCTTGCAAAGACGACGTTCATAAACAGCTTTGCGAATAAGCACTTCCGCACCGCAAGGTCTGTTTCCGCATTCCTGACGCGCATGAACGCGGACATGCAGCAGCTTTTCTCGGACGTCAATATGCGCAGCACGCGGGCGGCGACCACGCGGAACGAGCTGGGATATTTTGAAACGTGGAATACCGACGTATCCCCGGAACAGGACATTCTGAATCAGGTCGACACGCTGGACGATATAGCCCGGAAGTGGGAGAACGCGGTCAAGATGGTCGATCAGAAGCGCAAGGCGAAGGAAAGCGCGAAAGCGGAGAGCGTGAAAGCGTCGACTATGGATAAGTCCTGGGTTTCCAGCTACCCGTCAACAAGGATCGATTATAAGGAAAAGTCGAGTTATTCACCGTACATGCAGCATGTCATTACGGAATACATGGGCGCTGTTGATGATCGGCTTGTGCAGTTTGCAAAAAAAGTTGTAAATGGACAGTATGTAAAACCTGTTGAGTTAAAGAATGTATCAAACGAACTTGGTGCAGATATTGAGAAACTTTTGGGATGGAATCCTGCTGGATATAAAACAATCATTGAATCAAGGATAGGAGAACACATAAGGAAAAGACACGGTCTTGGCGGCTATGTTAGTGGTAGACAATCTGATATGTCTATGGCTGATTATAATGATTTTGCACGCATGCAGTTTATCATTGATAATTACGACACTATTCAAGTTGGAAAAGCGACAACTGCATACAGAGAAATGCAACCGGGTTCTGATAACGTTCAGTTAAAAGCTGAAACGATTGTACTCGGTAAGCGCATTAACAGTATGTACTATGTTGCAGAAGCTATTCCGAATACGTCTGATAAGACGGTAGCGATTATGTCTGCGTATATACGCGACGTTGATGTCACGAAAAAAGGAGCTGTGCCGGTCCGCGATACAAAATACGTCCCGCGGTCCACGTCCAAGACCGAAGCGGCTCTAACTCCTAAGCCTATTATACACGATAGGGAAGCAGAATACAATAGCAAATTACGGAAAAACAGCACGCAGGACAAGGACTTCCACCTGACGCAGCGCGCCGGAGAGCAGCGCGTGTTTGAGATGCGCGGCACGACAGCGAACGTGTACGGCAGCAGCGTCGAACTGGAGGGCGGCACGCTTCTGAACCGTGTGCGAATGATGCAGAACCTTGCCGAGATGTACGGCTCCGTCACCGTGACCGCGACGAGCGAAAAGGAAGCGCAGGCGTTTGAGAAAGCCGGCGCGCAGCGCGAGGCCGACACGTTCGGAAATACCAAATACGGCACGTGGGCGTTTGAACACCAGGAGGACCAGTACCGGAAGGATACGGAGTACGACGCGAAGCAGAAGCGGAACTTTGCGAACGCGGTCATGAAAGAGGTCGGAACGTACCGGAACTTCTCTAAGGACGATATGCGAATCATCCGCGCAAAGCTGGAAAAGGCGTTTGCTGTGCTGCACAACGCATGGCACGGCGACGGCGATCAGCTCGTCGCGTGGGAGTACGCGGACAGACTATTTGATCAGATCCTGAATCGCTACACCGAAATGACCGAAGCGGACGCCGAGATGCGCGAAGCGATCCTTGCCGAGATGCCGCGTAAGACCGATGCGAAGGGCCGCGTGTATCGTGAGATCGAGGTTACCGCTGCGCAGATGGCTGAGATCCGGACCGCGTATGAAAGCGTAGCAGAGTATAACCGTGCGCTTTCCAAAGCGCTGGGTACGCGTGTGGTCGTCAAGGAAACGGAAAACGCGCAGACGCTGGAGGACGTCTTCGCAAGCAATCCATACCTTGACGCACAGACGAACGAGGGCGACATGCCGATGGTGCTGCTGGACCGCGCACAGGAAACGGTCGGCAAGCGCACAAACCCGTATAAGGCAGAGAGCGCAGAGCGGGCGGCACTGAAGGAAGCCATGTTTGAAAAGGCGTTGGGCATTGTCGGGATCGAGAAATCCACGACGCAGAAAGTCCGTGAAGCGGTCAGGGAGGCACGGGCGGAAGAACGCGCAAAGGCCAAGGAAGAAGCGGAAAAGAAAAAGCTGGCAGAACAGATGGAACGTGGAAGATTCCGCGCAAAGGTTCGTCGAGAAGAACACGCATGGTACGAAAATGTGCTGAACAAGATGAAAGAGGTCAAGTATTCCGAAGACGAGCAGGTGAAGAAAGACTTTTTGAAAATCGCAAAAACGAACTATCAGCGTCTTGTAAATATGCTTGCAAATCCTACAGAAGCAAGTCATATTCCTGTTCAGCTTGCGCGTCAGGTGTCGGAATTCTGCCTTGCGTTGAACGATCTTATGGATGCCGATATGAGCAAGAAAGCGGATTCGCTTGCTGATGCAAAAATGAGCAAGCGTGGCGTAATCAACATGGACAAGCTGATCGACGCATATAAACAGACCTTTGCTGACAAGGACACGATAGAACAGGCAACGCGAGAGAATCCCGGCTACGACCCGAGAGGTTCGTTCCTCGATATGTCGATGTATGACGAAACGCTTGTACAGATGATGGAAGGGCTGAACGAACTGCTTAAAGGCAAGACCGTCAAGCAGATGGATAATTACGAACTGCGTGCATTGATGTACACGGTGCGCGGCGTTCTTAATGCCGTTTATGACGCAAACAAGGCAACGGTCAAGGGAGAGAAGCGGTTTGTCTATAAAATCGCGGAAAAGATGGTTTCCGAATTGCAGAAAGCAAACGTGTTCGGAAAGAAACAGAACGCGATTACTCGATTCTTGAATCAGTATACTATTGAATCTCTCGGCCTTCGCAGAATCGCAAAAATCTATTCTAATTCCGACGAGAATTCTGAATTCGTGAAGCTGGTCGATGATCTGAACGAAGGCGCAATAGAGGTTGAGCGCATTGCTCTTGCGCTGCGAAAGATGTTTGATCCTGTCACGACGCGGTACGCGAAGGACATGAAAACGTGGTACGGCAAGAACGCGGAATGGATCGACATTGGCAACGGTGTGAAGATCACAAAGGGTATGCGCGTATCGTTGGCAATGCACTTGCTGAACGAGCAGAATCTTCGTAATCTTACGGAACGCGGCGTAACGATTCCAAATCAAGCAGACTACAAACGCGGCGATTATGAACAGGCATACACGAACGGAACGATCGTCAGGATGACAAAGGAACAAGCAAAAAAGATCGTGTCCGAGATGACAGAAGCGGAGAAGGCGTACTTTGAAGTAGCAAAGGAATTCTTCCATAAACGCGCAGGGTATTACATCAATCGGACGAGCTTAAAGATGCTTGGCTACGCAAAGGCAATTGTCGAGAATTACTTCCCGATTCAGGTTGACGATGCGTACAAGATGATTCAGTATGACGCAAAAACCTTTGGGAAGAATGCAGCAGTTGAACATCCGGGATTCCTTGAATCCCGTAAAGGGACGTCGAACGTTATGTACTTAAACGACATCACTGCGGTCGTAAATCGGCAGATTAACGGTGTTGCAAAGTATGCAGGTTTGGCAATTCCGATGCGAAATTGGAACGCGGTCATGAATCAATGGATGTGGCATGAAGACGCAAACAAGAATTGGGTTGCGGATAAGGGCAATGTCCATACAGAACTGAAGAAGCAGATGGGTGTTGCGCAATTTGGAAAGTCCGAGCAGGGCAGACGCGCAATGGTATCGTTTGTAGATCAGTTTATAGAAGACCTTGCGGGTGCCTCTATCAACAATGCGAATGAGTATGTATCTGCTGCTACGTTAGGACAAAAGCTGACATCGAACTATGTCAAGGCGGTCCTTACTCTGAATGCGAGAGTTGCATTGTCACAGCTTGCATCCGTGCCTACGGCGGCAGCGGAGATTCCGTGGAAGTACATCGTGCAATCGTTCGGCGGCAATGTCGAGCAACACCTGAACCGCAATGCAAGCAACGAGCTGATCGATATGTACACGCCGTTGTTCGCAATGCGTAGAGCTGGCACGCAGACCGAGGTATCCGAGGTCATGAAGCGCAAAGGTCTGTCCGAAAAAGCCGAGCAGAAACTTCCGTGGGCGTTGGGATGGATCACCGCAATGGATACTGCAGCAACGAGAAGGTTATGGTACGCTTGCGAACGGTGGGTGAAGGGCGAAACCAATATCCCGGTCGGATCGGACGAATTCTACAAGGAAGTTGCGAAGCGGTATGAGCGAGTGATTCAGAACACGCAGCCGAACTTTACGGTGCTTCAGCGTTCACCTGCGCTTCGGAGCAAGAACGCAGCGGCGCGGATCATCACGATGTTCGGTACGCAGAGAATGCAGAACGCAGGCGTGTTTATCGAATCCGCTGCCGAAGTCATTCAAGCAAAGGACAAGGCAACTCGCAAGGCAGCTCTGAAGAAATTCGGCAGAACGCTTTCGGGTCTTGTCACGGCGGCAATCGTCATCGGTCTTGAACGCGCAATCGTGTCCGCGATCCGTGGGCGCATGAAACCGCTTCAGGACAAGGATAAGGATGTCACAAGGGATAGTGTTGACAAGTATATCCGCGGAGAGATCGGAAAATCTCTTGCAGGTTCGTTCATGTATGTCGGTGAAATCTACGATTTCGTAAACGGAATTGTAAGCGGCTTCACAGACAACGATACCTACGATCAGAGCTTTGCGCTCCCGGCATCTGAAGCGATTTCGGAGATAATTAAATTCTGTAAGGACGCTATTCCGTTCATGCTCAATATCAACGCAGTAGACGAGAACGGCAAACCGAAGTACGATGATCACCAAAAGTGGCTGAAGACAAAGACCTTCATCAATGGTCTTATGACTGTTGCCTCGTATTCGACAGGACTACCGTTTGCAAATGCATCGAAGACGCTTCTGAATGGCATTCATCCGGGCTGGCATGACATCGTTGACGCTTTCAAGACGGGCGAACTGATTCCGTGGCTGCATCAATCCGGCAGACTGGACAGCGCAAGCACGGCGGCGAACTACAAGGAATGGACGAACCTTGGCAAGAAGGGCAGCACGTACTTCTACTGGGAAAAGAAGTACAAAGAGATCAAAGGCGACAAGAATCAGCCGAACGTGGACACGCTTGCATCGAAACTGATGGCAGACCGGGATCTCACACCGGAAGAAAAGGCAACGCTGTACCGCATGCTTGCTGGCGATCTTGTGCAGGACGGTTCGGTCGTGTATCATCCGATCACGGTCAATCAGAAGCTGAAGGACAAGGAGCGCGGTACGATCGCAATCGACTTCACGAACAGCGACCGATATGCAATGTCGCAGATGGGTGACGCGAAGTACAATGGCTTCCTGAAAGCTGTAGAGATGGGCGTACCGGAAGACATTGCGGCGACGGCGTATCGGAACTATGCGTCCGCAAAGAAGTATGAAACGCGGCGCGGAGTGGATGCAAAAGACAGTTTCCACGATTGGCTGTTCAAAATTGTCAGCGATCCTGCGCACAGGGCGATCCTGGATATGCAGGTGGTCGGAAAAACCGCAAGCGTGGACGGTGCAATCGGCTATAAGAAGAACGGAGAGGTATATGCCGACTACTCGTCGAAAGACACGTTTGACGCGTACCTGACGGGAGGTAAAAAGGCGGACAAAGCGGAAGCTATGGGAAACCTTGAAGGCACGCCGCAGCAGAAAGCAGAAGCGTTTGCGTCGAGGTATTCAAACTACACCGCAAAAGGCGCCATCGTCTACAACGACAAAGGCGAAATCCAAGCGGACTATACATCCGATGAAGCGTTGAAAGCGTCGCAGATGGGTACTGCGCATTATGCAAAGTACACGACCGCCGTCAAGAACGGCATGAGCAAGGAGAATGCGCTCAAAGCCGTTGAGATGCACAAGGAGATAACGTCCGACGATGACAAGGATAACGCTACGCAAGCGACCAAGTGGATCTTCAACACTTACAAGAGCGCGAACGACCGTGCCATTGCAGGACAGATGTTTACAACGAAGGATGTCACCGTAAAGAACGGACGAACCTACGACGAGAACGGTTACATCTATCGTGACTACACAAGCGTTGCATGGTACAAACTATCGAACAGGACACTTTCCAAGGACGGAAAAAACAAGCGATACGAAACAGCACAGACATTGACGAAACAGGGGTACACCGCAGAGCAGGTAGTCGCAACGTATGTCGAGCTGGACAAGCTGTCCAAGAAGTCCGAGTGGCAGAAATATCTGAAAGGCCACGGATACAACGAAGAGCAGATTCATCTGTTTCTTTGGTCGAGAGGATGGGCAAAGTAACGAACAGAGCGCAGAAAAACTGCGCTCTTTCTTATTCTGCCTATTTTACAATATAAACAGAGAGGACGGAGATCCGACATGGCACTTTACAAATACCATTATATAGAGCTTGACACGAAGCGCAGCCCGCGTATCAGCCTGCAGAACATCGTTGCCGGGGAGACCGGGAACGTGTTTTGGATTACATTTTCGAACAATAATGAGATCGTCGACATGTCCGAAAAATCGGACGGAGAATTTCTCTATCGCGTGTCGCTCCGGATCAGGTCCAATCTCGGCGTGCGCAGGCAGGATTCTGACGATCCGGACGGCGGCATTACGTTCATCGAAGCACAGACAGGCGATCACGGCAAGATTCATATTCTCTTGTCCGCGGATGCGTATACGTCCGGGAAAAACCGCTGCGTCCTCGAGATCTACTCAAAGCGCGTAGAGGAAGACGATACGCTTATCTGCTCTGCGGAGTGGACGTTTTCCGCTGAGGAGAATCCGACAGGCGAAAACAAGGGACTTGTCTATCCGATGATGGCGTACTACGAGCAGCTTGCGAAGTCCTGGGCGACTGGCGGCACCGGCAAACGCGAAGGCGAGGACATCGACAATGCGATGTATTTCAAGACCCTTGCGGAACAGGCGGTGCGGGGCGGCATCATCGATCCGACCTTTGCAACGTGGTTGAACGCGCATCTGTCCGATTTCTTGTCCGCGATCAGCGGTGACGCTGACAAATGGCTTGCCGAACACATCACGAATCTGAGCAATCCTCCGTTGGACACATCGCTGTCATTGTCGAATGCGGCTGCACCGGCGAATCTGCTTGGATTTCTCGTCAATTATCTTGGCGCGTCTGTATATCGTTCCGATAAAAAGACCGCAACGACAACATACAACGCGATCATCAAATCGAACGGGAACATTGAAGCGTCTACATCCTCAAGCGCGCATCTGTCAATTTACCCGGTCGATGCCAACAAACTGTACGTCCTTTACGGTCTTTCCGTGAGAGTGCCATCTACTGCGACCGCGCTTGCCGTATATTCGACATCGTTGTTCGATGGCGAAACGACGCTCACAGGGAATACGATTGTCGTTCCAAGTACGACCGCCGCAACGCTTACGAATTATAACGTGACCTTCCGACCGACCTCCGACGGATACATTTACATTTATTCGTACGGCAATTACAACGCGCTTGAGTTGTACGATGGCGTTTATCGTTCGACAACACTTGACAACATCTCCGTATCGATTAAGCCGTCCGAATCGTATGATGTTTCGTTTGATGACATCTTCAATAAGTACGAATCTGCGTTCATTGACGATTTCACAGCGCGCGAATCGTTTGTTGATGCCGACCATCCGTACACCATCCTTGGAAGTGACGCTGATGCGCCGACAATCACAACGGGAACTGGCGCGACGAGAACGGGCGCGTCGGGCATGGCGACACTTGCGTACAGCCGCACGTTTGACTCGTTCCCGTATATCTGCCTTATCGGGCGCGTTGCAAGCGCAGCGCAAATTGTCAAAGTGTTTGACGACTCAAACAGTCTTACTGCCGGTGCTATCTCTATCGGCGTGAACGGCGGCGTTATGTATAACGGAGATACATACGGAAACATCCACATAAATGCAGCTTATGTTGTGCTGGTCATAAATTCCGATTCTGTAACGGTCTACGATGATTCCGGGATCGAGGTACGGATTCCCGTGTCGTACACATCCGACAAGCCGATGAACATCGCGCTTGGCTTCGGCGCGAACGTAGACCGCTTATTCGGTTACGGCTCGTTCGTTGAGTTTGTCAAACGCCCGATGCAGACGCTTGATTTCAATCGGTGCGTTGCGCTGAACGAAGGCGCTGATAGTCTTTCTTCTGCCAAATCTGTTATTCGTTTTACGCATGGAATTTGGAGTAACAACTCAGCAGTTGCGACGGTGTACTATAAGCCGTCCGACAATCCGTATATGGAGTCTGTTCAAGGGCTGTCAAATAATCCGTGCATCAAATGCGTCTGCGATTACTCGGAGGATAACGGGTACAGGACGGAAATCGGCATCACGCCTGTAAAAGGATCGCTCAAGGGCAAGATTGGTGGTCTACAGAGATTCCGCACAAGCGCAGATTACTACATGGCATCAGCAGACAACCCTGGAACGAATGATTTCTACACGTACATCTTCCAGTTGCACGATGCAAACTTTGCTGTGCAGGGATGGAGGGATGGTCCTCCGTTCACGCTTCGAGTGTACAACGGCAAGCTGTCTGCTCACGTATGCTACATCGACAACGGTGCTGTGCCACAGGGCGATAATGTGCATACTGTCAACAGTTACGATCTCTGTGATTGGGAGATGGATAAGTGGCATCACATTGAGGTCGAAGCGCGTATCGGATGGCGTAATGTCCTTGCACCGAGATTGATCGTCCGCGTTGACGGCATCGAGCGGCTGAACATCGAAACGCCGCTTGGCTACAACATCGTGTCGAGCGGTGGGTATGTCAATACACACTTTGGAAACTATGTTCCGCAATGGCACGATGCCGCGTACACCACAAAACACAGCGAGGTCATCGTTACGAACATTAGATGGGAGGGTACACAGAATGTCAACTAAAGTATATGTAGGCGAAGCGATCAAGGACGAAGACAACAAAGCCCGCGGCGGCGAGCCCGGCGATCAGACTGGGCGCGAGGTGTGCGTTCGCGAATGGAAGATGAACCCGCAGGGTTGGCGAGTTCTGCGCCCGAAGGACCCGGCGGTCGCTGAGAAGATCGCCTATGACATGCGAGCAGCATGCGCGAACCCGTTCATCGGGTACGATCAAACGGACCGCAGGACGTTGTACGAAGTGTCCAAGCCGCTCGACTTCGATTGCGCGCGCGTCAAGACGCCATGCGAGTGCGACTGCTCCTCACTCGTTCAGGTGTGCGTACTGTACGCGGGTGTCAAGGTCGGCAGCTTCAATACAGCGAGCGAAGCGGCTGCGCTGCTCAAGACCGGCGCGTTCATCGAGCTCACCGGGGAGAAGTACACCGAGTCACCGGACTTCCTCCGCACCGGAGACCTCCTCGTGACGAAGGTCAAGGGGCATAGCTGCGTGGTCCTGAACGACGGACCGAAGGCAGAACCGCTGCCGGATCCGGAGCCCGAACCTGAGCCCGAGCCATCGAACGCATACGTGCTTGTCAAGGGCGGGTCGGTCCGTGTCCGCGATAAGGACGGCGTGTATGGTCGCTGCATCGGCATCGCCCACAGAGGCGAAGAGTACCCATACATCGAGACCGCCCCTTCCGGCTGGTACCGGATCGCGTGGCGCGGCACGCAGGCGTACATCACGAACAAACCGCGCTATACGGAGGTACAGAATGGCTGAACAAACAATCACGGAGATCCTGCAGGCATTGGCACGCATTGAGACAGACGTCAAGACGATTGCAAAGAATAGCGCGGATCACGAGGCAAGGCTTCGGGAGCTTGAACAGAAAAGCGGTAAGAGGATGGAAGCGATCCTGTCGGCAGCGATCGGCGCGGTCGTCGTCGGCGTGATCGGTTATGTGATCGGGAAACTATTTTAAAGAATAAGGAGGTGAATGTATGGAAACGCTCGAAACTCAAAGCAGAAACAAGAGTGTTCTCTTTTGGATCGGATTGGTGTCCGCTGTGTATGAGGCAGTGCTGAACAGTCTGACAGCAAGCTTGTCGGCTGCAAACCTCGGTTTTCCGCCCGTTGTTGGCGCCGTACTCGGTGCGATAGGCGTGGCGCTTGCGACGGTGCTGATCTATTGCAATGGGAACAACCCGTCGCTTAAAAGATACTAAATCAATCAAGGGTAAATACCTCTGCTCGAACAGAGGTATTTTGTTATATTTGGATATAAATTTGGACATAATAAAAAATATGCCGATATTATCGGCATATTTTGGCGGAGACGGTGGGATTCGAACCCACGGACCGGCTCATCACCAGTCAAACGATTTCGAGTCGTTCTCGTTATGACCACTTCGATACGTCTCCATGCCCGATTAGTATAACGCATCAAATCAAAAAAAGCAATATTATTTTCTCAGTGCAAGAAAAAAAGTCTTTAACAGTTCGGCACACTCCGTTTCACAGATACCGCCGATCGTTTCAATGCTGTGATCAAACCAATGATCTCCGAGATCGATCCGCGATCCGCAGCATCCGCATTGCGGATCGTATGCGCCGAATACAAGGCGGGGAAGGCGCAAGTGGATCATTGCACCCGCGCACATTGCGCAAGGTTCAAGCGTGACATAAAGCGTACAGCCGTCAAGAGAACCGAGCTTTTGGCAGGCGTCTTCCATTGCAAGCAGTTCCGCATGCCGCAGCGGCGACACTTCCGCTTCGCAGCGATTATGGGCTTGAGAAACGATATGATCATCTTTTACGATCACAGCGCCGACAGGGATTTCGTTTTCGTCAAAGGCGCGCCGTGCTTCAACCAATGCTGCTTCCATCCACTTTCGGTCAATCACGGTTCAAAACCTCCTCGGTGTCGAACTCCGGATACAGGACGCGAATCAGGCACAGACCGTGAGCAGGAGCTGTTGCGCCTGCATCCGAACGGTTTCCGCTTTCGATCGCCTTCTGCATGTCGGAAACAGGCCGTTTTCCGTTTCCGATCTCGAGCATTGTTCCGACTAAGATGCGGACCATATTGTACAGGAACCCGTTTCCTTCAACAAAATAAGTCAGATACTTACCGTCCTTGATCCATTCGGAACGATAGACCGTGCGCACCGTATTCTCCAATTTGCTGCCGGAGCATTTGAAGGCGTTGAAATCGTGCGTACCCAAAACACATGCGGCTGCGGTTTGCATCGCTTCGATATCCGGCTTATAGTGCAGATGCAGCGCAGTTGATCTGGAGAACACGTCGGCATGCGCGCCGAGCTGAACGGTATAGGAATACGTTTTTCTTTTTGCCGAAAAGCGCGCATGAAATGTCGGATCGCATTCTTCGGAGAACAAAACGCGGATATCGGACGGGAGATGCATATTCATGGCGACGGCGAATTTATCTGCCGCCATTCGGGCGTTCGTATCAAAGTGCGCAACCTGCGCTTTTGCGTGAACGCCGCTGTCGGTCCTTCCGGATCCTTCCACACGAATCTGTTCACCGATCAGTTCAAAGAGCGCTTTCTCGAGAAGTTCCTGCACGGAAACACCGTTCGGCTGTACCTGCCAGCCGACGTAATCGGTACCGTCATAGGAGATGATCAATCGAATCCGTCTCATTTCAGTACAATCAGAAGGACGATCAGGGAAGCCATAAACAAAAGCGTGATCAGTATTGCAAACAGATCTTCTTTTCTGAACTTCAGCTGCTTCATGCGTGTTCTGCCTTCGCCGCCGTGATAGCAGCGGGATTCCATTGCAATCGCAAGCTCATCTGCCTTTCGGAATGACGAAACAAACAGCGGGATCAGGATCGGAATCATGCTTTTCACGCGCTTAAATATGTTGCCGCTTTCAAAATCAGCGCCGCGCGACATCTGCGCGTTGCGGATCTTATCGGATTCATCCATCAGCGTGGGAACAAAGCGAAGCGCGATCGTCATCATCATGGCAAGCTCGTGGGCGGGGAAGCGAAAGATCTTGAGCGGAGCAAGCAGCTTTTCGATTCCGTCCGTCAGCGCGATCGGGGAGGTTGTAAGCGTCAGCATCGAAGCGCCGGCGACAAGAAGAATGATGCGAATCGAGATAAAGCAGGACTGCAGCACCGCCTCGCCGGTCAGCTTCCAAAAACCGAGGTCCAGCCATACGTTCTCTCCGCTTGTGAAAAACAGATTCAGTATGAACATGAAGATCAGAAGGATCCGGATCGGCTTCAGGGAATTGACGATATAACGCAGGGAAATTCCCGAAAGGATTAATTCAAGAACCAGATACGCAAACGGAATTGCCATGAAATAAATCCTTTTTACAAGAAAGGTCATGGCGATATAGAGGATCATCATAGCGATCTTCGTACGCGGATCCAGTTTATGAATGACGGAATTTCCGGCGACAAATTGTCCGAGCGTAATGTCACGCATTGCGCTTCACCTCCCGGATCCAGTCCATGAACGCTTGTTCCGTGCATATCGTTCTCGGAATATCGATTCCTCGCCGATTCATTTCAATGCAGAGCTTTGTGATGCTCGGGACGGATAAACCGATTTGCTGCAGTTCATCCGCATGTGAGAACACCTCCTGCGGCGTATCAAGCAAGAACGCGGAGCCCTGTTCGAGGACAAGAACCTTTGTCGCATGGTTAGCAATATCATCCATCGAATGCGAGATCATAATGATCGTGCAGCCGGATTCCGAACGAAGCTTTTCCAGAAGCGTTAAAATCTCGCGCCTGCCGATCGGATCGAGACCTGCCATCGGCTCGTCCAGAACAAGGTATTTCGGACGCATCGCCAAAACGCCTGCGATCGCCGCTCTTCTGCGCTCGCCGCCGGACAGATCAAAGGGCGAACGGGATGAGAAGCGTTCCGGATCGAGACCGACAAGCTGCATCGCTTCCGTCACACGTGTTTTAACTTCCTCCGGTTCGAGCTTCATGTTGCGGGGACCGAAAGCAACGTCATCAAAAACGGTTTCTGCAAACAGCTGATATTCCGGATACTGGAAAACCATGCCGACCAGTTCACGGACCTTCTTGCGTTCGGATTTCTGCGACACATCGTGCCCGTCGACCGTCACAGCACCCTTTTCTCCGAAAAGAAGACCGTTCAGATGCTTCGCAAACGTCGATTTTCCGCAGCCGGTATGTCCGATGATGCCGAGGAAAGAACCTTCTTCGATAGTGAAAGTTAGGTCCTTCAGCGTCGGTTCAAGGCGCTTTCCGCCCTGTGTATAGGCAAATGTCAGATGGCTTACAATAATGGACATAATTCCTCCGAAAGCTGTTCCGCGTTCAAAGCACGATCCGAAAGCGGGTATCCCATTGCCTTCAGGGAATCCCGAACGGCTACCGCTTCCGGCGGCACCAGATTGCTTTGAAGAAGAATATCGGTATGTTGAAATACTTCGGAAGGCGTGCCGGTCAGAACGATTTTACCGCCTTTCATGACGACGATGCGATCACAGTCCACCGTTTCGTCCATATACTGCGTAACCATCAGAACGGTCATTCCCTGATCGTGGAGCTGTTTGACCGTCGACAGGAGCTCCGCACGTCCGCTCGGATCGAGCATTGCGCTCGCTTCGTCAAGGACAAGGACCTGCGGTTTCAGTGCAAGAATACCCGCGATTGCGATCCGCTGCTTCTGACCGCCGGACAGATGATGTACGGCAAATTCGGCGTAATCCGTCATGCCGACGGCGTGCAGCGCTTCATCGACACGCTGACGAATCTCGGACGGCGTTACGCCGAGGTTTTCCGGACCGAAAGCAACGTCCTCCTCGACAATGGTTGTAACAAGCTGATTGTCCGGATTCTGAAAAGCCATACCGACGATCTGACGAATCTTCAGCAGATTGTCCTCGACTTTGGTGTCCATTCCGTTAACCGTGACGGAACCCTTCGAAGGCAGCAGAAGTCCGTTGATATGCTTTGCAAGCGTACTCTTTCCGCTGCCGTTGTGACCGACGATCGCAATGAACTCGCCGTCCTGTATCTCAAGCGACACATCGGCAAGCGCGGGAGAAAGCGCATTTTCGTATTGATACGTGATATTATCGAATCTGATCATGGAACGCTCCATTCAAAATTTCAAACAATAGTATACATTAGGTCTATCTATTTTTCAAGCGATTTGTTATAATCAAAGCGGAGGTGATTTGCATGCTGACGCGTTTAAAATCTGTCGATACGATCGTATCGTGCGATGCGTTTGATCGTGTTTACCGTCACACGGATCTTTGGTTTGAAAACGGTGCAATCGCGCACATCGGCGATTGGGACAGAACAGCCGATCGTGAGTATGACGGTACGGGAACGATCGTGTACCCGGGTCTTATCAACGTACATCATCACCTGTATCAGTATTTTACGCGCAATCTCAGCAAAGTCCAGAACTATGAGCTGTTCGATTGGCTCAAGGCGCTTTACGGCGTATGGAAGAACCTGAACGAGAAAACAGTATTGTTGAGCTCTGCTGCAGGCATGGCGGAGCTGATGCGATACGGCTGCACGACCTGCTTTGATCATCACTATGTTTTTCCGGCAGACAGCGGCGATCTTCTCGGCGCACAGTTTGAAGCGGCGAAGGCTCTCGGTATCCGCATGCACGCTTCCCGCGGGAGCATGGATCTGTCTGAGAAGGACGGGGGACTTCCGCCGGATTCCGTGGTACAGACGGTCGATGCGATCCTCAAGGACAGCGAACGTGCAATTCAGGCATATCACGATCCGAGCCGTTTTTCCATGCGACAGGTCGTGATCGCACCGTGTTCACCGTTTTCCGCATCCGGTCCGCTGTACCGTGAAAGCGCGATCCTTGCCAGACAGCACGGCGTTCGGCTGCATACGCATCTCTGTGAAACGAAAGATGAAGAGGCGTATACGCTTTCGGCATTCGGAATACGTCCGTTCGATTATCTTGCATCGCTCGGTTGGACGGGAGAAGACGTGTTTTACGCGCACGGCATTCATTTTAACGACAGTGAGCTGGATCGCATCGCCGAGACCGGAACGAAAATCGCGCATTGTCCTGTATCGAACATGAAATTAAGCAGCGGCGTGATGCGGCTTCCGGATATGCTGGACAGAAAGATTACGGTCGGTTTGGCGGTTGACGGCTCGGCAAGCAACGACGGGTCCAATCTGATGGATGAGATGCGCGCGGCATACCTTGTGCATCGCCTCACCTGGGGAAATCGGGCGCCGGGCGGATATGAGATTCTGAAACTTGCTACCGTCGGAAGCGCAAAAGTTCTCGGCAGGGACGATCTCGGTTCGATTGAAGTGGGAAAAGCCGCCGATTTATTTGCGATCGACCGAAATACCAGCGATCTTCTCTGCGCGATCGACGATCCGAAAAACCTGTTCGGCAACGTCGGGTATCACCGTCCGTGTGAATATGTGTTTGTAAACGGCGAGCTGACGGTATACAAGGGAAAGATCATGCGGATCGACGAGGAAACGCTTCAATGCCTTTCGCAAACGGAATTAAAACGGTTCCTATCGACGCTGTAATGAAAAAATGTGTGCTTTGACGGCACACATTTTTTACATCAAAGAAACTCAATCTCCCCACGATCCACAGCATTTTCCGTTCCGTCGTCAAATTGCACGATCAGACGAAACGAGCGGTCGATTCCGCTCGCAATGCCGTATCGGACCCCGTCCGGTTCGGAAACGAGAACGCGCCGTCCGCTGCCGATCAGCCTGTCCCGATAGGACTCATAAAACGCGATCGAGGGCAGCTGGTCATAATACCGTTTGAAGCGCGCAAGCAATCGTTTCAGGAATTGCTTTCTCAATTCTTCATCCGGGTCTCCCGAAAATACGGCGGTTGCCGTTTCGGAGAGCTTATCGGGAAATCCGTTCTCCGGATAAAACAGATTCACACCGATCCCGACAACGGCATAATCAAAGCTGCCGTCCTGGTTCAGATGACTCTCGGTCAGGATACCTGCGGCTTTTTTGCCGTGTATATAGATATCGTTGACCCATTTGATCCCGCATTCGACCTGATAATCCTCGATCGTCTCGGCAAGCGCAACAGCAGACATACACGTTAATGCGTACGGCGGCAGCAGACAGGAGGGACGAAGGAGGATCGAAACATACAGCCCCGTACCCTTCGGCGAGAAGAAGACACGGTTCAGCCTTCCTCGCCCGTTGGTCTGAGATGCGGCAGCAAGCACATATCCTTCCGGAACGCCTTCCTTCGCGAGCGCCTTGACCGTCGTATTGGTCGATTTGACGGAATCGACCGTATGCAGCTTATAGGGAAGCGACGGCATCAGTCAACCGTCTCCTTCGCCACGTAAGCGCTTGTGCTTGCGGAAAGAAGCGCGCCGTAATCGAGACCGAACGAAACGGTATCGCCGACCTTGTAATGCTTCGCCTTCGTAAGATCGAGCAGCAGATGGTCAGAGCTTGCGCCGATGATTTCCACATCCGGATCGATCGGCGTCAACCCGTCGACACGCACATCCTGTCTGCCGATCGCAGCGATCGCGCGGCGCATGATCCCCTTATCCACATATTCGACCGTTTCGCCGAACGCATTGCGGCTGAGCGTTCCGATGGGGTAGGAGGGCTTCTTCTTGCATTCCACGATCGTCGCGTCGAGCTGAAATACATCCTGATAACATCCTTCGATCGCCGTATACATGCCCGGGATCACGCCGCACATGACGGATTCACCGAGGCGCAGATGATTGATCCCGGTCGGAAGCGTTCCGTCAAGCAGCAGCTGCAGCGAAGTGCTGTTTCCGCCGGAGATGATCGGAATCGGAAGATCAAGCTCCGCCCGCAGCCATTCCGTGATCGATACGAGCGTTCCGAGATTATCCCGATCCGGCAAAACGGAACCGTAACAGGTAAGGTTCGTGCCGGTTCCGTACAGTTCAAGATGCGGACAGGCTTTCACCGTTTGCGCGGCGTCAAGGATCTCGTCACGGTTGCGGAAGAAGATCCCCTCACGTAGATCGCCTAGATCGATCATCAGGATCACGCGATGCGTTTTACCGAGTTTTGCAGCGGCTTCTTCCAGCGCAAGGATCGTCTCTTTTTCGCTCTCAAGGCTGATGTCGGAAGCGCGGACGATATCTTCGGCGGCTTCCGGCATGCCGATCCGAAGCATCAGCTTCGGAAGATCGGAGACCGATTTTTCAAGATTCTCGATTCTGGAATCCGCAAGCATATCCGCGCCGCTCCGATTGATGCAGTCGATCGCGGACGGATGCGCGCAAACGACCTTTGAAACAAGCGCGATCTGAACGCCCTGCGCGTGCGCGGCATTGACAAGCGTCTGCATGTTGTGCAGAAGCTTTTGTTTGTGAATGATCAGTTTCGGATTTCGTTCCATCGGATACTCTCCTTCAGAAGACGCAGCGCGGATTCGGGATCATCCTTTGAAAGAACGCCGACCGACGCCATGATATAATCGTTGTCAAACAGCAATCGAACGGTACCGGGCGACGGCAGAAGCTGCATACGGCTTTTGTTGCAGTCTGCGATCGTCCGCAGGATCGATTCGTGATGCGGAAGACGGGTGAGCGCACCGCCGGTTCCGATAAGCCACTTGATCGCGGTCAGATCCTTGCCTTCCGCAATCGTGCGCCGTCCCTGCGGGGTATACAGATGCCGAAGCTTACCGGCATGCCGATCCAAAGCGACGAGCCCGGCTTCGAGGCAGAGCCGTTCGGTGAGTCTGAACTGTGTTTCGGTTTCCGGAATCGGCAGATACGCCTGCATCACAGTGGCGGTATCGATCCCGAGTTCCTTGTTCAGGGTATCGGTTCCGATCCGATCAACCAGGTTGTGCGCGTTGATATAGAGACCGAGATCGCCTTCCACGGTTCGCTTTGCTTTCGGTTCGGGGGAGGTCATCATGGATACGATCTCCGGCGAACCGTCCGTAACGGAGTGAACGTCCGTCGTTGCGCCGCCGATATCGATCGCGGCAAGATCACCGATCTCATCATACAGAAGCTGCGCGGAAAGCATGACGCTGCCGGGCGTCGGCAGGATCGCACCGTTGACCATATCGCGGATATGCTCCATACCGGGCGCCTTCACGATATGCTCTTCAAACATCGCGTGGATGACCTTGCGGACCGATTCAACGTTCAGTTCGTCAAGACGCGGATAGACGTTATCGGCAATGGAAAGAGGGATACCGTGTTCCGCCGCAATGCGGGAAACGATCGTCCGGTTCTGTACGTTGCCGCAATAGATGATCGGCGTTTTCTGACCGTGCTCTGCGATCGCGCGCATATTGTACACGGCGGTTTCTCGCTCGCCGTAATCGGTTCCGCCTGCGAGCAGGATCAGATTCGGACGCGCGGCATCCAGATCATCAAGATCGAATTCGTTCATCTTTCCCGCAGTCGTCTGTACAATGATCGCGCCTGCGCCCAGAGCGGCAGCTTCCGCCGCACGCACCGTCATATCGCGGACAAGCCCGTGGACCGTCATACGAAGACCGCCCGCAGCGGATCCGGAAGCCAGCATCCGATCGTACGAAAGAGTCTTTTCACCGGTATGCAAAAGAAGATCGTCAACGGCGTTCTGAAGCCCGATCCGCACATCGCCGTCCAATACTGTTGTGGGGGCTTTGCCCTGCGCAACGAAACGAGGCGATGTCGAACCAAGACCGTCGAACGCGTTGACGATCGTCGTGGTAGATCCGATTTCGGCTACGAGTACATTAACGTGCATTCTGTTCTCTTCTTGCGCGTTCCTTTACGAGGAATGTCGCAACATGGTTTCCGTGCGATCCGCGTCCGAATCCGACGTCTGCGCCCGCCGCGCGCGCGCCTTCGTCGGTGACCTGCGTGCCGCCTGCAACGAACATCAGCTTGTCGCGTACGCCCATTTCACGCGCGATACGGTCGACCTTAGCGATATTCTTGTAATGGATATCGTCGTGCGAGATGATGCAGGAAGCGAGCATGGCGTCTGCATTCGTTTCGATTGCTGCCTGCACAAGTTTTTCAGGCGGTACAGACGTTCCGAGATAGATGCATTCGATACCGTACTTTTCAATACCGCCGTGCTTGATATTCAGGATCTCACGAAGACCGACCGAATGCTCGTCGTCGCCGATCGTGCCGGCAACGATGCGCATCGGCTTCTTGTCGATCGCATCCCAGAGTTCTTCGTCGCTGAGCACATCCGGAACGGTCGGAAGCTGCAGATCGTCCATATTGATGGAGAAGGCGACCTTGCCCTTCATTTCGATGCGCGTACCCTCTGCGCGGTGCATGATCTCGCGGTTGATGACTTCGCATTCACAGAGATTCATGCGCTTGCCGATCTCCAGCGCAGCCGCTTCCGCGTGACGGACGTCGGTGGGGAAGAACATGGTCAGCATGACCGTGCCGTCGGCGAGCCATTCCATTTCCGGCTTGATGAGCTTTGCGTTCGGACCTGCAAAGTCCTTGACTTCGTCCATGCGGAGATACACGTTGTCGGTCTCGTCGAGCTCGTCGATATACTGGATCTTATCCGGGCATTCAAACGTGCAGCCGCCGATCAGCTTGGACGGATCATCGACCGCGTCCGGATCGTACTGCGCAACGTTGTTGTAGCCGTAATGCGCGGTAACCGGAGCACAGTAGTCCGCTGCGCGCTTGATGACCGTACCGACGCCGATGCCGCCGTCGATCTTACGGGAGATACCGTCGCCGTTGCGCTCGGGGAACATGCCGCTGTCCACAAAGAAGCCTTCTTCGACGGAGTTGAAGTACCCGCCCAGTTCGATCATGTTTTCGAGGAACAGGATCGCGCGTTCTTTGAGTTCGCGCGCTTTCTCGCGGAGATAGCCGTCCTTTTTAAGCTCAACCATTTCCATGAGCCCGTCCATACCGATCAGCGCCTGCTTTGCGGTGTCGCATGCCTCGATGTTGTAGATGTGCCATGGCACGTTGCGACCTTCGTCCGGCGTGATCGTGCTCTGGATATCCGCGCTCGTCAGCTTCGAAATGACCATGTTCAGAACATGGGTAACCGTCGCTTCACGCGTAGACGCTTCGATGTACTTCGTGTTCATCTGCGCACGCATGCGGTACTCATGGAACAGATCACGAAGTGCAACGGCATAGGGCAGGTCCATATGGATGCACGGACCGGGCGTTGCCGTCGGCGGAACGGTGGAGAGGCAGATGTTCTTTTTCTTCATGCCGACTTTGGCGGAAATCAGCGCGTTGATGCCGTGCTGCACCATCAGTTCCGGCATGACCTTCCACGCGTCGCGCGCGGTTGCGTTCGCATTGTGCGCGCCGTCGATCTGCGCCATGTCCGCCCAAGCCATGATCTTCTTGGATTCACACGCGTCGACGAACGAACGGACCATATTGATGTTGCGGTAAATGACGTTGTACTGCGGATCCTGGTGCGCGCCGTTGACGCCTTCTTCGGCAAACATAACGGCGATATCCGGACCGGCAACGCCGGAAACGTAGCTGTGGTAATTGATCGGACGACCGACTTCGTCTTCGATCATATCAAGCGCTTTGCGCTGTGCGCGAACCTGCTTGCGCGTGACTGGGACACCGCCGATGCCCTGCGGCGTACCTTCGATCAATCCGTCGAAGTGGCTCTGCCCCGCAGTACGGATGACCATGATATGGTCCGCACCGTGATGCGCCGCCATGCGCATGCGGCGGATGTCGTCTTCGAAACGACCGGAAGCGATCTCCGTCGTGATGACAGGGAGCGGCTGCGGGTCGATATCGCCGAAATAGTGGGCGGGGGGAAGTCCCACGCTGTCCTTCAGAGGCTTGCTTGCGTCTTCGTACGTGAACGGTCCCATCTGCAGTCCGGGAACCGGCTCGCGCCAGGTCCAGCCGCGGCGGCGGGGATGGTAATGCTCGAGGTCCTTGAGAATCTCCGCAACGTCGATCTTGGTATCTTTATCCAGTCTGTAGTCGCTCATGCGTTTTCACCTCCGAACAATGCTTCCGCTTCGTCCCAGCAAGCCTTCTCGATCAGCTTGAGCCCTGCGGCACGAACGTCCGTTCCGTCCTTTTTGGAGAGGCGATAGACGACATTGCCTGCGCCGTGTTCCATCAGATTGTGTTCCATGCAACCCTCAACCAGCGCTTTGGCTTCGAGAGAGGAGAAGCCCATGCGAAGCAGTACGCTGCGTTCGATCGCGGGCGTCGTGTTCTCATATCCGAGCTTCAGCAGAGGATCGATCAGTTCTTCGATCAGCGACCAAAACCGTGTTTCGAGTTCGGCATCGGAGAGATCCTTGAGATGCTCTCTTCTTGTTTCAAAGTCGTCGTTGCGTTTCATGCAAGATGCTCCTTTACAAATTCTCTGTCTGTCTTGGTCTCTTCCGCAAGGAAGTCGATATCGGCGTCGGTCGGCTGTTTGCCGGTCATTTTAAGCGCGTTGCGGATCAGCGAAGCGCGGAGATGCGTCATATCGGCGGGGCGTGCCTTGATCATCGAAGGATGGGAGGGGAGGATAATGCTCTTGCCCGGGACTTCCTCTTCGGGATTGCCGAAGTGGATGTCGATGCCGTTGCTCCTTGCAAAGCTCAGCTGCGCGTTGACGTGCTTGCCCGCGCCGGTGTATTCGGTTTCCTGTACAACGATGATCTTGTCCTTCGGCATCGTCTGGGAAAGCGCGAACGCCGCTGCAAGCGACGTATTGCCGGCAGGTCCTTTTTCCATGCCTTCAAGCGCTGCGAGCATTTCCGTTGTGTAGAACACTTCACCCTGATTGACGGTCACGTAGCGATCCATATAACGCAGCGGTCTTGCGGCGCTTCTCGGAACGTCGCTGCGGTCCGGCCAGGTCGAGAACGGCATGCCGAATCCGGTGTGTCCGGTCGTGAACGACTTAAGATTGAACTGGTGATCGCTCGCCATATGCAGACCCGAAAGGTTGACGCTCGCCGCGACGACTTCCGCCTTGCAGCCGGCTTTTTTAAGACCGCGGGCGGTACCGGTCAGGTTTCCGCCGCCGGCGTTCGTGCAAACGACCATGTCGGGATCTCTCCCGAGCATCAGACGGCACTGCTGCGTAATTTCATAGCCGAGCGTTTCGACGCCCGCGATGCCGAACGGCGTATAGAGAGAGGCGTTGAAATAGTCGGTCTCTTCAAGCATGCGAAGGAACATATAGAACAGTTCCGGACCGACCGTCAGCTGAACGACTTCGGCGCCGAGTGCTTCGCACTTTCTTGCCTTTTCAATGATCTCCGGCTGACCGATGCCTTTGGAATCGAAGCATTCCTGCACAACAATGCACTTCAGTCCCGCTTTTGCGGCGCAGGCGGCAACCGCTGCACCGTAGTTGCCGGACGTTGCGGAGATGACGCCTTTATAGCCCATCTTTCTTGCCTGATAGATGCTTGTCGCCGCGCGGCGAACCTTGAAGCTGCCGGAAAGATTGGACGCTTCATCTTTGACAAAGATGCGGGCGCCCATCCCTTCGGGAGCGCATGCGCGGGCGAGTGCGGTCAGATTCTTGAGCTCATAGATCGGCGTGTTTCCGATCTGGAATTCTTCGGTCTGGATCTTGCGGACGGCGTCGAGCGTATAGCCAGTCGCAGCCATCATGGCTTCGTAATCGAACGCGATGGAACCGCTTTCGAACTTATCGTAGTCCATTCCGACGGCACGCTTCATGATCTCGTTTTTGCGTGCCATAACGGCAGAATAACTGTTGTCAAGCATTGTTTCTACCTCCGAACAGAATGGTCTTTACGGTTTCTTCGATCTGGTCGAGCTCCGGCACGTAATCGCCGAAATTATGCTTGAAGGAAGGATTTACTGCGCAAAGCGTTCCTTCCACCGTGCGTCCGGTCTTGGTCGTGATCGTCACGAGATCGCCGATCTCGGCTTCATCGTTCATAAGATGTCCTTTGACCCACATTTCGAGCGGAACATGCCGCGTATCCTCGGGGATATTCGTGGCGCGTTCTTCGGGCTTCAGAACGTTGATATGGACCTGTACCCAATCGTTTTTCTTTGCCATGATAAGCTCCTTATTTGTTCAGATAGTTGCGCATATCGCCCATGATCGCGTGCGGAACGGGAAGGTCGATCATTGTCTTGAGACCCGGCGTTGCATTGAGCACATGGGGGATCATATTGACACACATTGCGATCGTGCCGATGCCACCGTTGACCTCGGGCTTGATCTGCATGTTGACGTTCGGCGTGCCGGTGAGCGTAATGTAGTCGCCGGTGAAGGTGCCTTCCATCTCAGGTTCAATCTGCTGCGGATGGATCATATCGATCATGACCTTGTCGCCGATATAGCCCTGACCGGTCATGTTGACGCCCGCGACGTCGCCCGCCTTTGCAAAGCCGTACGGGGATTTGCGGTCGACGGTCGTGACGATCGGCTTCATCTGCTGTTCAAAGCGGTCGATCTCAAAGCCGAGCGCTTCGCCGATCATGCCGACGGACTCCGCAAAGCCGACGTGACCCGCAAGTGTACCGTTCTTGCAGCCCTCTTCAAACTGTTCGACGGTCAGGCCGACGCCCTGTTCTTCCATAACGGCGGGACCGAAGGGGGAGAGGGAGTTGACGCGCTTGCACAGAACGTGCTCGACGTCCGTCATACAGCCGGAAAGGCAGATTGCAAGAAGGTCCATCATCAGACCGGGGTTGATGCCCGTACCGAGGACTGATACACCTGCGCCTTTTGCCAGTGCGTCCATCTTGTCGGCAAGCTCGGGATTCTGCGCGCGCGGATAGCTCATTTCTTCCGCGGTGGAGATGACGTTCACGCCCTTTTCGATCAGGTGGCAGATCTTCGGATATGCTTTCTTGGTGAACGAATCGGTTGCAAGAATGCACAGATCGGGTTTCGGCGTCAAAGCTGCATCGATATCACCGATGACCTTGACGTCACTGCGATCGCCGCGTTCAACGCCGAGCAGATCATAAATGCTCTTGCCGACGCGATCCGGATGGATATCGCAAACGCCGGTAATCTCAACGCCTTTTTTCGTCAGCAGAACCTTTGCAATACCGCTGCCCATTGCACCGAATCCCCAAAGGGCTACTTGAATCTGTTTCATACTGTTCCTCCTTCGATTTTGAATCAATGAACATAAAAAGATTATACAACGATTCCCGTTTTCCTGCAAGAAAAAAGCGCCTTGAACGGCGCTTAAGCAACTATATATTTTATTATGACAGCGCATGAATGGCTTCGGCTGCGATATCAATTTCGCGAACAGTCGTTGCGGGAGAAAAACTGAATCGGACAGTGCCCTTCGGAAACGTCCCGAACGATCGATGTGCATCCGGTGCACAGTGCAATCCGCAACGCGTCAGAATGCCGTATTTCTCTTCAAGAAGGAAAGATATCTCGGCGTTGTCCTTGCGCAGAAAATCGATCGAAACAACACCGACGCGCCGTTCGGGATCCGAAGATCCGAGGATGCGAATATGCGGGTTATCACGGATTGAATACAGAAATTGTTGCGTCAAACAGATCTCGTGTTCACGTACCGATCGAAAATCGGCGTGTGCCAGAGCCGCTTTCAAGCCTATGATCCCCGGCAGGTTGAGCGTTCCGGCTTCCAATCGGTCCGGATAGAACTGCGGGATCTCATAACTGTCGGAAACGGAACCCGTTCCGCCTGAGATCAGCGGATCGAGACGATCCGCAAATGCGGGCGTCAGGCATAAAACGCCGAGTCCCTGCGCCGCGCGAAGCCCTTTGTGCGCGGGCATACAGAGCGCATCAAGACCGAGCTTTTGCATCGAAAACGGAAAATGCCCGGCTGTCTGCGCAGCATCAATGCACAGCGGTACGCATGCTGTTTTCAGAATTGCAGACAGGTCTTCAATCGGCTGGATCATGCCGCTGACGTTGGAGGCAAAGGTGTGTACGCAGAGACGAAAGAAGGGGAGATCATCCGGAAGCTTTGCAAGATCGGAAACACCGTCTGCCGTTGCGGGGATGCGCACGATCTCTGCGCCGATCTGGACAAGCGGACGGATCACGGAATTATGCTCATACGAGGAAACAAGAACACGGTCTCCCCGCCGGACAAATCCTTTGATAACCGTATTCAGCGATGCGGTCATCCCGCCCGTAAAGATCACTTGCTTTGCGTCAGGACAGTCAAACAGATCTCGGATCCTCTCGCGCGTTTCGATTACGGCAAGTCCGGCTTCCTGCGCTCTTACGTAACTCCCGCGTCCGACATTCGAGCATTCTTCATCCAAAAAGCGTTTCATGGCGTCCGAAACGCCGTCTGCTTTCGGAAAGCTTGTTGCTGCATTATCCAAATATATCGTTTTTGTAAACATCGTTATCCTCACTTGCAAATAACGGTCCTTTATGTTATTATACCATCAGATCGTTATTCATGCAAGGGAATAACGTAAAAGGAGGACAGAGGATATGGAAAAAACAAAACCGTCCGCGTTCAAACGATTTATGAGCGGATACGGCATCGTGATCATCACGGGGCTTCTGATCGGGGCCGCTGCTGTTGCGCTGTCAAAACTCGGCAATCCCGCAAACATGGGATTCTGCATCGCATGTTTTTTGCGCGACATTGCAGGCGCGTCCAAGTTGCACACGGCTGGTGTTGTACAGTATTTCCGTCCCGAGATCGTCGGATTGGTTCTCGGTGCGTTTGTTTGGTCCCTGATCAAGCGGGAATGGAAACCGACCGGCGGTTCTTCCCCGATCACGCGCTTCTTTATCGGCGCATTCGTTATGATCGGTGCGCTTGTGTTTTTAGGCTGTCCGCTTCGTATGGTCATCCGTATCGGAGGCGGCGATCTGAATGCGCTTGTCGGTCTTTTGGGCTTCATTGTCGGTATTCTGGTCGGCGTCATTCCGCTTCGTATGGGGTTTTCTCTGAATCGCGCCTATAAGCAGAGCGCCGTCGAGGGACTGATCTTCCCGATCATTCTTTCTGCATTGTTTGCACTTTCGTTGACGACGAAGCTCTTTGCTTCAAGCGAAACCGGTCCGGGCAGCAAACACGCATACTGGCTAATCGCGCTCGTAATCGCGCTCGTCGTCGGCGCGCTCTGTCAGCAGTCCCGTCTTTGCATGGCAGGCGGTATCCGCGACGTCGTGCTGTTTAAGGACTTCCGTCTGATCTCCGGCTTTGCCGCAATCATCGTGGCTGTCCTTGTTGGCAACCTGATCTTCAACGGCGGCGTCAAGTTCGGTATGCAGAGCCAACCGATCGCACATTCCGACGGATGGATGAACTTCCTCGGAATGACCGTTGTGGGATTCGGTTCCGCTCTTCTCGGCGGCTGCCCGCTGCGTCAGCTCATTCTGACCGGCGAAGGCAATACCGATTCCGGAATCACCGTTCTCGGATATATTGCTGGCGCAGCTTTTGCGCACAATTTCGGTCTTGCCGGAAAAGCGGACGGTGTGAACGAAGCCGGTGAATTTGTTCGCGGGGGCGCTTCGCAGAACGCGCTGTACGTCCTGATCGCCGCGCTCGTGATCTTCGTTCTGATCGCGATCTTCAACACTAAGAGACAGAAAGCATAAGGAGACTATTATGATCGACGCAAGAGGATTGAGCTGTCCGATGCCCGTGCTGATGGTACAGCGCGAAGTCAAGAAGAATCAGCCGAAAACGATAGAGGTGCTCGTGGACAACATGACCGCCGTCGGCAATATCACGCGGTTCGCAGCGTCTCAGCATTATGAAGTCCGTTACGAAGAAAAAGCGGGCGACTATCGTATGACACTTTGGAAATGAATTACGTCGCAACGTTCTATACGCATGCGGCGGCATTGATGACGAATCGCACGCTGACAAAAGCCGGGATCGCCTCGCGTCTCGGGCCGGTTCCGCGCGTACTGTCATCGAGCTGCGGCACTTGCGTGATGTATGAAGCCGACGATCCGCGTTTTCAGGATCTGGATCGGGATATGGAAGCGGTTTATGAGAAAACCGATCAGGGATACAAAGAACTGTTGAGAAATGAATAAGCACAAAGGAGCGGACAAAACCGCTCCTTTCGCATTTTTCATTTGCTGCATCATACGATATTGCAAGATTGCAAAATCCATGATAATATATCATAAAACAAGAAATCAAGAAGAGGCACTATGAACACATTCAAACGTATCGGCGTATTTGACAGCGGTCTCGGCGGGCTCACCGTTCTGGACGCGATCTGCTCCGCCAATAAGGGCTTATCCATCGTGTATTTCGGCGACACGGCTCGTGTGCCGTACGGTTCCCGCACGCCCGAAACGATCATTCGTTATGCGGAACAGGACGTTCGCTTTCTGCTCTCCAAGGGCGTGGAAGCGATCGTCGTCGCGTGCGGCACGGTCAGCGCGATTGCGCTTTCCGAACTGCGCAAGACATTCAGCGTTCCCATTATCGGCGTGATCGAACCGGCGTGCGACGCCGCGGCAAAGATCACCGAGAGCAAGCATATCTGCGTGATCGGCACGGAAGCGACGGTGCACAGTCAGGCGTATTCCGACTATATCAATCAGCAGTATCCCGATCTCAATGTCTCAGGCATCGGCTGTCCGCTGTTTGTTCCTTTGATTGAAAACGGATTCCGGGAAGACGATCCGATCACACAGATGACGGTGGAACGGTACCTGTCGCCGATCCGCAACACGGATATCGACACGCTGATCCTCGGCTGTACGCATTATCCGTTCCTGTCGAATGTGATCCGGAAGACGCTGCCGGGCGTGAAGCTCATCGATATCGGCGTAACACTGTCCGAAGTCGTTGCCGAAACGATCTCGCTGCCGAACAATATTTCCGACAACTTTGTCGAATACTGCTTCAGCGACCGCGAAACGGGATTCAAACGGTTTGATACGGAGCATCTTAAGAATCTGCCGAACGGGCCGATCAAGTCTGTCAACATCGAATCTTTTTGACATAGAAACAAAATGCCCTCATATGCTTTAGCAACAAGCATATGGGGGTATTTCCTTGAATTGGTATGAAGAACGTATCTGCGAGGAAGCAGCATACATTGTGGAGCACAAAGCGACCGTTCGTGAAGCCGCCAAAGCGCTTTGTATCGGAAAAAGTACGATCCATAAGGATGTAACCGATCGGCTGAAAACGGTCAATCCGGGGCTGTACAGAAGCGTAAGAGAGGTGCTGAACATCAATAAAGCCGAACGGCATCTGCGCGGCGGGAAAGCAACGCACGACAAGTATGCAAGCCGGCGTCAATGCGAAGGTGAAGTCACGGCAGACAGATAGACCTTGTCTGCACCGGCTCGTTTCAGAACCTTTGCGCACTCATATACTGTTGCGCCCGTGGTAAAGACGTCGTCGATCAGTACGATGCGAAGACCCTTTACATGCGGATCCGCAGAGAAGCTTCCGCGCATGTTCCTGCGGCGAACTGCCGGGTCTTTCAATGCTTTCTGATCGGGTGTAAAACGGATTTTGTATAATAGTTTTGTCGAATACGGGATACCCACGGCGTTCGAGAGATAGGATGCAAGCAGCTCGGTATGGTTGAACCGCCGCAGCCATTTCTTGAACGGATGCATGGGGACGGGGACCAGAATATCGGCATTCCATTCTTTCGGTACGGAAAGAAACTGCGTAAAGAACCCGGCGTACTCCGTTTGTCCGTGCTTTTTGAAACGCATCACAGCGGAAGAAATCTCATCGCTGTACTGCAATCCGATTGTGACGCCGTCCAACGGCTGCAGGTATGTCGGATTCGGAAGGTATTTCAGCTTTGCGCGGCACGTATCACACAAGCCGTCTTCGCCGATCATGTCTTCTTCATCGCAAAGGTAGCACTGATACGGACCGGGCATCAGCGCATCCGCGAGAAAATGAAACTGTTCCTTACGACCCGATGACAGCATACTCCGAAAGCCTTTCTTTCAATCCTGTATTCCGATCCGACCGTTGCGCATTTTTTACCATACGAGCGACGGTCTCGCTCCTTCCGATCCCGTAAACAAGATGCTTGGCGCGCGTTACCGCAGTATACAATAGATTCCTGCTGAGGAGCGGCATCGGACCTCCCGCAAGCGGAAGAAGCACCGTGCGGAATTCCGAACCCTGACTCTTATGGATCGTAATGCAGTAGGCGAGATCAATCTCTTCAAACTGCGCAAATGCATATTCCGCAATTCGTCCGTCGTCAAACGCTACAACCGCATATTTTTCGCGCGTATCGATTCGCAGGATCGTGCCGAGATCGCCGTTGAATACGCCGACGCCCTCATCGTAACCGCCCGCAGATCGCATTTTTCGCCATTCGACCTTATAGTTGTTGCGAATTTGCATGATCTTGTCACCCTCGCGAAAAACAGTATTTCCAGAGGTGTGCTCCGCTTTGAGCGGGGAAGCGGGATTGCAGACATCCTGCAGCAGGCGATTCAATTCGATCACACCGAGCGGTCCGGTTTTCATCGGCACAAGCACCTGTACATCCATCAAAGGATCGTTTGTCCCGAGAGACGACGACTCCTTCCGGATCAGTTCGACAAGACGCGAACGGATGCGATCGACGCTGGCGATCTCTTCAAACAGAAAATCGGAATCATGATCAATAAGGAGCGGCATTCTGCCGTTGTTGATCAGATGCGCATTGCGAATAATATTGGACCGCTGCGCCTGACGGAAGATCTCCGTCAATCGGAAGTACGGGAGCACCTCGGAAGACAGCGCATCGGAGAACACATTTCCGCATCCGACCGGCGGAAGCTGGTCGCGGTCGCCGACCAGCACGAGACGGGTCCCTTTTGTGATAGCCTGCAGCAACGCATACATCAGAGGAGCGTCCACCATGGACATCTCATCAACGATGATCATATCTGCGATCAACGGGTTATCGCGGTTTCGCTGAAATCCTTCACCCGGGATATACTCCAGAAGACGATGGATCGTTCTCGCTTCATAGCCCGTCGCTTCCGTCATACGCTTGGATGCGCGTCCGGTCGGCGCGGCAAGTTCAACGGAATATCCGTTTTCCTGCATGGCGTCAAGAATACATCGTATGATCGTGGTTTTACCGGTTCCCGGACCGCCTGTGATGATGCAGATTCCGTTGGACAGCGCAAGCTGAACAGCTTTTTGCTGTTCCGAAGACAGCTCCATGCCGACGCGTTTCTGCCATCTTGCAAGATCCCATGCTTCCGTTTGCTGCGGTCTGTTTAGCAGAAGCAGCTTTTTGGCGATATAGTCTTCGATTTTAAGGAGATAGGGGAGATAGATCGCGTCGACCCCGTTGATTTCACACCGCAGAAGATCGGATCCGGCTTCCATCCATTCGACGGTCTCTTCGATACGTTCCGGATCGGCGCCGAGCAGTTTGGAAGCGCGTTCGATCAAAGACGAATAGGACAAGAACATATCGCCGTGTTCATCTCTTGCCTGCTGCAGACAATAACGAATGCCCGCCATAAGCCTTGCAAGAGAATCCGATTCAAAACCGGCAACGTGCGTGGCAATCCTGTCGGCTGTCAAAAACCCGATTCCTTCGATATCGTCGATCAGCTGATAAGGGTTTTCCTGTACCTTTGCGAGGCAAAGCTCGCCGTAGGTCTGCATCATCTTATATGCCTGACCGACTGTAACGCCATACGGCTCCAGACTCAAAAGCACGTCGCGCAAAAGTCTTTTTTCGCGGAAGGAATCCGAGATCATCTTTGCTTTCTTTGTGCCGATGCCCGGAACTTCCGTCAAACGTTCCGGCTCGTGCTCCAGAATTTCCAGCGTGTCCATGCCGAAGGTGTTTACGATCGCTCTTGCCATCACCGGTCCGACGCCGCGAACGACGCCGCTCTCGAGATACTTGATGATCGCCGTATTGCTGGACGGCGCTCTGCGTTCATAGGATTCGACCTTGAATTGCGTGCCGAATCGCGGATGATACGATTCTTCTCCGGAGAGCGAGACCGAATCTCCGACATTGACAAGCGGCAGCGAACCCACACAGGTAATCGTCTGTTTTTCGTCGTCGCAAAGCAGCGACAGCACGGTATACCCGTTTGTCGCATTGCGGAAGATGATGGATTGTACGGTTCCGTTCAGCTTCATTGCAAAAAGCCTCCGCTTGAACGGAGGCAGGTTTCATCAGAATTCAAGTCGTTGTTCGATATAGGCGCGAAGCTCCGTGATCGGAAGGCGAACCTGTTCCATGGTATCGCGATCGCGAACGGTGACGCAATGATCGCTTTCGGAATCGAAATCGTAGGTGATGCAAAGCGGCGTGCCGATCTCGTCTTCACGGCGATACCGCTTGCCGATCGAACCGGTTTCGTCGAAATCGACGGAGAAATGCTTCAGCAGATCGAGATAGACTTCATTTGCCTGCGCGGAAAGCTTCTTGGAAAGCGGCAGAACGGCTGCTTTGAACGGCGCGAGCGCAGGATGCAGATGCAGGACGGTACGAACGTCATTGTCGAGCTGCTGCTCTTCATATGCGTTGCAGAGTACGGCAAGCACCGTACGTTCTACGCCGAGAGAAGGCTCGATGACATACGGAATATAGCGCTCGTTCCGCTCGGCATTGTAATAAGTCAGATCCTTACCGGAGGCGTTCTGATGCTGCGTCAGATCGTAATCCGTGCGATCCGCAACGCCCCAGAGCTCGCCCCAGCCGAATGGGAATTTGAATTCAAAGTCCGTCGTTGCCTTGGAATAGAAGACAAGCTCATCCGGATCGTGATCGCGAAGCCGCAGATTTTCATCCTTGATGCCGATCGAAAGCAGGAACTTATGGCAGTAGCTGCGCCAATAGTCGAACCATTCGAGATCGGTTCCGGGCTCGCAGAAGAATTCCAGCTCCATCTGTTCGAATTCACGCACGCGGAAAATGAAGTTGCCCGGCGTGATCTCGTTGCGGAAGCTCTTGCCAATCTGACCGATGCCGAACGGGAGCTTCTTCCGCGTCGTGCGCTGCACGTTTGCAAAGTTTACAAAGATGCCCTGTGCCGTTTCCGGACGCAGGTAGACCGTATTCTTTGCGTCTTCCGTCACGCCCTGGAATGTTTTGAACATCAGGTTAAATTGACGGATGTCCGTAAAGTTATGTTTGCCGCAGGTGGGGCAGGGGATCTGATGCTCCTCAATGAAGGATTTCATCTCTGCCTGCGTAAACGCATCGATCGGCTTTTCAAGCGTAAATCCGTTTTCCTGAGACCAGTCCTCGATCAGCTTGTCCGCGCGGAAACGCTCCTTGCATTCGCGACAGTCCATCAAAGGATCGGAGAATCCGCCGAGATGACCGGACGCCTTCCATGTTTCGGAATTCATCAGGATCGCAGCGTCAAGTCCGACGTTGTAGGGGCTCTCCTGCACGAATTTCTTCCACCAAGCCTTTTTGACGTTGTTTTTCAGTTCGACGCCGAGAGGACCGTAATCCCAGGTATTGCTGAGACCGCCGTAAATCTCGGAACCCGCAAAAATGAATCCGCGGTTTTTGCAGAGGACAACGATTTTATCCATCGAATAGGTGTTCTGTTCCATAAAAGCTCTCCTTATTTAATCCCTGTTATTATCGTGCGAATGATCGCTTTTGTCAAGCATTTCGAAAAAGATCGCAGGGAAAGGAACCATTTTTGAGGATGCTTCATACAATACTGTAACGACGGAAAACCGTCGAATCAACACGAACGGAGGAACAACACAATGTTCAACAATCTCGGCGGAACCAATCTGACCTGGCTGCTTGTCCTGCTTCTGCTCATCGGCGACAACGACAACGGCATGGGTGTCTCCTGCGATACGCTGATCTGGCTGCTTCTGCTGTCCCGCTTCTGCGGCGGCGAGAACGGCTGCGGCTGCGGCAATCAGAACCGCCCCTGCGGATGCTCTGCTATGTAATTCAAAATTTCCTTTGAAAACCGCCTTCTTTGTGGTATAATGCCTGCAAAGGAGGCGATTGTTTGTGCTGCTGAAAATCAAAGGCATGGGATGCATGCACTGTGTTGCAAAAGTGACGAAAACGATGCAGGAGCTCGGCGCGACCGTGAAGTCCTGCGAGATCGGCGCCTGCGAGATCGAAGGGGTTGATGATATCAACAAGATCCGTGAGGCGATTGAAGGGATCGGCTTTGAACTGATCTCCGCGGAAGCATGAATCATGTCGTAGTCGGAATGTCAGGCGGCGTCGACAGCTCTGTTGCTGCGTATCTTTTGAAGCGGCAGGGCTTTGATGTCGTCGGCATTTTTATGAAAAACTGGGAGGAAAACGACGAAGACGGCGTTTGTACGGCGACTGCGGATTACACGGACGTCAGGAGCGTTTGCGAAACGATCGGCATTCCGTATTACACCGTCAATTTCGCAAAGGAATACCGTGATCGCGTGTTTTCCTATTTCCTTGACGAATATCGGAAGGGGCGCACGCCGAATCCGGATGTGCTTTGCAACTGCGAAATCAAGTTTAAAGCGTTTTTGGATTTTGCTCTCTCGACCGGCGCCGGGCTCTTGGCAACCGGGCATTACTGCCGGTTGAATGAGGACAAGCTGTTGCTGCGCGGCGCAGATCCCGGAAAGGATCAATCGTATTTTCTTGCCGGATTGACGCGCAGACAGCTTGAGCGCGTCCTGTTTCCGATCGGCGACATGATGAAATCCGAGGTTCGCGTGATTGCAAAGGAACAGGGATTTACGAACGCGCTGAAAAAAGACAGCACCGGCGTTTGCTTCATCGGTGAGCGCAACTTCAAACAGTTCCTGATGCAGTATCTTCCGGCGCAGCGCGGCGATATTGTCGATGAGCGCGGACGCAGGATCGGAACGCACGACGGGCTGATGTACTATACCCTCGGCCAGCGCAGAGGTCTCGGCATTGGCGGACGAAGCGAAGGCACAGGGGAGAGCTGGTTCGTGATCGGGAAGGATCTCGACCGCAATCTGCTGATCGTGCAGCAGGGAGAACACGAGGAGCTGTATTCAACTTCGCTCGAAGCCGAATCCGTAAACTGGATCGCAGGCGCGCCGCCCGCCGGATCATTCTCCTGTACAGCCAAGTTCCGATATCGACAGCCCGATCAGAAGGTCAGCGTGAACGTGAACGGAAACGGCGCGCATGTTGTATTTGATTCACCGCAGCGAGCCGTTACACCGGGTCAGTGGGTCGTGTTCTACCATGATGATCTGTGTCTGGGCGGCGGACCGATCGATTCGGTCGTGCCTTTGAAACCGATAACCGTATGAAACAGCGCTTTGTACATCTGACGCCGCGCCTTTCCGCTGCGCTTGATATGCTTTACGGATACGATACCGTTGCGGACATCGGATGCGATCACGGACGTCTGACCGCTGCTTTGCTGCAGAACTGTATCTGTAAACGCGTGATCGCGTCCGATATCAGCGAATCGTCTCTTGAAAAAGCAAGATGGCTGATCGACCGTATCGGGTTGAACGATTTTATATCCTTTCGTGTCGGAGACGGATGTGAAGTGCTGAAGCCGAACGAATGCGACGCGATCGTTTTGCTCGGCATGGGCGGGACTTTGATGTGCCGGATCCTCGACGCGTGCAGCATACCGCTGATGGGAGCGAAAGCTGTTGTTTTGCAGCCGATGAGAGCGCAGGACGATATCCGCAGATACCTCTATGAACACAGATATCATATCTCGGAAGATCAGGTCGTACGCGATCACGGACGGCTGTATCAGGTGTTGAAAGCAGTTCCCGGCGAACGGCCGGACAGCCTGCCGGATGGGTTCCCGCCAGATTTCTACGATGTCGGATATCGTGCGTTCGATCATCGCGCATACCTTCTCGGCGAGCTTTGTAAGCAACAGCTGAACTATCATATCAAAATGCTCAAAACGGCTGCAGGCACGGAAGGAGAGATTGTTCTGAACGGAAAGATCAAAGCACTGAAACAAATATTGCACGAAATGAACGAAGAGGATGTGCTATGAAACTGTATGAATTCTGCGAGCGCATGGAACGCATTGCACCGCGTTCTATGGCGATGGATTTTGACAACGTCGGACTGTTGATCACGCCGGATCACGATGAAATCAAAAAAGTCCTTGTCGCGCTTGACCTGACTTCCGGCGTTGCGGAAGAAGCTGTTTCGGGCGGTTACGATCTTGTTCTGACGCATCACCCGATTTTCTGGGATCCGGTTAAATCGTTTTCGATCGAAGATCCGGAAACTGCCGCAGCGTATCGGCTGATTCGTAACGGAATCGGTCACTTTGCCGCGCATACGAATCTGGATGCATGTAAGGGCGGCGTGAACGATGTGCTTGCAGCGTTGCTGCATCTTACAGATGTGCGTCCGCTGCCTCCGGAGAATCTCGGAAGAGTCGGCAGCCTTCCGGAAGAGTGTTCGTTCGAAGCATTTGCGGCGTTCTGTGAACAGGTGTTTCATACGAGAGGCAGATTTGTCGGGGATCCGAAAAAAACGATTCGAACAGTCGCTGTGATCGGAGGATCGGGCGGAAGCGATGTCAAAGACGTTTATGATGCCGGATGCGATGCCTTTGTGACCGGAGAAATGAAGCACAGTCAGGCTTTGACAGCAGAGCACTTCGGATTGAATTGCTGCGTTCTCGGACACTATGAAACCGAATTTCCCGTACTGAAACCGTTAATTAACCGTTTACAGGACGGCAATAATGATGTACAATATGATTTAACACAATCGGGCAGTACGCCTTTGTATTGCCTTTAAGGAGGACTCCCATATGAGCAGACCGATTGCATTGCTTGCCTATCAGGAAGCGGATCTTGAAAAGCAGCAGATTGAAACAGGGCTGAAAACGACGCCGAATCGTGTAAAGCTGAACAAGCTTGCCAAGTATATCAAGCAGCAGCAGGGCACGCTTACAAAGCTGAGCGAAGATATGGAATCGTTTTCTTCTGCAATGTCGCGTTTGAACGGACAGTATAACGCTGTCCTGGACCGGCTGGATCTGGAATCGTCCGAGTTTGAAACGCTGAAGGGCGACGAAGAATGCACTTCCGAGGAAATGACGGAATTCCGTCACGACATCGAAAAGCTGCAGCGTGAAGCAAACAAGCTGGAAAAAGAGATCAAACAGTTGTTTCACAGCCTGGAAGAAGCGGTTTCCGAATATCAGAAAACGCGTCAGCAGGGCGCAAAGGCAAAGAAGGAATACGATCAGCTGAAAGTCGTTTGCCAGAAAGAGAAAGACGAAGCGGCGATCGATATGCTTGCGGCGGACAGAAAGCTCGAAGAACTTGAAAAGAGAGTAAATCCGACGCTGATGAATCGCTACAAACGCGTTCGCTTGCATCACAATATGCCGCTTGTGGAAGTGCGCGACGGCAAATGCAGCGGATGCAATATGTCTCTTCCGAGCCTTGCGATCCGAAGACTTGTCGGCGAGGATATGATTCTCGAATGCGAGAACTGCGGAAGGCTTTTGTACGCAGACAACGAATAGTTTAAGACGGTGAGTAAGCCAGACGATCGCGGCTCATTATGAGGTGAGGAAAGTCCGAGCACCGCAGGGCAGAGTGCCGGGTAACGCCCGGTGAAGGCGACTTCAAGGAGAGTGCAACAGAGATATACCGCCCGGTCTTTCGGGTAAGGATGGAAAGGCGAGGTAAGAGCTCACCAACGGCATGGCGACTTGTCCGTTCTGTAAACCCCACTCGGTGCAAGATTGAAATGAGAGCATTCAATAGCGGCCCGCTACGCTCTTGATAATCGCTTGAACGGCCCGGCAACGGGTCGTCTAGATAGATGATCGTCCTATGACAGAACTCGGCTTACGGCTTGCTCACCGTTGTATGTTTTCACTGCAGAATACAGGGGGAGTTATGGAAGAGATTCGATATCAAAAAGAGTATTCCCAGATCCTTCGGGAGGAGATCGTTCCGGCAACGGGTTGCACGGAACCGATTTCTATTGCGTACTGCGCGGCTAAAGCGCATCAGGTCCTGGGTATGCATCCTACGGCGGTGACGGTTTCCGTCAGCGGTAATATTCTGAAAAACGTGAAAAGCGTCGTTGTCCCGAACACCAACGGATTGAAAGGCATTCGTGCCGCAGTCGCCGCCGGGATCGTTTGCGGCGACGCAGACAAAGGCATGCAGGTCATCAGCCGCGTTACGGAAGAACAACGTGCGTCGGTCGCACACTTTATGGATACGGTCAATATCGACGTTTCCTGCGCGGAAACGGATTGTCCACTGTATATCAGCATTACGCTTTATGCGCGTACTTCATATTCTCGTGTTGTAATCGCAAACAATCATTCCAATATCGTTGAGATCATGAAGAACGGCGAAGCGATTTTAAAGCACCCGATCGTTGCGCAAAGCGAGGACAACCTGACCGATAAATCCTGCCTCAATCTGCACGATGTATTCCATTATGCAGATAAGGTCGATATCTCTGAAGTACAGGATCTTTTGGATTTGCAGATCGATTATAATATGGCGATCTGCGAAGAAGGTCTTTCAAACGATTACGGCGCCAACATCGGCAAGATCCTTCTTGCAGAGAATGTTTCCGACGCAAAAACGATTGCAAGGGCTTACGCCGCGGCAGGCAGCGACGCGCGTATGAGCGGCTGTGAAATGCCGGTTGCGATTCTTTGCGGTTCCGGCAATCAGGGGATCACGGCTTCCGTACCGATCATCTGCTATGCACGGCATTATGCGATCGGGAAAGAGCGCATGTATCGTGCGCTGATTCTGTCCGACTTACTGACCGTATATCAAAAAGCCGGTATCGGACGCCTTTCCGCCTATTGCGGCGCGATCAGCGCCGGATGCGCGGCGGGCGCAGGCATCGCTTATCTGCTCGGCGGAGACGAAACTGTCGTTGCGCATACACTGGTCAATTCGGTCGCCATGATCTCCGGAACGATCTGCGACGGCGCCAAGCCGTCCTGTGCGGCAAAGATTGCGGCTGCGATCGACACGGGAATTCTCGGATATCAGATGTATCTGCATCAGCAGCAGTTCTATCACGGGGAAGGGATTGTTGCTCCGAATGCGGATGCTACGGTACACAACATCGGCAGAATCGCTTCGGAGGGAATGATCGAAACCGATCAGACAATCATCAGCATCATGCAGCAGGATTGCAAATGATTCAAATCAAAAAAGACGGTCGGAATTGTTCCGACCGTCTTTTTCGCGTTTTATGGGTTAAGCTTATACAGCAATCCTGCGTCGGTTTGTGCGACGATCGTTCCGTGCGCGTTGAAGTATTCATAATCGATCGTGTAATTCATCCGTTCGGCATTGGTGACAAGCACATATCCGACGCCGTATTTGCGGAACAAATCGGCATATTTTGCCGGATCTTCAAACATCAGCGTAACGTCGTTTTCGCGTTCGGTCGTATCGATCCCATGATAGTACAGAAACGTTCCGGTTCCGGTTACAATGCTGCGGCCGGTCAAAGGCGTAACTGCGTTCCAGTGATAGCTGTTTGCCAGAATAACCGTATCCGGTTCGGTCACGTTTCGAATCTGATCCGCCAGTTCCGCTTCCGATTTCGTATAAACCTGGTATTCACTTTTCGTTTCACGGATGATCGTCATGGTCGATGAAGCGAACAGCGTAAACAGAATGATAAAACCTGCGCCTGCCAACGCCGCTCCGTTCCACGCCGATTTAATCCCAACCTTACCGGCGAGCATTTCGCGTATGCGAAGCAGAAGGAAAATGATCAGGCTGCAGGCAAACAGACACAATGTCAGAATTGCAAACACTTTGCTCAGCTCAAACGAATATTGTCTGTATTGACGAAGCCAAACAAATATAAGGATTCCGATCAGCCAAAGGGATGAAACCATCGGAGCGATCCAAACGATACGCTCATTCGTTGCTTTCTTATCATTGATAAACGCTGCTATGCACAAAGTCAAAATGAGTCCAGCAGAAAAGAAAAGCGTCAAAGCTGTTCCGGGTCTGAGCAAAAAGCCTCCTTCCGAATCGGCGGTCAGTTTATAGAGAAAATAGCAGAGCAGAGAGCCGGTCACAACGCCGATTGCGATTCGGTATGCGCTCCGACGCTCAATTGCTTTTGATTTTTTACGGATACGATGAACGATCCGGCGCAGGATGACAGACATGAATTTTGCCGTCAATCCGCAGGTAAAAGCAAACCAGATAAACAACAGCTTATTATTGTCGTAATTGTTCGGCTGGAACTCGATAAACTCGGCAATCAGCCAGACAGCGATCGCACCGGAATAAATCTTCTTGTCCCGCTTCGGGAGCAAAAGAAATGCAAAAGGCATCAGCAGGAAGATCAATCCGAGATTCTTGATATAGAACCAGAGATAGGAATCTTTTTCGTTTGCCCAGTTCAGATGCAGCCGTACAAGGCTGCTTTCGGACGTCTGACGGAAAGTAAAAATAAACAATTGCGGCGCCGCAAGTACGCAGGCAACAACCGCATAAATCGCCCAATGAATCAGTCGTTTACGTTCAAATCGCACGGAAATGAGATCTGAAATGCAATAGACTGCGCTGATGATCCCAAGCGCAAGGAAAGAATGCGTGTGAATCATCGGCAAGAGTCCGGCGAACACCGCAAGAGGGAATACATTTGCTTTTTTCTGTTCAAATGTATACCCATGCAGAAGATACAGACACGGGAAAAGAAATGCCCAGCCAAACAGTGTCGCGCGCTGCGGGATCAGCATATCGACGATAGGATTAACCCAACGCAATCCCAAATCGGGTATATTTGTCGGCGTCAGATAAAAGCCGTCCAGCAAAAGCTGCGATACGGTCTGATGTTCGTTAAGCAGGGAGGGGAGAAGTCCTCTGGATTTTGAAAGATCCAGAAAGTACAGGAATCCAAGCCCGCCGCCGAAGAAGAACAGGAACGTCGCGAACAGCGCGCGCGTATTGCGTTTCAGCCATTGTTTAAAGAATGCGTATACCCCAAAGACAACCAGAATACAGGCGTATAAAGCTGAGATGATATATGCATCCCGAACGGAAGCGCCGAGCTGAAACAGCGACGCGCCGGAGGTTTCGCAGAGAAACGGATAATTCAGCGCATGACCCGGGAATATACTGTATTGCGGCGGGAAGACTGTCTGTTCTGCGATGCTGGTGATAAATCCGAGATGCATCGCAAGATCGCCGTATGTGACCTGACCGACCCAAAGCGATCCGTCCGAATGTCTGCAGAGAATGTGTGTATGCAGTAAAACAACAAAAATGAGAGTGATCGGAAGAAGGCAGAGGATGGAGACCCAATCGTTTCTGCCGAAACAATACCGATTCTTTCTGCGCTTCGCGGTGATCAATGTGAATATAGAAGAAGCTGTTCCGGCAAGCAATGCAGTAACAGCAGCGAGAAGCTGCGCAGATAATGTAAACCCAATAAACAGAGCAAACAGCGACGGCAGCCAGGTGAGCATCAAAAGCCCGATCGCAAGACCGAGCCAGATGCGATTTATGAATTTATGATCACGAAATACGACTTCGGAAACGGAAACGCCGCAAATCGCAAACAGAATGACAAAACCGATGGACAGCATCATTTCGTGATAAACAAAATGCCCGTCGTATTGGGACCGCAATGTGCGCTGATCGTTGCGCTTGCCTGCGTGATATGGATCTCCTTAAAGGGCTGAAGCTGCATGGCAAGGTCTCGCATCGCGGTCAGAACCTCCGGATCGGATCCGGAATGTGTGATGAAGCAGCGATCCAGAACAATATCGGTACGATCTTTGATCATGTTTTCGACGTACTTCAGCGCGCTGCGCTTATAGGAGCCCATGTATTTCTTGCCGACTGTCATGGATCCATAAAGATCGTTTCGGACCATAATGCAGGGTTTGATATTCATCAGAGACGCGCCGAACTGTGCCAACCCGGAGCAGCGACCGCCCGCATACAGATACTTCAGATCGTCAAGAATAAAAGATGCGCTGACTTTGTCGGTGATAGGTGTCACTTCATCCACAATCTGTTTTGCGCTCAGTCCTTTTTTGATGCGCTCTCCGCATTCGCATACAATATGTCCGCTTCCGGAGGACAGGCTCTTTGAATCGATCACGAACACCCGATCCGGTCCGAACAATTCTGCGGCAAGGCGAGCGTTGCCGCAAGTGGAAGAAAGCCCGCTTCCGAGCGATACATGTATGACATCATAGCCTTTTTCAACATACGGCCTGAATATGGATTCATATTCGTCGATGTTCATTGCACATGTACTCGGCAGGACATGATTTTTTTCATAGTTCTCATAAATGTCCTCATGCGTAATGTTGACGCCGTCAAGATATTCATTTCCGTTCATGCGAACATGAATGTGAACAAAATCGACGTCGTATCTTTTTGCGAGCTCCGGACCGATATCACAAGAGCTGTCGGCGATCAGTTTTACAGGGTTCATAGCATAATCCTCCTTCTAGAATAGTATCACTTAATCGGATATATGTCAATTTATTCAACATGGATTCCGCATAAAAATACTTCAAATTTCAACCGGACGGTACATAAAATGCAACAATCTTGTGAACTGCATTGACGAATCGGCGAAAATTGGTTAACATAAGCAAAGAAAATCTTAGGAAGGATCGGGATCAGCATGGCAAAGAATCCGTATACGGTACTCGGCGTTTCCGAAGCGGCAAGCGACGAAGAGATCCGTACCGCATACCGAAGACTCGCAAAAAAGTATCATCCCGATCTGAACCCGAACGATCCGACGGCAGCCGCGAAGATGAATGACGTCAACGTCGCGTACGATCAGATCAAAACAGCGGAGAAACGCGCTGCCTATAAAGCCTCGGAGCGTCAGCAAACCTACTATCAGCAATCGTCGTACGGCTCCGATCCGTGGCAGACCTATTATCGTACAGGGCAGGGATATTACGGCGGCTCCTATACAGGCCGCCAGGAATCGGATAACAACGAACCTCCCTTTGGATGGGGATCGATTTTTGAAGAACAGCAGCGCAGAAGAGCGGTAACATCCAGATACCGTGCGTTTCGTATGCTGTACCTTGTTATCGTTTTCCTGATCATGATGTTATTTGCAAGATGCGTGTTGAACAGTTTATATGTTACCTGCGTATATCCGATTTTCGGAACATGCAGTCCGAGCAAATCACAGACAAACGAGACAGATGAATCCTTTGAAACAGGAGATTATTATGAGATTTCGTAACCGGTTGTACCAGCTTATGCAGGGACGCAACGGCGTTGATGCGTTCGCCAGGTTTTTGAATCATATCAGCCTCGGATGCCTTTGCGCGGCGATCCTTTTTACATTTCTTTCGCTTGTATTCCTTCGCCATGAAGGAAATACGGCAGCACTTGTTTTCCGCATTCTGTATTATGTATTTTATGGAATCGGCATTCTCATTACCGGTATTTGGTTTTTCCGTGTGTTTTCCAGAAATGTATCAAAACGTCAGGCGGAAAATACGCGCTACCTGTATCGCAGACAAAAGATTGAAAACAGATTGTTTTCATGGAAAGAGCAGTGGAAGAACCGAAAGGCATATAAGTATTTTAAATGCCCGAAATGCAAACAAAGGATCCGCGCTCCCCGTCATAAAGGCAAGATCCGTGTGACCTGTTCCAAATGCGGAGATGTGTTTATTACAAAAACATAATATTGCGAAAACCTCCGATTGTGGTATAATGCATACATGATATCGGAGGTTTATTTATGAGTTACGCAGATCGGGTTTATATCGAGAATTGTAATCGAATTTTAACAGAAGGTGTTTGGGACACGGATTGCAATGTCCGCCCGAAATGGGAGGACGGTACGCCGGCGCATACTGTAAAGCTTTTCGGGATCGTAAACCGTTACGATCTTCAAAAGGAATTTCCGATTATGACGCTCCGAAGGACATACTGGAAGTCTGCAGTCGGCGAGCTTCTCTGGATCTGGAAGAAAAAATCAAATAATGTGCACGACCTTTCCAGCCATATCTGGGACAGCTGGGCGGATGAAACCGGGTCGATCGGCAAGGCGTACGGGTATCAGCTTGCCAAAAAGAACACGTATAAAGAAGGAGAATTCGATCAGGTCGATCGCGTTCTGTACCAGCTGAAGCATGATCCGAGCAGCCGCAGGATCCTGACGAACATGTACAACTTTGAAGATCTCCACGAGATGCATCTGTATCCGTGTGCGTACAGTATGACATTCAACGTATCCGGGAATCGGCTGAATGCAATCCTGAATCAAAGATCACAGGACATGCTTGCCGCCAACAACTGGAACGTTGTCCAGTATGCCGTTTTGGTTCATATGTTCGCACAGGTTTCAGGATTGGTTCCCGGCGAGCTTGTGCATGTCATCGCGGATTGTCATATCTACGATCGACATGTGGAAATGGTGAAAAAGATGATTTCGCTTGAACCGTACGACGCGCCGAAGTTTTCGGTAGATCCGAGTGTTCGGGATTTTTATGACTTTACGACAAAGAGCTTCACCATCGAGAACTATCAGTATCACCCGTTTAACGAAGTCATTCCGGTAGCAATCTGAGTATTATGCAGGCGATCGTCAACGTCACCCCGCAATGGGGAATCGGAAAAGATAATGATCTGATTGTACGCATCCGCACGGATATGCGCAGATTCCGTATGCTTACGACCGGAAATACAATCATTGTCGGAAGAAGAACCCTCGAATCATTTCCGAACGGAGAACCGCTTCCGAATCGTACAAATATCGTACTGACGCGGGATCCGGCTTTCCAAGCAAAAAATGTCATTTCATGTTCGGATCTTATCGCTTTGCGAAATGCGATCATGGGACTCGATTCGGACTCGGTCTATGTTTGCGGCGGGGAACAGACCTATCGTTTGCTGCTTCCGTATTGCAGCAAAGCGCTCGTCACGCTGAATGATTCGGACATAAAAGCCGACCGTTTCTTCCCGAATCTGAATCTGATGCCGAACTGGATTCTGACCGAGGTCGGAGAAAAGCAATACGAAAATCAAACGGCGTTTCGCTTTTTGACGTATATCAATACAGACCCGTTGGAACTATAAAATCGGCAGAAAAAGCATTAAGCTATCGCCATACAGACCGAGACTGTTGTATTATATAATCATATTATAGCGTATATCCGCCGTCGCAGCAAAGGACCTGACCGGTAACAAAACGCGCGTTCGCAAGATAGAACACGGCGTCGGCAATGTCTTCCGGCGTGCCGAGGCGCTCGAGCGGCGTCTCCAGACGAAACGCTTCCGTATCTTCTTTAGACAGGTGCGTATTCATGGCAGTTTGGATAAACCCGGGCGCAACGGCATTGACCGTGACGCCGCACGGTGCAAGTTCTTTTGCAAGCGCTTTCGTGAACCCGATCAGAGCAGCCTTCGATGCGGAATAGATGACTTCACAGGATCCGCCGGAAATGCCCCACATCGAGGAAATATTGACGACAGAGCCGGATTGGTGTCGCAGATCTTTCGTAAGAAGCTTTGTAAGCCGCATTGTGCCGAGAACATTCGTGTTGAAGATATGATGATATTCTTCGTCGGAAGTGTCAGTAAAAAGTTTCTGAGGAAGCGAACAGCCGGCACAGTTGACCAGAACCGATATACGGCCAAGCCGTTGATGAACCTGCTCTGTCATGTCGGAAACGGAATCCGGATCGGTCAGATCACACAGCAAAGCAAGATAATCGGTACCTGCCGGAAACATTGCGGTCAATCGATCGATTGATTCCCGATTTGTACGGTAGACAAGCGCTACGGCATATCCGTTTGCTGCGAATTTCAATGCGATTGCAGAACCGATCCCTCCGGAAGCACCTGTGATCAAAGCGATTTTTCTCATTTTCCCCCCTTGAATGTCAAAGGATTCGATATACGGATCGTTCTCGCGATTCAGCAGTATAAAGAAATAGGTTTTATCGGCGTTGATCGCGTAGATGATCAGCGTGTGAATCCCTTGATCGATCGCAACATCGCATACCGCTTTCTTTGCAGAATATCCGTCGAGGGTGCAATCCGCAACAGATTTCAGTTTCAGGTCTTCGTATCCGCAAAAAGTTTTCAAATAGCTTTCATATTCCGTATCCGTAAACCGATCGAAATACCAATTACGTTCCGTAGAAGAAACTGTGATCGAACTGGAAAGAAGCGGGTCGCCGTACGGTGCAAAACACAAAACGGAGGCGTTTCGAACTTCTTCGAACGGTTCCGGAACGGATACGAAAAAAGACGGATACTCGGATCTGGTTTTTCCGGCGGAATTACATCCCAATAAAAGAATGAAACACAGGAGAAGGGTGAGAATTCGCTTCATTCTCAAACCTCCGTAACTCCGAGAATCTCTCCGATCATCATGGTGTGAGGATCGCCGTCGGCATAGTACCGGGACAGCAGAGTATCGTCTTCAAGCAAATGTTCCGGAAGTTCTGCCCGGAACAGAATCCTGCATTCAATATGATAGCGGCAGCCATCAAATCCGTCCTCGGCATTGAAGCGGGAAGGGAAGAGGGAAGCCTGAAGCGCATCCATTTTATCCAGATCTCTGCCTGATTTGGTGCCGCAAAAAGACAGCTCCTTTTTCATGGTATCCGATGCCGGAACACTTACGGTAAACGAATTTGTCTGCTCGAGCAGTTCGTGCGTATATCTGCTTCTACGAACATATACGGTGAACGTAGGTCTTCCCCAAAGAACGCCGAATTGACCCCAGCCGATCGTCATCGGATTCCCTTTGACCATCAAAAACGCGCCGTGCTTTAATTGTTCTGCAGTATCCTTCATCCAATCCATGATCTTTACCTCCGTAATTTGCTATTATTATATCGGATATTGATCAAAAAATCCAGTACAAAAAAGAAGCCGGTCGGCTTCTTTTACATCGGGCGGTTATGCGTCGTCATTCATGAAGGATGTTTTTCGTACGTTGCTTTGGAACAGCATCACGATACCCCAGATTCCGCCGAGACCGACGAGAATGTACAGGATGACCGATATGACTGAGCCGGCGCCGAATATCCACGAGACGAGATTGAAATTGAAAATGCCGACAAGCAGCCAATTCAATGCGCCTACGATCATCAGGATTAAGGCAACAATATTCATGAGATCACTCCTTTCGTACGGTTAGTATGAACGATACGAAGAGTTTTCATGCTCCTTTTTTTCCGGAAAGATTTCGATTTCAAACCGATCAAAACAAATCGGTTCCATAAAGTCTGACGGTCGAAAAGCGGTATGCGAAAAAAGTTCCAATTCACGAATATGCTTTTCCAAAACGACAGGACGAGACAGGTCGAGCACTTGACAAAGCTCGTGCAGAACCGGCATCCATCCTGTTAAATCAGAGGGTCGTGCGAGAGAGAACTCCCGCACGACTTCTGACTGAATTTTATGATTCTGTATTGTTTTAGCCCAAATACGCATTATTTGATGACTTTTGCGAACCAACCGAGGAACTCGGCACATTCGGTGTCTTCATATGTTCCGACAAAGTTGCAGTAGATTCTGTACTTGCTGCCGATATTGTCGCCAGGCGCCCATTTCTCACTCAGATTGCGAACATAAACCGTTTCGTTGGATTTCAGGATGGTCATCTTGACGATCGTTTCGCCGTCAATGTTGATGACTTCAACGACGGTTCCTTCGATTCTGAAGCCATATGCGTTCGTTGCATACTGAGCCTGGTTCGAAAGCAGCTGAGGAATAGATGCATGCTTCGGCAGTTCCAGATACGTCTTTGTCTTATTGTAGAATTTTACGAACGCTTCCTTATCTTTGAAGCCCTTCGTAATGGTGAACTTCGTTGTTGCAGACTCTGCGCCCTCTTTCTGCGCATCGAGCGTAATGACGGACATGCCATAGAAGGACGCGTCGGTCGTGATCTGGAAGGAGAAGTTGCCGTCCGGATCAACATTGACGCCGCCGCACAATACGTTGGTCGTATTGTCACTGACTGCGGTCAGCTCGGCGCCGGGAAGCGTTTTGCCGGTAACGGTCAGCTTGCCGTTCTTATCGGTGTGCAGCGATTTACCCTCGGTCTTAACTTCAAGCGTCATGGGTTCCGGAATGAACTTATACGCATGAACCGTGATTTCTTTCGTATCGGTTACGTAATTGTTCTTTGTTGCGGTAATCGTGATCGTATCTTCCGTATCTTCGGTGGCATTTTCATCAAATTTATAATCGTACATGAACAATCCGCCCTGATAGATCTGAACGCCGATACCGTTGATCGAAATGTTCTCAACAACACCGTCGCCTTCGGCAACGCCGTCGACGATACCGGTAAGGGAGATGATGTTGCTTTCCGGCGCCATGATCATACCGCTTTCATCGGGAACCGGCGAAGTGATGGTAATGTTCAGCTTCGAGAAAGTACGCGTAAAGGATGCGCATGCAACCGGATAAGAATTTCCGTCTGCGCCGGTGATCGTAATCTTCGGCTGAATCTCAAGTTCGGATTGATCAAGAGGTTCGTTTGGGTAGAATACTTCAACAGGGATCTTGACTTTACGAGTAAGGTCTTTCGATTCGTTGTTTGCGAACTGATAATCGTCCTGATGCGGGAAGTCGATCGTAACCGTAGAATTGGCAGGAATTACAACCGTAATAGCAACCTGTTCATGACCCGAATCGTCAAGGGTCAGCTGCAGCTGTGCATTATGCGCATCAAGCTTGGACTGCTCTTCCTGGGCGGGATCGGAAGGATTGGTCACATCAGTCGGATTCTCATCTTCGGGATTTGTTACAGAAGTCGTTTCGGTATTGTCCTTTTTCGGGGTCTTACTGCACTTCAGCTGATTTCTGAGAAGCAAATATCCGCCGAGAACCAGAATACCGACGATCACAACAATGATTGCGATCAAAAGAACGGTAAACATCGTGTTGTTCTTTTTCTTTTGCTGTTTGCGCTTCGGCGGAGTAGGTTCATACTCGAACGAATCGGCTTCATCCTCGAGCGCTTCTTCATCATTGTAGATGCCTTCTTCTTCACCGTCGTCTTCTGCAGCATCCGAGTCCTGCGATTCTTCGCTGTTGTCAAACAAAGCGGTTCTGCGACGCGCTTGCGAAGGCGACCAGATCGGGGGTGTTTCATCTTCGACTTCGGGGGCGGCATCTTCTTGCTGCGCCTCGTTGACGGTTTCTTCCGCGATGTTTTCGGCTTCCACAGCATGTCTTGCAACGTCAGCATTCATATTCTCGGCTTCCGTCGCTATATCGTCTGCAGCTTGCTTAACATCCTCGTTGTTTTCGGGCATGACCCAGGAAGGACGGCTGAACCGTTTGGTCGGCTGCTGTTCCGCTTCCGGTTCGGGTGCAGTCACGGGGTCGGATGCAACGGGAGCGGCGGCTTCCGGCTCGTCCTTCAGACTTGCGGCGCAAACCTTGCAGTACGTTGCATGATCGGGATTATATGCTCCGCACTCCTTACAAATCATATATATACCTCCTAATATATTTAGATTTAACTGATCTTATTATAACATAAAATTTCACAGAGAAGTGACTAATGTGTAAACAATTTGCGATTTCCGTGTTTTTTTTTCGGCAGTGTGATATAAATAGTTCCGAAATAATCGGCTTCGGAATACTATTGGAATATAGTAAAACATAAGGAATCGATATGATATACTTTGACAACAGTGCAACAACACAAACGCTTCCGGACGCGGCTCGCCGTGCATGCCGTTACATGACGGAAGAATTCTTCAATCCGTCAGCGGCATACGCCGCAGCTTTTTCCGTAGAAAAAAGCGTCAACGAGGCAAGAGCATTCGCTGCATCTCTGATCGGTGCAGACGCAAATGAGATCGTTTATACATCGGGCGGAACCGAATCAAACAACGCTGCAATCTTCGGTACGGTAAAGAACTGCCGCGGTAAAATACAAATCGTTACGACGGAGATCGAACATCCTTCCGTATTTGAAACGGCGGCAGCAGCGGCAAAGCTCTTTAACGCCGAGCTGACATATGCTCCTCTGAATCCGGACGGCACCGTCAATATTGACCGTTTGTCCGAGGTTCTCAGCCAAGACACTGCATTCGTCAGCATCATGCATGTCAATAACGAAATCGGAAGCGTAAACGACCTGGATCGTATCTCTGCCAAAATACGTGCGCTTTCTCCAAATGCCGTTTTTCACTCGGACGGCGTGCAGGCGTTCATGAAAGTCAGGGCAAAAAAGCTGCCGGTCGATCTGTACTCTGTATCCGCGCATAAACTGCATGCGCCGAAGGGCGTTGGATTCCTGTACGTCAGAAACGGCATCCGATTCTCGGGCGGACAGATCGGAGGCGGACAGGAGCGGAATCTCCGCAGCGGCACAACGAATGTTCCCGGGATCCTCGGCTTTGATACAGCGCTGCGCGCTTATCATGCAAACGAAACGGCGTGGCACGCGCAGATGTTCCGTGTGAAGTCCAGGCTTTACCGGAATTTATCGGGTTTGCCGGATGTGCTCCTGAACGGTCCCTCGATTGAGACCGGTGCGCCGCATATTCTGAATCTTTCGTTCCTCGGCGTTCGCGGGGAGGTGCTGATGCATGCATTGGAACGGTACGGAGTCCTTGTTTCGACGGGCTCGGCGTGTTCTTCCAAGAAGGTCGGTAAAAACCGTATTCTGAACGCATTAGGCATTACCGGCGCAAGGCAGGAAGGCGCGATCCGATTCAGTTTTTGTCCGTTCAACACGGAACAGGAAGCCGATATTGCGTCCGGCATCATCGAAGAACAGGTCAAGCTTTTGCGCAGATATAAAAGGAGATAAATATGGAAAAAGTAATACTGGTCCGATATGCGGAAATACACTTGAAAGGATTGAACCGTCCGTTCTTCGAACGTCTTCTGGTCGATCGAATCAAACAGGCTCTCAATCCCGTCCACGCATCTGTTGAACGGGAACAGGGAAGGATATTCGTTTACGGGATTCCGGAAGAAAACATTCCGGAATGTACGGACAGGCTTTGCCGTGTGTTTGGGATCCATTCGATCAGCGTTGCGTGCTGTGTGGAAAAGACCTGGGATGCGGTACGTGCTGCGGCGATCTCGGAGGTCGAACCGTTTGCAAACAGAGTCGATGCTCCGACATTCAAATGCTTTGCACGACGTTCGGACAAGCGTTTTTCCATGACGTCCGAGCAGATCTGCAGAGAACTCGGTCACGAGATCCTGGAAGCGTATCCGAATCTCAAAGTGGACGTGCATCATCCGGAGCTTCCGGTCACCGTCGAGATCCGGCAGAACAACGCGTTTGTGTATACCGGCGAAGTGCTTGGAGCCGGCGGTATGCCTGTCGGTTCAAACGGCAAGGCGATGCTTTTGATCTCCGGCGGAATCGACAGTCCCGTTGCCGGTTATATGATCGCTAAACGCGGCGTCATGTTGGATGCGGTACATTTTTACAGCTATCCCTATACAAGCGAACGGGCAAGGGATAAGGTCGTTGAACTGACGAAGCTCGTTTCCCGCTATGCGGGAAGGATCAATCTGTATCTTGTGCCGTTTACGGACATCCAGATGACGATCTATGACAAATGCCCTTCCACAGAAACGACGGTCCTGATGCGTCGATTGATGATGAAGATTGCAGAACGGATCGCAAAGGAAACGGGATCGCTTGCGCTGATTACCGGAGAATCGATCGGACAGGTCGCCAGTCAGACGATCGAATCGCTTTGTGTGACAGACGACGCCGTAAGCATGCCGGTGTTCCGTCCGTTGATCGGTTTTGATAAAGAAGAGATCATTGACAAAGCACAGAAGATCGGTACGTTCGAGACATCGATCCTGCCGTATGAAGACTGCTGCACGGTGTTTGTACCGAAGCACCCGGTCACAAAGCCGAAAGTGGAAAAGCTCAGAGAAAGCGAAGCTCTCGTTGACTTTGAGCCTTTGATTGCCAAAGCCGTATCCGAAACGGAACGAATGAACATCGGATGACAGAAACAGAAAGGAGATATCGTTATGAAATGGTTTTTTCGTATCATCGGAATCATCGTTGTTGTAATTGTCCTGGCAGCTGCGCTGCTGTATTATTTGAATGAAAAAGACATCCTGAAGGGACCGATCTCGGAGTGGATCACCAATGTCAAGAATGACATCATCAGCATATTTGATCATACAAAAGGAATGGTCAACGATATGGAGAATTCTCAAAATCCGGTGATGGATTCGATCAATATCCCGTAATTATCAATTAATACTTGACAAACCGGGAACCGGATGCTAAGATAACTGACGGTTCCGATCACTGGGTGTAGCGCAGTTTGGTAGCGTGCTTGAATGGGGTTCAAGAGGCCGAGAGTTCAAATCTCTCCACCCAGACCAGAAAATGCCGTAAACGATTGCTCGTTTACGGCATTTTACTTTATCAATATGCTTGCTTTGAATATTATATATTATGATTATTAGGCTTAAAACGCGAGAAAAGAGTGGATTCAAAAAGAATTTCGTGATAAAATGAAACAAATCAAATAGGGAGGATCTTATGGAACGAACTGTTGCTTGGAACACTTATACGAAAACCGACCTTCGCAAAGTGGAAACGATTGCAAAGGAATACCGTGCGTTTCTGGATGCGGGCAAGACCGAACGCGAATGTGTGATCGGCGCGATTGAACGCGCGAAGGAGGCAGGGTATCGCGATCTCAAAGAGATTATCGCAGAAAACGGCAGCCTGAAGGCGGGCGACCGCGTTTATGCGGATTGCATGGGAAAAGCGATCATGCTTTTCATTGTCGGCAAACAGCCGATGGAGAAGGGATTCAATATCATCGGCGCGCACATCGATTCTCCGCGCATGGATCTGAAGCAGAATCCGCTTTATGAGGATACCGGACTTGCATATCTCGATACGCACTATTACGGCGGAATTAAGAAATACCAGTGGGTCACGATCCCGCTTGCAATGCACGGCGTCGTCGCAAAGAAGGACGGAACGATCGTCAACGTCGTGATCGGTGAAGACGACAATGATCCCGTCGTCGGCATCTCGGATCTTTTGATCCATCTGTCTGCCGAACAGCTGCAGAAGAAAGCGGCCGAAGCCATCGGCGGCGAGGAGCTGAACGTCATCATCGGCGGCATGCCGCTGAAAGATGAGGAGAAGGAGCCGGTCAAGGCGAATATGCTCAAGATCCTCAAGGAGAAATACGGTATTGAGGAAGAAGATTTCCTCTCTGCAGAAATCGAAGTTGTTCCGGCAGGAAAAGCGAGAGAGCTGGGACTTGACCGCAGCATGATCATCGGATACGGTCACGACGATCGCGTCTGTGCATTTGCGCAGATCAAAACGATGCTCGATATCAAAACGACGCCGGATGCAACCTGCTGCTGTATCCTTGCGGACAAGGAAGAGATCGGCTCTGTCGGCGCCACCGGCATGCATGCGAAATACTTTGAGAATACGGTCGCAGAGGTCATGAATCTCACCGGAGAATACACCGAGCTGAAGCTGCGCCGCGCTATGACGAATGCGCATATGCTTTCCTGCGACGTCAGCGCCGGATTCGATCCGAATTTTGCGGGCGTATTTGAAAAGAAAAACAGCGCGTTCCTCGGACAGGGCGTCTGCTTCAACAAATACACAGGCGCGCGCGGTAAGAGCGGCTCGAACGATGCGAATGCCGAATACATGGCGAAGCTTCGCAAGTGGATGGACGACAGCAAGGTGCGGTATCAGACTGCGGAGCTCGGCAAAGTAGACGCAGGAGGCGGCGGAACGATCGCATATATCTGCGCAGAATACGGCATGGAAGTCATCGACAGCGGCGTCGCGGTTCTGTCCATGCACGCGCCGTGGGAGATCATCTCAAAGGCAGATCTTTACGAAGCTTTCAAAGCATACCGCACGTTCCTTTTGAAAGCGCAATAAATAAATCTATAATACTTATAAAGCCGGAGGAGAAATCCTTCGGCTTTTGCATGGTGGACAATTATAAAAATATGTAGTATAATATGTCAAAAGGAGATTGCCATGCGAAGATCGGTTTGTATTATTTTGTCAATACTATGCTTCACGACGAGTATTTCGGGATGCGCCGGAACTCCTGCCGCGGAGCAGGAAACACCCCTGCTCGCGCAATCGCAGGAACAAACTCCGGAGCCCGTTCTTGATCAGCATGCGTTACAAACCGCCGAAACGGTCAATACTCCTGTGCCCGAAACTGCTGCACCGAAAGTAGAATCCGAGCAGATTTCCTTTGTTACGCCTACTCCGGAACCGACGGAAGCGCCGACTCCGACTCCGAAACCGACGGAAGCACCGCTGCCGACGGATACGCCGGAACCGAATCCATATACAGGCGTCTGGACGATCGAGGATCTTCCGTTTTCTCTGGAACTGCGCAGCGACAAGACTTATCTCGTGACCGCGAGCGAGAGCGAACGTGAAGGGACGTATACGTTTGACAACAATCGCGTCGTCCTTGATATCGGAGACGGCCGGACCGTGGAAATGCGGTATTATGAGAACGTCGATACATTCAAAGTGGATGATTTCAAACTGATCCGGGACGATCTTGTGTTCTTTTATGAAATGGCCGGCGTTCCGGTATCGTTTACCGCAGAGAATGATGATATGATCGTTTCCGTTCGCGAAGCCGTAGTCGAAGCGAAAACAAAAGACGGCAGAACTATACAGCAATACTGCTTTACCAAAGAAGGTCTGAAGCCATCTGCTCAATCCAAGGATTGGTTTGATGCAACCGATAACGGAGAACCGACGGATACTCTTCGCGTTTTCAAGTATGACGGCAAGTATACATTATGGACAAAAGATCCGGAAGGAAATGAATACGCTTCGATCAATGTCACGGTCAATTCCGGTTTCCGATATCCGATCCGCGCGGAAGGGGTAGATTATGTCAGACAACCCGTTAAATCGCTGCTGAAGGAGAAGGGAACCAGCGTTGACGAAATGAACCGAACGATCAGCCGCGACGTTGCCGCCGCGGGGCTGTATACGCGCGCCGGCGTTGTAACGGCGGGCGTTTCTCTGGTTTCCAATATGGCTAAATACGGTTATTCGATCGTCTATCAGGGACACGGAGCGTATCAGGCCGCCAGAAACTGGGGATTAAATCCCTATTGGGGCGCCAAACTGGACAACCCCACAACGGATCCGAACGGGACATACTATTACACCGGCATGCAATGCGTTGCCAGTATCGTTTGGGCATACAAACAGTCTGGCATGAATCTCAGTTCCGAAGTCAATTCCGAGATCGGCACGCTCGGTGAACGCACAAAAGCGCGAGACAATCGCATTGAATTCGATCGCGCCGAATCCGGAGACATTGTGAAAAGCGGCGGACACTATCTGATGATCGTCGATCGGCTCGATCAGAACGGCGACGGCAGCGACGACGCCTATCTGACATACGAAATGTGGGCACCGCATCTGACGTTCCTGATCCTGACTTTCAAGCAGATCCACGGAAGAGAGTTTTTTTCAATGGATGCATTTTTCGACGGAACCGGGAGGAACAAGAAAAAGGCGTTTTATTGGAAAAATACGTTCCGGATTCCCTATGAGGAACTACCCCTGTATCTGCAGGAAGCGGTGGAAGCAGAAGAACTTGAACAGAACTATACAAGACTTCTGAAGGAACTCGGTTTTTGATCCAAGAGGTATTTCATGACCAAACAGCTACTACGTACAATTCTGATTGTTGCGATCGCTTTTCTTACGCTGCTCATTTTACCGTTTCATACAGCGGCCGCTGCTGAAGATCAAGCGGAGAACCTTTCGGCGAAATGTAAATACAGCGGTGATTTTTCCTTGCACGATGAACGCCTTCGCGACAGCGATTTTGACACGGTTCAGCGTGTTGCCAAAGGAAAAACGCTTTCGATCTCCTGGGATGACAGCGTTCCTGTCGCTTCCGTGTATTTATCTTTTTACAGCGCGCCTGTCGCATATACCGTCATGCAGTACGACGGTTCCGGCGCGAAGCTTTCGGAAGAACCTGGGATTTTGCTTTATAATAATCTGATCGGCGTACTCCCGGAAACGCGCAAGGTATCCGTCCGCGCAGATGAAGACAATTGCTCGTTCTGCTCGTTATATGCGCTCGGCACCGGCAGTATTTCCGATTATCATCCGTTTGCACCGACGATCGAAAAGGCTGACTATATGACGTTTGCCATGCATCCGGATGACGACGTACTGTTTCTTGGCGCGATCTATCCGATCTACGAGGCAGATCGGGGACTAAGCGGCATCTCCATGATCATGAGCACAAAGCTGCCGGAAAAATTCCAGCGCGAACGCCGTCAGGAAGACCTGAACGGAGCATGGATTTTGGGATTGAAAACACAGCCTGTATTCGGTGGCTTTCCCGACATTCCGCAGAATTATTACGATAAGTTTCATCATACCTTTACAAAAGATGACGTAACGCGGTATGCGGTTACGATGATCCGAACCTACAGACCCGAAGTAGTAATGACGCAGGATCTCAACGGCGAATACGGACATTGGCAGCATAAGGTCCTTGCCGAAGGAGTTCTTGCCGCCGTACCGCTTGCAGCGGATCCGGATTATCAGCCGAAAGGATACCCCAAAACGGAACCCTGGGAAGTAAAAAAGCTTTATATTCATCTGTACAGCCAAAACAAACTGACGTTGGATGTGGACCGTCCGATCGCCGCTTTGGGCGGTAAATCGGCATTCGAAACCGCTTCACAGGCATTTTTGATGCATCCGACGCAAACAAGGAAAGACAATCATCACGTATCCAAAACAGAATACAGCCTTGCGGAATTCGGTCTCGCATATACGACAGTCGGAGAGGATACTGCAGGGATGAACGATATGTTTGAACATATCGACGAATCGTCGCTATCCGTAACGCCTCAGCCAACGGTCACACCGACGCCTACGCCCGAAATCACGCCGATTCCGATCACCCCGGAACCGGATACGCCTGTTCCGACGTTCACACCCGAGCCTGTGCAGATTGTCGAAGAAAAAACGACTGAAAGCCCGTCCGAACCGGTTATTTGCGAGGAGACAGAGGGGACGCGTGTTACGCCGGAACCGACTCCTGCAATCGAAAAAACTGCGGAGCAGGATGATTCGATCAGCAGCACGGTTCTGATGATCGGCGGCGGTCTGATCCTTTTGCTGTTGATTCTGCTCGCTTTACTGATCATTGTGCGTAAAAGGAGGTAACATTCATGAAGCGTCTGACGGTTATCATCCCGGCAATCATTTGCTGTATCCTGCTTGCGTGCGGCGAGCAAACAACACAGGAGCAAATACCTGATGCCGAAACAACGCTGCCGATCGTTACGGATGTGCCGTATGAAACGGTTGTTTCGGATGAAACGAACGAGGAAGTAGACATCGTTTCCGTTCCGGTAACGGAATTGGTTGTATCATCTCCCGAAGATATGCCTGCGCTGGAAGAACTGTATCGAATGAAGTCTCTCCGCTTCCTTGATCTGACAGCGCTTCCGTATACGCCGTATTCCGACATTGAACAAATATCCCGTGAGCTGCCGGAATGCAGGATTATATGGAATCAGCTTCTGACGGACGGTGCGTTTCGCAGTGATTCAAACGTTCTGACCTTGCCGAACGCAACAATCGAAGATATCCGGGTGCTTGAGGTATTCCCCTATCTGCAGACGCTCGACGCGACCGGAAGCAGAGAGTATGCCGCGCTGCTCGCGTTTCAGAATGAACATCCCTTGATCGACGTCCGATATGCTTATCAGACCGATGCAATGCTTTTGACAAATACGGATGAACAACTGACGGTTCCGCAAGGTACGGATGCCGCGGAGCTTACGGAAGCAGTTCGATATTTTCCGAAGTTGCAATCGGTCGACCTTCGCGAATCCGGCTGGACGGATGCGCAGATTGATTCCTTCAGCGCAGAGAATCCGTCTGTTCGGGTTGGCAGAATGATCGGGATCGGTGATTCACAGTATGACTCCGATACGGAAGTCCTGAATCTGAACAATTTAAAAGGCTGGTCGCCTGAAATGCTGATTGCAAAATTGAAAGCATTTTCGAAGCTGACTGCAATCGGACTTCCTTCCGAATGGTCGGAGAGCGATAACAGCCAACTTGAACAAGCTCTGCCAGGTATTCATATCGTCGGGAAGATCGAACTGTTCGGGAAAGAAATCGACTGTGCAGCTGAAGAACTTGATTTATCAAAAACAAAGCTCGGAGGAACAGAAGAAGTTAAAAACCTGATTGCAGAGATGCCTTTTCTGAAAAAACTGATCGTCTGTGATTGCGGTTTATCGGATGAACAGATGGTAACGCTTGCAGAGGAATACCCGCAAATCCGATTTGTCTGGATCATTCGTCTGGGACCGCATAAGCTGCGTACCGATGCAGTAGGTTTTTCCACGAAAAATCCGTCCAAGCATACCAGCCCCAAGGCAAGCGAAGAATACAATAAAAAGGTCAAGACCACCAAGCGCCTCTATGAAGGAGATATCGCGCTTTTGAAATACTGCTATGATCTGGAAGCGTTGGATCTCGGTCATAACTATCTGACAAACAACGATCTGCAAGTGATCGCCGGGCTGACCAAACTGAAAGTGTTGATCCTGGCGGATAACAAGATTACCGATATCTCCGCATTGACTACGCTGAAGGATCTTGAATACATCGAGCTGTTCATGAACAAGATCCCGGATCTTTCTCCGTTGACAGAGATGCCGTCTCTGCAGGATGTAAACGTGTGCAATGTCGGCGTGTCGGACCTTTCACCGCTGTTCTCGCTGACCGGCGTAAAACGCCTGTGGTATGCAATGAATCCGTTTTCCCGCGATCAGGCTGCGGCAGTCAAGGAAGCTCTTCCGGGCTGTCTTTGCAATTATACGACGCGGGACGAAACAGCAGAAGGCTGGCGTGACGATCCGCGTTATCAGTGGATGCGATCTTATTTCGATTAAGCAATCATACTTGCAAGCAGCATAAAAACACGGTATAATAAACAATAAGATTTATTCGGAGGTACAGAATTGATTCAGCTAATTTTCGGCGAAAAAGGGTCCGGCAAAACCAAAAAGATTCTCGAGATTGCAAATCGCGCAGCGGAAGAGGCAAAGGGAAGCGTTGTATTCATCGACGAAGACGAGCGATACATGTACGATCTGAATCTTTCCGTGCGCTTTATCAACGCAACGGAATATGCGCTCTCCGGCCCAAAGATGTTTTACGGATTCCTTTGCGGGATCGCGGCGTCGGATCATGACCTTGAATGCATTGTGATAGACAGCTTTATGCATCTTGTCCATCATGATCTCCAGTCGCTGAAGGAGATGTTTGCACAGCTCGAACGGTTTTCCGATACACATGGGATTCGGTTGGTGCTGTCGCTCTCCTGTGCGCCGGAACAGCTGCCCGACTTTCTAAAAGGCTGATTATTTCAATACCGGTCTTTATGATCCGTAATCCAAGGCTGTGTAATGATTCAATCCGGGATTACACAGCCTGTTTCTATTCTGAATCAAAGGTGTGAGTTTCGCATGGAACAATTTGAACAAATCAATCGTGAATCGGAAAGCTTGAAAAAAGAAAAGCGTAAAGGGATTCTTTCACTGCTGATCTTTTTGATTATAACGATCGTCGTCACAGCCCTTATTACCGGCGCTGTGACATGGTTTGCGGCAAAGCGCAAATATCAATCGGGTGATGATCATTTTGTGACTTCCGTCAAGCAGGCAAGGGAGATCATTCGTGATCACTTTTTCTATTATAATGAAGATGAAAAGGAATTAACGGAAGATGTTCTGAAGGGGATCGCGTCGGCAACAGGCGATCGTTATGCGGAATACTATACGAAATCGGAATACGAGGATCTCAGAAAACAGAACCAACGGAATTATGTCGGAATCGGTATTTTGACGCAGCTGAGCGAAAACGGGGACATCGTAATTCTCGATGTATATGAAGACACGCCTGCTGCTGAGGCCGGTGTCAAGCCGGGCGATTTGATCGTTGAGATCAACGGTGTTGCATACAACGGAGAAACATTGTCCGATTTCCTCGCTAATGTGCGCGCAGAAGATGGTGCAGAAAATCATTTTGTAATCCGGCGTGGGGATGAAACATTGTCGTTCACGATTGTTGCACGCGAAGTTCATACGCCGGCGATCTCGTACCGGATGCTGACGGATACCATCGGATACATACACGTACAGACGTTCCACGGAACTTGCGTGGAAGAGACGAAGGCCGCGATTGACGAGCTGCAGAAATCCGGCATGCAGAAGCTCGTTCTGGATCTGCGCGATAATCTCGGCGGTTCTTTGTATGACGCAATCGATATCGCAGATATCTTCCTTCCGAAAAACCACGTCGTTACATCCTTACGGTCCAGAGACGGAAAGGTTGAGGAATACAAGACCAAGAATGCAGGACTTGATATGCGGATGGTTCTTCTTGTCAACAATATGTCCGCATCCGCGAGCGAACTCGTCGCCGGTGCTTTGAAGGACTACGAAGCCGCATATCTGATCGGCACGCAGACATACGGCAAAGGGATCGTGCAGACCTTTTATGAAATAACGGAAACGAAAGGCTGGCTGAAGCTGACGACAGACGCCTATTACACACCGAACGGTATCTGCGTCCAGGACGAAGGTATTACGCCCAACCAGATCGTTGAACTGCCGGAAGAAGCAAAACGGTATTCGATCGATCTGATCCCGTTTGAACTTGATACGCAGCTGCAGGCTGCAATCAGATATTTGGAGGAATGAATGAATACGAATCGGTTTTTAATTGCGGACGAGACATTGTATCCGTCCGGTCTCGACAAGATTGAATGGGTGCGGCGCAATATGGCGCTCCTGAATCTGATCGAAGAAAGCTTTCGGATCGAACAGCCGTTCAAAGGGCTGCGCATTGCTTTGTCGGTGCATCTCGAAGCAAAAACGGCATATCTCTGCAAGGTGTTGCAGGCGGGCGGCGCGGAAATGCATGTTACGGGAAGCAATCCGCTTTCCACGCAGGATGACGTTGCTGCTGCGCTTGTGCATGAAGGAATGTCCGTGTTTGCCGTTCACGGCGCGTCTCCGGACGTCTATGAGAAGTGTCTGATGCGCGTGCTGGAATCCGAGCCGGATATCATCATCGACGACGGTGCGGATCTTGTTACGCTGATCCATACGAAGCTTCCGCATCTGATTCCGAAGATTATCGGCGGATGCGAAGAAACGACGACCGGGATTCATCGTCTGTTGGCGATGGAGAAGGACGGGACGCTGCGTTTCCCGATGTTCAGCGTCAACGATGCGCAGTGCAAGCATCTTTTCGACAATCGCTACGGAACCGGACAATCCGTATTTGACGGGATCGACCGTACGACCAATCTGATCGTTGCCGGAAAAACTGTCGTCGTTGCCGGATACGGATGGTGCGGACGCGGCGTTGCCATGCGCGCAAAAGGATTGGGCGCACGCGTGATCGTCACGGAGATCGATCCGATCAAGGCGATCGAGGCTGTTATGGACGGTTTTACGGTCATGCCTATGTCGGAAGCGGCAAAGGTGGGCGACGTATTTATCACGGTAACGGGAATGTGCGACGTGATTACGGAAGCGCATATGCGTTCCATGAAAAACGGCGTGCTGTTATCCAACGCGGGGCATTTTGACGTTGAAATCGACGTAGCGGGCTTAAAGAAAATCGCCGTGGAAACCCGTCAGATGAAACCGAACATTACGGGATATCGTCTCGATAACGGGAACTGGCTGTATCTGCTTGCAGAGGGCAGACTTGTCAACCTGGCATCCGGCGACGGGCATCCCGCGGAGATCATGGATATGAGCTTTGCGATCCAGGCGCTTTGCGCAAGGGAACTTGCCGTGAACCGTCCGAAGGAAGCGCGCGTCTATGCGGTTCCGGATGCGATCGATGCGTTTGTAGCGAACGAAAAACTCAAGAGTATCGGCGCAGCGGTAGATGTTTTGACGGAAAAACAAAAAGAATATGCAAATTCATGGAAAGTTTAGGTTTACAGATTGACTTTTCTGTGTTATAGTAAATTGATTAAATTGGGTAAATCCGTGTAGACGGATTCAATTTTGAACACCAAATTCCAACAGGGGGAACACACATGAAATTCTACACCGCGAATGAGATTCGCAACATCGGCGTCTTCGGACACGGCGGCGAGGGCAAAACGACTTTAACCGAAGCAATGCTTTACAATGCAGGGCTTGTCGATCGTTTCCCGAACAATGCACCTACGACGGATTTCGATCCCGAAGAAATCAAACGTTCCATCTCCATCAATATGGCGCTTGCGCCTTTGGAATGGAAGAACACGAAGATCAATCTGATCGACGCGCCCGGTTTCTTCGATTTCTATGGCGACGTAACCGCAGCCATGGCGCTTTGCGATGCAGCGCTCGTTGTGATCAGCGCAGTATCCGGTCCCGCAGTCGGTGCGGAAAAGACAATGGCAATGTGCAAAGAACAGCACAAAGCCAGAATGATGGTCATCAACCAGATGGATCGCGACAACGCGAATTTCGAAAAGACGATGCAGGCAGTGAACGAAAAGTTCGGCGTGAACGTCGTTCCGATCCAGCTCCCGATCATGCAGGGCGGCGCGTTCAAGGGCTATGTCGATATCGTCAACATGAACGCGAAGATGTTTGAAGGCAAAGGCGAAAAAGAAGTCGCGATTCCCGGCAACCTTGAAGCGGAAGCGCAGGAGCTCTATGAGAAGCTCACCGAAGCGGCTGCGGAAGCTGACGAAGATCTCATGATGGAATATCTTGAGACGATGGAGCTTTCCCGTGAGCAGATTCTGATGGGTCTTTCCAAGGGCGTTCTGGACGGCGATATTACGCCCGTGTGCTGCACGTCTGCACTCAACAACATCGGCGTAACCACGCTCCTCGATTACATCCTCCACTACATGCCGACCGCAGCGGACGCCAAGCTTCCGAAAGCGTTCAAGAACGGCGAAGAGATCGAGCTCACAAGAGACGGCAAGATGGTTTGCCATATCTATAAGACGGTCAACGATCAGTTCGGCAAGTACAGCATCGTGAAGGTGCATCGCGGCACGCTGGACGGCGGCGTTTCGCTGTTCAATGCAAACCAGGAAAAGAGCGAAAAGCCCACGGCGCCTGTCATGCTCCGCGGCAAGAAGTCCATTGCTGTTGATAAGCTGAACGCCGGCGACATCGGCGCGATCCCGAAGCTGCAGATCTCCAACACGAACGATACGCTCTGCGATGCGTCCGACGTCGTGAAGATCGAGCAGGTCAAATTCCCCGAACCGTGCATCAGCCTCGCGGTTACTGCGAAGAAGCAGGGCGAGGAAGATAAGGTCATCGGCGGTCTCAATAAGCTCCTCGAAGAGGATCCCACCATTGCGATCGAAAAGAACGCAGAAACCGGCGACGTCCTTCTGAAGGGTCTCGGCGAAATGCATCTTGACGTAACGTGTGCAAAGATCCGCAACAAGAGCAACGTCGAAGCGCAGCTTGCAGACCCGCGCATTCCGTATCGTGAGACGATTCGTTCTACGGCGGAAGCGGAAGGCAAACACAAGAAGCAGTCCGGCGGCAGCGGTCAGTTCGGCGTCGTTCAGATGCGGTTCGAGCCGGCGCCCGAAGGCGTTGATTTCGAATTCGTCAATGCAATCGTCGGCGGTGTTGTTCCGAAGGAATACATTCCCGCAGTCGAAAAGGGACTTCGCGAAGCAATGCTGCACGGCGTGCTTGCAGGTTATCCGATGGTCGGCATCAAGGCAACGCTTTACGACGGCAAGTACCATCCGGTCGACTCCAAGGAAGTTGCGTTCAAGAGCGCTGCAAGACTGTCCTATAAGGCTGCTTGCGTTAAGGCGAGCCCCGCGCTGACCGAGCCGATCTACACCTACTATATCTGGGTTCCGAACGAGAACGTCGGCGATATCATGGGCGACCTCAGCCGTCGCCGCGGCAGAATGCTCGGCATGACGCCCAGTAACGGCGGCACCGAGATCGTCGCGGAAGCGCCGCTTTCCGAGATGTTCAAGTATGCGACAGACCTTCGTTCCATGACGCAGGCGCGCGGCTCCTTCCGCAGCGAGTTCACCCGCTACGAGGATGTACCCGCCGAGCAGGCGAAGAAGATCATCGAGCAGGCAAAGCGCGAGGACGAGGAAGAAGAATAATTCCGAAAGGATACGGGAGCGCAATCAGCGCTCCCGTCTGTTTTTATGGATGAATTATACTATCAAGTGCAACAGTAAAGGGGAATAAAAATAGAAGTTCATATGAATCTCTGGTAGAATAAGTTTGCCAACAAAACTACAAAGGAG
>CADAPG010000002.1 GCA_902789675.1 uncultured Eubacteriales bacterium
TGGCGAAAAGCGTGTGCTTCATTGCCTTCTCCTTTGGGGGCACGGAGATGAGCGCCCGCAGTGCAAGGAGAAGCGAGGTGAGGTGCGACTATGTTTCGGGACGTGGTGTCACCGCAAGGTGACGGAGGGAGAGATTAACAGAGCTGCAGATATCCGTAGGGACGATCATTGATCGTCCGTTGTTGCCGCGAGCGGATGCGATCCGTTCCAAAGGGCTGCATTAGAAGCAAACAAAACCCCCGCACGCAAATTTGTGCGGGGGAAATTTCCGAAAAGTCAGACCGTGATCGCACTCTGCGAATCGCGGTGCAGCTCGCGGTTCAGCGCATAGGCGTAGAGGTCGGTGGACAGCGCGTCGATCGCAAGCGACGCCCGCGCGATCTCCGAGCAGTTCGAGAGGTCCGAATGTCGCAGAATGACCGGCGCTTCCGCATGGCTTGCCATCGCCGCAAGCAGACCTCTGCCGATCCGCTTCAGCCCGAGCACATGCAGATACAGATCTCCGATGCTGTCGCCGAGCGCGTCGGTCATCCCGGCGGGGATGTGCAGCAGCGCCGAGACCAGAATGCGCTTGCACCGCGCAAGCGTATAGCGCTTCGATTTGATCAGATCGAGCAGCGACGGAAGGTCGGTCGCCTGCCGCGCGGCGCGGTACAGAACCTGTTCAAACCCTTCCGCAACGTCGGGAAGCGCTTTAAGCTCTTCGAGGCTCATCGTGCGCAGACGGTACAGAAGCATCGAACCGAAGCGATCGAAGGTCACCGGGAACTGCTCGTCGAACCGCATCGCCGCCGCAACACTCATCGGCATGGTATCGTAAACCGATTCGTCGCCGCCCAGAAGCGCTTCGCGGATCGCCGTGGCGCTCGAAAGCTTTCCAGTCAGCACGGTGCTGTTGTATTTGTTTCCGATCCGTTGGATCGGCAGCGGACGGATCTCCGGCGCAAAGCGGCGGATGGATTTCAGGTACTCCACGGCAAGGATATTGTTCGGCTGCTGCAGGATCGCAAGCTCGTCTTCGGGAACGCCGAGATCCGCGAGCGCGTCGTACTGCGCGCGGGGGAAGGACTTGCCCTGCTTGAGATGGTGGAGGAGATAGACCCTGAGGTTTGCGGGCTCGCGGTCCAGAAGATCCGCCAGATGGTAGAGCGCGTTCACGTCCTCGGTCTCCACGCCGAACGCAAGATCGGTCACCACGCCGGTAGCGGCAAGCGTTTTCACCGCGCCTTCGGCAAAGCGTTCCGCGCTCGCAACCGCATAGACCGTCGGGATCTCGACGACGACGTCCGCGCCGCCCATGACCGCCCATTCCGCGCGGGTGAACTTGTCGGAGCATGCGGGTTCGCCGCGCTGCACGAAATTGCCGGACATGGCGACGATGCAGAATTCGGAATCTGCCTGCTTTTTGGATTCCTCCATGTGATAGATGTGTCCGTTGTGCAGCGGGTTGTACTCCGCGATGATCCCCACGACGCGCATGAAAGCCTCCTCCTTGCCAAAAAGCAAAAATATATCTAAATCAAGTATATCATTTTTTGCGCAGATGTGTTAGAATAAATTGTAAATCTATTTTGGAGGATTTTGTTATGTCGTTGATGGAACAGATCAAGGCAAAGGCAAAGGCGGATGTGAAGCGCATCCTGCTGCCCGAAGGAACCGAAGAACGCACCGTGCAGGCGGCAGCACGCATCACGGCGGAAGGCATTGCAAAGGTCACGCTGTTCGGCAAGCGCGAAGAGATCGAAGCGGTTGCGAAGAAGTTCGACGTATCGCTCGAAGGCATCGACACGATCGATCCCGAAACGCATCCGGATTATCAGCTCTATGTCGACCGTTTCTATGAGATGCGCAAGGCAAAGGGCGTCACGCCCGAAAAGGCTGCCGACATGATCAAAAACCCGCTGTTCTTTGCGGCGATGATGATCAAGGACGGCAAGGGCGACGGCTTCGTTTCCGGCGCGATCAACACCACGGGCAACACGCTCCGTCCGGGTCTGCAGATCATCAAGATGAAGCCCGGCATCAACACGGTTTCGAGCTTCTTCATCATGGAGATCCCGAACAAGGCATACGGCGACGACGGTCTGATGATCTTTGCGGACTGCGCGGTCAACATCGACCCGACGTCCGAACAGCTTGCCGAGATCGCGATCTCGTCCGCGGCGAGCGCAAAGGCGCTTTGCGGCATGGACGCGCGCATCGCGATGCTTTCCTTCTCCACGAAGGGCAGCGCAAAGCACGACAACGTCGATAAGGTCCGCATCGCGACCGAGATGGTCCACGAGCGCGCGCCGGAGCTGATGGTCGACGGCGAACTGCAGGCGGACGCCGCGCTCGTCGAAAAGGTCGGTCAGCTCAAGAGCCCCGGAAGCCCCGTTGCCGGCAAGGCGAACGTTCTCGTCTTCCCGGACCTGCAGGCGGGCAACATCGGCTACAAGCTCGTACAGCGTCTCGCCGGCGCGGAAGCGATCGGCCCGATCTGCCAGGGCTTCGCAGCGCCGATCAACGACCTGAGCCGCGGCTGCAGCATCGAGGATATCGTTTCCGTTGTGGCGATCACGGCGGTACAGGCACAGAACATGTAACGGAGGAAAAGCAATGAGATCCATTCTTGTTATCAATGCAGGCAGCTCGTCGTTGAAATATCAGCTCATCGACATCGACACCGAGAGCGTTCTCGCAAAGGGGCTTTGCGAGCGCATCGGCATCGACGGCAAGCTGACCTATAAGCCGACGAACGGCGAAAAGCTCGAAAAGGACGCCGCAATGCCGACGCATCAGGAAGCGATCGCGATGGTGCTCGACGTGCTCGTCGACCCGAAGATCGGCGTCATCAAGGATATGGCGTCCATCGTGGCGGTAGGTCACCGCGTCGTCCACGGCGGCACGAAGTTCACCAAGTCCGTGCTGATCGACGACGAAGTCATCAAGATGATCGAAGCGTGCACGCCCCTTGCGCCGCTGCACAATCCCGCAAACCTCATGGGCATCAACGCGTGCCGCGCCGTCATGCCCAATACCCCGATGGTCGCCGTGTTCGACACCGCGTGGGGCATGAGCATGGAGCCGAAGAACTACATCTATGCGCTGCCGTATGAGGTCTATGAAAAGTATCAGGTCCGCCGTTACGGCTTCCACGGCACGTCGCACATGTTCGTCACCGGCGAAGCGATCAAGCGCCTCGGCCGCGAGGGCGATCCCGACGTCCGCGTGATCACCTGCCACCTCGGCAACGGCTCTTCCGTCAGCTGCTCGAAGGGCGGTAAGTGCGTCAACACCTCCATGGGTCTCACGCCGCTCGAAGGTCTCCCGATGGGCACGCGCTGCGGAAGCATCGACCCGGCGATCGTTCCGTTCCTGATGAAGGCAATGGACACCACCGCAAAGGAAGTCGACACGATGATGAACAAGAAGAGCGGCATGCTCGGCGTTTCCGGCGTGTCCAGCGACTTCCGCGATCTGTGGGCGGCAAAGAACGAGGGCAACGAGCGCGCCGCGCTCGCGCTCGACATGTTTGCGCAGGGCGTCAAGCGTCTGATCGGCGGCTACTCTGCGGAGATGGACGGCGTGGACTGCATCGTCTTCACCGCAGGCGTCGGCGAGAACGACGCGGCAACGCGCGAGCTGATCATGAAGAACATGGACTACCTCGGCATCGATTTCGATTTCGAGCTGAACCGCACCGCGCCGCGCGGCAAAGAGGTCGTGCTTTCGAAGCCCGGCTCCAAGGTCACCGTGATCGTTCTGCCGACCGACGAAGAACTGGCGATCGCAAGAGATACCGCCGCGATCGCGCTCTAAGCACGCAACAGGACTGCGGAGTTGTTTCCGCAGTCCTTTTTTATGCCGTATGCGATATGTGATGCGCACAAACACGGACGTTTCCGACGCCGTTATACAGGATATCCGGACACGGTTCGGATTTACAAGGCCGTTCGCCGCCATGCTTGCGCGGCGAGGGCTGATTGACGACGCCGCGATCGAAGCATATCTGCATCCCGAATCGCAGGAGCTGCCGGATCCGTTCGCACTTTCCGACATGGACCGCGCCGCCGCACGCATCCGCGCGGCGATCGCAGCGGGCGAACGCATCTGCGTATACGGCGATTACGACACCGACGGCGTATGCGCAACGGCGATCCTCTTCGACGCGCTGAAGCGTCTCGGCGCAAACGTGACCTTCCTGCTGCCGAGCAGGCAGGGGGAGGGGTACGGGCTGAATTGCGGCGCGGTCGACGAAATGCACAGGGACGGCGTGCGGCTGATCCTCACCGTGGACAACGGCATTTCCGCGCATGCGGAGATCGCGTACGCCAAAACGCTCGGCGTCGACACGGTCGTGACCGACCACCACCGCTGCCACGAAACGCTCCCGGACGCAGCCGCCGTCGTTTGCGCGTCGCGGACCGATCAGGATTCCGCGCTGCATTCGCTCTGCGGCGCGGCGGTCGCAATGCTGACCGCACGCGCGCTCGGCTGTCCGATCGGCAGCTATCTGCCCGTCGCCGCGCTTGCGACGATGGCGGACGTCGTTCCGCTGCGTTCGTTCAACCGCACGATCGTCAAAAAGGGGCTGCCGCTCGTTACCGGGCATCCGGGACTGAATGCGCTTCTGGACGCCGCGGGCGTCGGCACGGTCGCGGGGGAGAGCACGCTTTCGTTCATCCTTGCGCCGCGGATCAACGCCGCCGGGCGCATGGGCGACGCGACCAGGGCGGTGCGGCTGCTTCTCACCGAGGACGAGGACGAACGGCAGGCGCTTGCCGCCGAGCTCGAGAGCGAGAACGTCCGCCGCCGGGCGGAGGAGCAGCGGATCACGGAGGAGGCTTCGGCGCAGATCACGGCGTCCGAACCGCGCATCCTTGTGCTCTGCGGATCGGATTGGAACACGGGCGTGATCGGCATCGTCGCCTCGCGTCTGCTGGAACAGTTTCACTGCCCCGTGCTGCTGTTTTCCGAATCTAACGGGTATCTGGTCGGATCGGGACGCAGCGTGCCCGCCGTCGATCTGTTTGCGCTTCTGACGCGGCATAAGGAGCTGTTCGTGCGCTTCGGCGGACATCGGCTTGCTGCCGGCGCAACGATCGAAAAGGATCGCTTCGAAGAAGTGCGGCATGCGCTTTCGGAGGATCTTCAGAGTTTGTTCCCGCTCGGACTGCCCGAGGAGGAATGCGTCGTCGAGGACCGCCTTTCGGTTTCGGAGATCACGCAGACGTTTGCGGGCGAGCTCTCCGGGCTTGCGCCGTTCGGCGAAGAGAACCGCGCGCCGATGTTTATGATCGACGGAACGCTGTCCAACGTGCGCACGATGGGGCGCGACGGCGCGCACATCGGCGCAAAGCTTTCCGACGCCGACGCATCCGTGCGCATCGTTTCGTTCGGAAACGGCGACCGGTACGCGGATTGGTCCGCGCTCTCGCGCGTGCGGGCATATGTTTCGATCGAGCTCGGATCGTATCTCGGAAAGCCGGAGATCTCGGTGCGGGCGGATTCCGTGGAGATCCCGACCGACGGCGCGGTCCGGGACGCGATCCTTGCCTGCATCCGATCCGTGCAGAACGGCGCGCCGCTGCCGGACGCGGACACGCTGCGGCTGCTTCCGAAGGTACCGGAGCCGGAGATTCGCATGATCTTCCGCGCAATCCAGAGACGGCTGAAGCTCGGCGCTTCGTTTGACTGTCTTTCGGAAAAGGAGCTGACCGCGCTGCTGCCGCTTTTGGAGATCGGCGTGGTGCGGTACGCAAACGGAACATTTTTTGCCGAAACTGTACAGGAAAAGAAACAAATTCAAAATGCCCTCTTGTATCCGGTGATCTGTTTGGAGTAAAATAGTAAGGTTCAGAGGGAAAGGAGGACGCTTATGGAGGAACGGCTGATCGCAAGATTCACGGAACGGTTCGGTCCGGAGCAGGCAAAAACGCTCACGGAGGCCGTGTCGTTTGCTTCGCGCGTGCACTGCAACCAGAAGCGCGACGACGGAACGCCGTTTGTGACGCACCCGCTGACCGTCGCGTCCTATCTTCTGGACATGGGCATGGACGCGCCGACCGTGATCGCGGGCGTGCTGCACGACACCGTCGAGGACGGGGACAACGTGCAGATCGAGGACATCGAAAAGATGTTCGGCAAGGAGATCGCGTTTCTGGTCGACGGCGTTACCAAGCTCACCAAATCCGGGAAGCAGACCTACGTCACCAAAAAGCAGGAGCAGACGGAAAATCTCCGCAAGCTGTTCCTTGCGATCGCGGAGGACGTCCGCGTCGTCATCATCAAGCTCGCCGACCGTCTGCACAACATGCGCACGATCGACGTCTGTTCACCGGCAAAGCAGATCAAGAAATCCCGCGAAACGCTGGAGGTCTATGCGCCGCTTGCGCACCGCTTCGGCATGGGCGCGATCCGCAGCGAGCTCGAGGATCTGTCGTTCAAGTACCTGATGCCGGAGGAATACGAGAACATCAAGGCGCAGGTCGACGTGCAGCAGAAGGAGCGGCTGGAGCTTCTTTCGAGCGCCATGGAAAAGATGAAGGTGCTCCTCAAAGAAGCGAACATCGAAGGCAGCATTTCGGGGCGTCCGAAGCATCTGTATTCCTCGTATCGCAAGATGCAGCGCAACAACTGCACGCTGCACGAGCTGTACGACCTGATCGCGATCCGCATCATCGTGGACACGGTCACGGATTGTTACGCCGCGCTGGGCGTCATCCACGCGACGTGGAAGCCGCTGCCCGGGCGGTTCAAGGACTATATCGCCATGCCGAAGCCGAACCTGTACCGCTCGCTGCACACGACGGTTATGGACGAAAAGGGCATTCCGTTCGAGGTGCAGATCCGCACGAAGGAGATGCACGCAACCGCGGAATACGGCATCGCGGCGCACTGGATGTACAAGGAAGGCCGTCAGTCGATGACGGAGCTCGACCGCAAGACCTCGTGGCTTCGGCAGGTGCTGGAAGCCGAGGAAACGGCGGAGGACAGCAAGGAATTCGTCGACAACATCCTGAAGGACTTCCTCGGCGAATACGTCTTCGTGCTGACGCCGCGCGGCGAGATCATCGACCTGCCGGTCGGCTCGACGCCGCTGGACTTTGCCTACCGCATCCACACGAACGTCGGACATCATTGCCAGCACGCCCGCGTCAACGGGAACGTCGTGCGGCTCGATTACAAGCTCAAGACGAACGACGTCGTCGAGATCATCACATCCAATTCGCAGGCAGGACCGAGCCGCGACTGGCTTTCGATCGTCAAGACGCAGACGGCGAAGAACAAGATCCGGCAGTGGTTCAAGCATGAAAACCGAGAGGAGAACATCCAGCGCGGACGCGAAATGCTCGAGGAGACCGCAAAGCGGCACGCGCAGAGTCTTGCCGTGCTGATGAAGCCGGAGTATTACAACGAAGTTCTGAAGCGGCACAACTTTGCGTCGCTCGACGATCTCTATTCCGCAATCGGCTTCGGCGGCGTGTCGGCAGGACAGGTGCTGCACAAGCTCATCGACCTGCACCGCAAGGAGGAACGCCTTGACGAGCTGCAGAAACGCTTCGAGGAGTCCGATCAGGAGCTGCCGAAGAAGCCGCAGCACAAGGCGAATCCGAAGGGCGTTTACGTGCACGGCGATCCGGGCATGGCGGTGTTCTTCGGAAACTGCTGTAACCCGCTTCCGGGCGATCCGATCGTGGGCTACATCACGCGCGGCAGGGGTGTTTCCGTACATCGCGCGGACTGCAAGAATGTGCAGAGCCTGATGCAGGACGCCGAGCGCATGATCGAGGTCGAATGGGCGGCCGACGCGCGCACGAACTTCTCCGCGACGATCCGCGTGTTCATCGAGGACAAGCCGGGTTCGCTCATGGAGGTTTCGAAGGTGCTCCTGAACCTCAACGTCAACATGACCGACCTTTCGAGCCGCTCGACCGACGACGGCTATGCGGCGATGGAGATCACATGCACCGTTTCGAGCACCGAGCAGCTGCAGGTGATCATTACGAATCTCAGAAAACTCAAGCAGGTCGTGGACGTGTTCCGCGTATAAGGAGGAAGCAATGCGGGCAGTGGTACAGCGCGTGACCGGGGCGAGCGTGAGAATCGACGGCGAAACGGTCGGCGCGATTCAAAAAGGACTTTGCGTCCTCTTAGGCGTATCGGTGGGCGATACGGAGGCGGACGCGGACTATATGACGGAGAAGCTTCTGGGGCTTCGAATCTTCGACGACGACAACGGCGTTCCCAACAGGAGCGTCACGGACATCGACGGAGCGATCCTTCTGATCTCGCAGTTCACGCTTTTGGGCGATGCAAGAAAGGGCAGGCGTCCGAGCTATATCGACGCCGCGCGTCCGGAGCAGGCGATTCCGCTTTATGAACGGTGCATCGCAAAGCTGAGCGCCGCCGTGCCCGTGGAAACGGGGCGGTTCGGCGCGGACATGAAGGTTTCGATCGAAAATGACGGTCCCTTTACGATCCTTTTGGATTCCCGGAAAGGATTCTGACATGCTATTGGAAATGATTCCCTGCGGCCCGGTTGCCGCGAATATGATCTTTGTCGGACGCGACGGTGCAAAGACCGTTGCGGTCATCGACCCGTCGGACGCGGAGCTTGCCCTTGCCGTTCTCAAGGAGCGCGGGTGGACGCTTTCCGACATCCTCGTCACGCATCGGCATTTCGATCATCTGCTCGGCGTTGCCGGATTGAAGAAGGCGACCGGCGCGACGATCTATATCTCCGAAACGGACGCGGATGGCTTAAGGAGCAATCTGACAAGCCTTTCCATGACGATGCGGATCACGCTTGAACCGGTCGAGCCGGATGTGCTGCTGCACGACGGCGACACGTTCGAGGCGGCGGGACTTTCGTTCCGCGTGCTCGAAACGCCGGGACACACTGCGGGCGGGATCACGTTCGTCTGCGACGATGAGCGCTGCGCGTTTGTGGGCGACACGCTGTTTGCGGGCGGCTACGGCAGGTACGATCTGCCGACCGGCGATTACGCCGCGCTGAGAAACTCCATCCGCAGCGTGCTGTTCGAGCTTCCGGACGATTACCGCATCTATCCGGGACACGAGGAGCCGACGACGGTCGCGCAGGAAAAACGTTCCAATCCGATCAATTTCGAGGATATGCCGTGGTTCGACTGATCACCAACACACCGCAATATGCAAACGATATCGCCGAGGAGATCCGCATGTTCCTCGGCCTTGTTCCGATTACGCCGGAGGAAACGCCGGAAACGACGCTGACGGTCTCCGTGACGCTCGACGACGCCGCAAAGACCGCAACGGCGACCTCGGCGGGGTTCGACCCGGTCACGGTCGGCTATGCCGTGGACGAGCGCGATCCGCTCGACCGGAAGCGGCAGGAAAAACGCGCCGAGAAGCGCGCGGTCTATGCGCTGATGCAGGAGATCCGCCCCATGGAGATGCCGTGGGGAAGCCTTACCGGCATCCGCCCGACGAAGCTCCTGCGCGAGCTTTGCGAGCGCGTGGGCGACGAGGAAGCCGTGCGGCAGTTCCGGGACGTCTTTTCGGTGCGCATCGACAAGCTGCGCCTTGCCGCAACGATCAACGCCGTGCAGAAGCCGGTCATCGAATCGGTGCAGCCGAACGAGATCGACGTCTACGTCGGCATTCCGTACTGCAAAACGCGCTGTCTCTACTGCTCGTTCGGCGCGGAGATCGCGAAAAAGAACGCGGTGAAGGAATATCTTCCGTTCCTGTTCAAAGACATCGAAAACGGCGCAAGGCTCGTCAGCGACAGCGGGTTCCGCGTTCGTGCGTCGTATCTCGGCGGCGGTACGCCGACCGTGCTTTCGGCGGAGGAGCTGGACGCGCTTTTATCGCATTTTGAAGCCTGTTACGGCGGCTTCGGCGCGGAATGCACCGTGGAGGCGGGCAGACCGGACACGATCACAAAAGAAAAACTGCAGGTTCTTCGGGATCACGGCGTGGAGCGCATCTCGATCAATCCGCAGACGATGTCGGACGAAACGCTCCGGCGCATCGGCAGAGCGCACACCGCGGCAGAGATCAGGGAGGCGTTTGCGCTGGCGCGTTCGATGGGCTTTTCCTCGATCAACATGGACCTTATTGCGGGGCTTCCGGGCGAGACCGTTACGGACTTCGAGCGGACATTAAGGGAGATCAAGGCGATGAGACCGGATAATCTCACCGTGCATACGCTTGCGATCAAGCGCTCGAGCAGGCTGAAGGATCAGCTGGACAAGTACCCGCTGCCCCCGCACGAGGACGTCGAGACCATGATCGATATGGGGTTTTCCGCGGCGAAGGAGATCGGGCTCTGGCCGTACTACATGTACCGGCAGAAGTACCAGAACGGCAACCTGGAAAACGTCGGCTACGCGGCGAACGGCAAGCTGTGCGTGTACAACGTCGACATGATGGAGGAGACGACCTCGATCCTTGCCCACGGCGCGGGCGCGATGACCAAGCGCGTGTTCGGTTCCGAGAACCGCGTGGAGCGCATTCCGAATCCGAAGGACGTGCCGACCTACGGCGCAAAGCTGGATATCCTGGACGCCGCCAAAAGAAAGCTGTTTTTACCTTGATTTTGCTTGACAATCAGGGATTGCGTGGGTATAATAAGCGCAAAGCGTTGAACGGAAGAGTACCCGCCGTATCGAACGAAAGAGAGCGCGTCCGCGGCTGAAAGACGTGCGGAGAGAGGACGGGGAAGGACAGCCGGAAGCTGCGTGCCGGAAGAAAAAGGCATGCCGGAGACCCTTCGTTATCGGGGAAGAGCGCGCAGCAGCATGCTGCGAAACAGGGTGGCACCGCGGATCTTCCGTCCCTTTTGAGGGCGAAAGACCGCGTTTTTTTCATAGGAGGTTTTTATGGCATACAAAGCGCCGAAAGGCACCAAGGACGTTCTCCCGGAGGAGAGCTATCGCTGGCAGTATCTTGAGCGCACGATCCGCGGGATCGTCAGAAAGTACGGGCTTCTGGAAGCGCGTACCCCGTGCATCGAGCACACCGAGCTGTTTTTGCGCGGCGTGGGCGACACGACCGACATCGTGCAGAAGGAAATGTACACGTTCACCGACAAGGGCGACCGCAGCATTACGCTGAAGCCCGAGGGCACGGCAGGCGCGGTCCGCATGTTCGTGGAAAACGGACTCTTTTCGGAAGCGCAGCCGACCAAGATGTATTATCTCTATTGCCCGGTGTTCCGCTATGAGCGCCCGCAGGCGGGACGGTTAAGAGAGCATCACCAGTTCGGCGTGGAGATCTTCGGATCCAATAGCCCCGCGGCGGACGCGGAGGTCATTTCGATCGCGTCGGAGATCTTTGAAACGCTCGGCTGCTCGGATCTTACGATCAAGCTGAACAGCATCGGCTGTCCGAAGTGCCGCGCCCGCTATCAGCAGGCGCTGAAAGAGTATCTCGGCGGGCGGCTCGGCGAACTGTGCGAGACGTGCAGAGGCCGTTTTGAAACGAATCCGCTGCGCATCCTGGACTGCAAGGTCGATACCTGCAAGGAGATCGTCAAGGACGCGCCGCACACGATGGACTATGTCTGCGACGACTGCCGCGCGCATATGAACGAGCTGATGCGGCTTCTGGACCTTGCAGGCATCCGCTACGAGATCGACCCGATGCTGGTGCGCGGACTCGATTACTACACCAAGACGGTATTCGAGATCGTGTCCGGCATGCCGGGCGCGCAGGGCACGCTCTGCGGCGGCGGACGGTACGACGGTCTCATCAAGGAGCTCGGCGGTCCCGATATGCCCGCGGTCGGCTTCGGACTCGGTATGGAACGTCTGCTGCTCATCATGGACAAGCTCGGCGTCGACATTCCGAAGCCCGTACGTTACGACGTGATGCTGATCGGGCTCGGCAAGGACGCAAAGGACAAGTGCTTCACGCTGGCGCGGGATCTTCGCGCGCGCGGCGTTTCGGTTGATCTCGACCTCATGGACCGCAGCGTTAAGGCGCAGATGAAATATGCCGACAAGACCGGCGCGCTGTACACGCTCGTCATCGGCGAAGATGAGATGAACAACAATGCCGCAAACCTGAAATCCATGCAGGGCGGCGATTCAATGATGGTACAACTGGATGCGGAAAGCATCGCGGATTCAATTCGGAGGGTATAACAATGGGAGAATTTTTGAGTGGATGGAAGCGTACGTGCTACTGCACGGCGCTCGGCAAGGAAGACGTCGGCAGGGAAGTCACGCTGATGGGCTGGACGAACGTCCGCCGCGACCTCGGCGCGCTGATCTTTGTGCAGCTTCGTGACCGCACGGGGCTCATGCAAATCGTGTTTGACTCCTCGACACTTTCAAAGGAGGACTTCGATCGCGCAAGCACGATCCGGTCCGAATACGTGCTTGCCGTCAAGGGCGTACTCGAGGCGCGCACCGGCAACATGATCAACCCGAACATGAAGACCGGCGAGGTCGAAGTGAAGGTGAAGGAGTTCAAGATCCTGAGCACCGCCGAAACGCCGCCGATCGACACGGGCGACGATTGCAACGCGGGCGAGCTTTTGCGCCTGAAGTACCGCTATCTGGACCTTCGCCGTCCGTGCATGCAGCGGAACCTCATGATGCGCAACGAGATCACGCGCATCACGCACGAATACTTTGCGGAAAACGGCTTTTTGGAGATCGAAACGCCGATGCTCACCAAGAGCACGCCGGAAGGCGCGCGCGACTACCTCGTGCCGAGCCGCGTCCATCCGGGCAGCTTCTATGCGCTGCCGCAGAGCCCGCAGCTCTTTAAGCAGCTTTTAATGCTTAGTGGCTTCGACCGCTACATGCAGATTGCCCGCTGCTTCCGCGACGAGGACCTTCGCGCAGACCGTCAGCCGGACTTTACGCAGATTGACCTTGAAATGTCGTTTGTCGAAGCCGACGACGTCATGGCGATGAACGAGGGTTTCATCAAGCGCCTTTTTAAGGAAACGCTGGACTTCGACGTGCAGCTTCCGCTGCCGCGCATCACCTGGCAGGACGCGATGGACCGCTACGGCTCCGATAAGCCCGATACGCGCTTCGGCATGGAGCTGAAGGACCTGTCCGAATGTGTCAAGAATTGCGGCTTCTCCGTGTTCAAAAACGCGCTTGATAACGGCGGCAGCGTCCGCTGCATTGTCGCAAAGGGCGCGACGGCGCACTTCTCCCGTAAGGAGATCGACGCACTCGGCGAGTTTGTCAAGACCTATAAGGCGAAAGGCCTTGCGTGGATGAACTGGAAGCCCGAAGGCCTGCAGTCTCCGATCGCGAAGTTCCTCACCGGGGAAGAGCTTGAAGCGATCAAGGCGAAGGCAGACTTTGAGCCCGGCGACGTCATGTTCATCGTCGCGGACAAGAACCCGGTCGTCTGGGCAGCGCTCGGCGCGCTGCGTCTGAAGCTCGGCGACAAGCTGGGACTCATCGACCCGAAGAAGTTCAACCTCCTGTGGGTCGTCGAATTCCCGCTCCTGGAGTGGAGCGAGGAGGAGAACCGCTTCGTTGCAATGCACCATCCGTTCACAAGCCCGATGGACGAGGACCTTCCGCTGCTGGACACCGATCCCGGCAAGGTCCGCGCCAAGGCGTACGATATCGTGCTGAACGGCAACGAGATCGGCGGCGGCTCGATCCGTATCCATTCGACCGAGCTGCAGAGCAAGATGTTCGAGGTCATCGGACTTAGTAAAGAACAGGCGGAAGCGCGGTTCAAGTTCCTCTTGGAGGCATTGAAGTACGGCACGCCGCCGCACGGCGGACTGGCATACGGGCTCGATCGCGTGACCATGCTGATCTGCGGCGCGCAGTCGATCCGCGACGTCATCGCGTTCCCGAAGGTGCAGAACGCATCCTGCCCGCTGACGAACGCGCCGGATCCGGTCGACGCAAAACAGCTTGCGGAGCTGCATATCGCAGTCGTTCCCGAGGAAGAATGAAAGCAGAACCCTGAAAGGAGAACAGCTATGGCAATCATCACTGGCACAAAGGAAAACTTCAACGAAGTCATCAACGGCGAGCTTCCCGTTCTGGTCGATTTCTGGGCGACGTGGTGCGGTCCGTGCCGCATGGTCAGCCCGTTTATCGAGCAGCTTGCGGATGAATACGAAGGCAAGGTCGCATTCATGAAGGTCAACGTCGACGAACAGCCTGAGCTCTGCGAAAAGTACCGTGTGAGCTCGATCCCGAATCTCGTTCTGTTCAAGGACGGCGACGTGCTCGATCAGAGCGCGGGCGCGCGCCCGAAGGCGCTGATCGCGCAGTTTATCGAACAGGCTCTGTAAACCGCGCAATGCGCAGAAAGCGGAGAATCGTCATCATCGCAATCGTCGCAGCCGCACTGCTTTTGCTGACTTTGTCGGCATTGGATACGCGGCTGCGCGTTGTTTCCTATACGGTTTCGGACGCGCGGATCGAAACGCCGGTCAAAATCGTGCTGATCGCCGATCTGCATTCCTGTAAATACGGCGAGGGGCAGAAGACGCTGCTGGACGCGATCGACGCGCAGACGCCGGATCTTGTGCTGCTTTGCGGCGACGTCTTCGACGACGACGTTTCGAACGACAACACGATGACGGTCCTGAAACACGTTTCCGAACGCTATCGGTGCTTCTATGTTTCCGGCAATCACGAGTATTGGCACGAGGATCCCGAAGCGCTGTTCGGCGCTGTCCGCTCCCTCGGTATTCCGATCCTGCACGGAACCTGCGAAACGGTCCCGGTCGGGCAAACGACGCTGAATCTCTGCGGGATCGCGGATCCGGCTTGCGCGGAGATCGGACTGGATATGACCGAAGTGGAACAGCGGAACGCGGCAAGGGAAGCGATAACGGCGGAACAGCTGCAATCGGCAATTGACGCCGCAGAGGACGGACATTACACGGTCCTGCTTGCGCACCGTCCGGAACTGATCGAAACCTACGCGCAGTACGGCTTCGATCTGGTCGTATCGGGGCACGCGCACGGCGGACAGGTCCGGATCCCGGGGCTTGTGAACGGTCTGTTCTCGTCGGGCGAACGGTGGTTCCCGAAGTATGCGGGCGGGGAATACCGGGTCGACGACACCGTGATGATCGTGAGCCGCGGGCTTTCGCGTGAGGCGATCCGACATGTGCCGCGCATCTGGAACCGTCCGGAACTGGTCGTGATCGAGCTGCAGCCCGCACGACCGTGAAAACCATGCAAAGGAACGGCAACGGTATGATCTACGATATTTCACAGCCGGTGTTCGGCTGCGCAATCTACCCGGGCGATCCGAGCCCGGAAAAGACGATGCTCTCGCGGTTGGAAGACGGGGAAGTGTGCAATCTTTCCGCGTTCTCGATGTGCGCGCACAACGGCACGCACGTCGATGCGCCGCTGCATTTTTTGAAGGGCGGCAAGGGCGTCGGCTCCGTTGCGCTTACAAAGTTCGTCGGACCCGCGTATGTGGGAACGATGGAAGGCGACGTCGGCGCAGAGGAGGCAAAGGCGCTGCTTGAAACGGCGGCAAGGACCTATCCTGGAGCGGAACGGCGCATTCTGATCCGGGGAAACGCAACGGTCACGCTTGAAGCGGCGGAGGTGTTCGCAAAGGCGGGGATCGATCTCGTCGGCAACGAGTCGCAGACCGTGGGACCCATGGACGCGCCGATGACGGTGCATCTTGCGCTGCTTTCCGCGGAGGTCGTGCTCCTGGAAGGCGTTCGCCTTTCGGCAGTGCCGGACGGCGCGTATCTTTTGAACTGCGCGCCGCTGAATCTCGGCGAAACCGACGGCGCGCCGTGCCGCGCGATCCTCTTGGACCTGAACTGAACCAAAACAAAAAACGGGGGAGGCAAGCGCCTCTCCCGTTTGCGTTTACCAGATAAAGGGGATCACCTTGTATCTCACGCGTGTTTTGTATGCCTTGTAGCCATCCAATCCTTTTTCAAGTACCTGTTCCTCGTTTTTCATGCGCAGCGCAATGATCGGGATATACAGGAGCAGGATCGCGACCGAGATCGGCGAGCCGAGCACGATCCCCATGGACAGAAACAGAAACAGCGTGGCGCTGTACATCGGATGCCGCACGATCCCGTAGAGCCCGGTGTCGATGACCTTCTGGTTCTCCTGCACCTCGACTGTCCGCGAAAGATAGGTGTTTTCCCGCAGGACCTCCGCATACATGAGATACGCGGCAAGGAAGACGCAGACGCCGATCCAAACCGCCCACGCGGGCAGCACGATCCATTGAAAGCGGAAGTTCAGCCCGGCAACGATGAACGCGGCAAGGAACATCAGCCCGGACAGTGCGATCACCGTCTTCTGTTCCTGTTCTTCTTCCTTGGCGTTCAGACGCTTCCTGAGAAGCTCCGGGTTTTTGAACATCATCACGATCCCGGCGATAAACATCGGCACAAACAAAATGCCGAGAAACAGCCATCCGTTCCAGTACTTCAGAGACCACGCGGGCAGAAACAGGAGAAGCCCGATAAGAACGAGACCGAACAGGAATTTCACGATCGCCTGAACAAAGAGCTTTGCCGTCATATCGTCACCTCATACAGATCATCCGGATCTCCATCGCGCCGACGGAGGGAAGGTGCTTTTCTTCGCCGGTCGCCGAAAAGCCGCATTTTTCATAGAAGCGGATCGCGCGCGGGTTTTCTTTCAATACCCAAAGCCCGATCTTGGGGTAAGCGGATAGCTTTTCCGCCGCCGCGCGCATCAGCAGCTGCGCAACGCCGGTTCCCCGGTATTCCTTCAAAACGTACAGCGCAAAGAGCTCACCGGTAGAGGGATCCGCTTCGCCGTATCCCGCAAAGCCTACGACGTGCTCGCCGTCCTTTGCGATGAGAATGCTGTCCCGCCATTGGAACGCCATCTGTTCGCATTTTTCAAGCGTCAGCTTTTCAAGATACGCCGCGCTGACGATCCCCGCGTACGCCTCGTGCCAGCAGGACCAATGCACGTACGCTTTGCCGCGGATCTCCGGATCGTTTTCCATTTTTCTGATAATGATCTGCATATATTACTCCGATCAATCCGTTGCGGAAGCAAACAACGCAACATAGCGGTCCAAATGCAAATCGTACACAGTCCAGCACGAAGCGCCCCACCATTCGTGACCTGCGTCGAAATAGTTCGACCAGTTCGTGGTCCATTCATACACTTCAAGCGCATCGGCGCCCTGCGGAAACAGTGCGGCGTTGATTTCGCGCAGATCATCCGGCGTGTCATGCGTTCCGTGCGGCGGCTCCAGAAAGGCGTACCAATACGGGATACGACCGCCGCAATTCTCATCATTCGGCGTCCAGTCGGAGTCGTAGAACACCACTCCGTTCCGGTCCGTGCGCAGGATCTTCGGCACAAACAAAAACGCGGCGGGATTGATCGGCGCAGCTTCCGCCTTTGCGATATCGAGTGTCCATGGGAACAGCGGCATGGGAACGTTCCATTTCGCTTCCGTTTCAAGGTCCTCCTCAATGCTTCGCTCGATCATCTTCAACATTGCATACAGCACCGCGTCCCGGTGCGACGGCTCGCCTCGATGCGGCGCGCCGCTTTCCATGATGCAGTAGCTGACAACGCACCGGTCGTGCTTTTTGATCAATTCATAGAACGGATCGTTTATGCATTCCCGCATTTCGTTCTCCTTTCTTAGACACTGAGACTGTTTTTCTTGCGGCGATTATCTGCAGGCGTTATCGCTCTCTTTCGATCACCTTGTCCGGGTATGCGCTGAGGATCTTTTTGATCTCCGCGAGATTGACCCGCTCGTATTTGTCCGCCCATTGCAAAAGCGCCGAGAGCGATTTCAGCGTTTCCCGCTTGCCGGGCTCCAGACCGAGCTTTCTGCGGATGAACCGCCGGATGATCCTGCGCCGGTATACGCGGCGGGGGACCTCCAGAAGATAGATCCGATCCGCTTCCGCAAAACAGCGTCCGCGCCATGCGTAGTAGACGCCTTCGATGATCCAATCATCCTTGGATAGAAGCTGCGCCAAAAGCGCGTCGCGCTCGCTCGGATCGCGTTTCGTGCCGTAGCCGGCACCGTTGTCCCATTGGAGATCGTCAAGGTCGCGGGATCTGAAGCTCTTCGGAAAGCTGCTTTGCAAGCGTGGTCTTACCGCTGCCCGGACCGCCAATGATGTGGATTTTCATGAGCCTCTCCTTACCTCAGCGACATCACATAGATCTGGCAGGGATTGCGTTCGTCCCACAGCGTCGGGAAGACCTCAAATTCTTTGAATCCGAGGGCAAGATAAAACATGTTCGTGCGGTCGTATTCCTCGTATTTGCCCATCTGCACGGTTTTCACCTGCAGAAAGGAATAGCCGTGTTCGACGGCGATTTCCTTTGCAGCTTCAAAGAGCTTCGTGCCGATCCCTTTCCGGTGGTATTCCGGAAGAACGCCCATGACCGCCAGCTCGACGGTATCCCTTCCGGTCTCTTTGAGACACAGAAACCCGTTCGGCTCGCCGTTATCAAAGGATGCAACCATCATTTCGTCCACGCTTTCCCCGATATAGGTCTCCCGCGCCTCGGGAATGCCGAACCAATCGGTCAGCGATTCCAGAATCAACCGCGCGATTCTGCGCTTTTCTTCCGCGTCGCAAACGATCCGTATCATACAAACCTCCGATTACCGACGGATAAACAGCGGCATGCCGTATTCGTCGACGCCGTTTTCCGTGAAGCCGAGCGATTTCCAGAACCGCACGGATTCCGGCTTTTCGCTGTTGATCTCATAACAGTTCGCACCGTCCGCTTTCGTATAGCGCTCCAGCGCGGCAAAGCAGCGGTGTCCCGTGCCGTTTCCGCGGAAGGCGGGGAAGACCCAGAAATCGAGGATGAAGCATTTGCCGCCCTCACTTTCGTAGGTGCAGTACGAAGCCGCGCCGATGCGTTCCCCGTCGCGCACAAAATAAACGATGTGATGTCGGTCGCGGTCCCGCCGCATATGCGCTTCGATGATCCCGCGGTACTCGTCCCCGGAGAAGTATTCGACGTCCTCCTCGTCCGAGATGATCCCGTCGTTTTGGAGATAGCGGATATGCGCGTCCCAGAACGCGGGAAGCTCCTTGGGTCCGATTTCTTCGATCTGAATCATAGCGCCTCTTTTGATAATCCGAGCAGCGGAAGCAGCTCCCAAAGGTTTTTGATCACGTGGTCGATCCGGTATCCTTCCGGCACGGGGTTTCCTGTTCGATTGTACCAGCAGGTTACGATCCCAGCGTTCATGCCGCCCTGCATGTCGCTGGTCAGCGAATCGCCGACGATCATCACTTCGCTGCGGTCGACCGGTCCGATCGCGTCGAAAACCTTCTCGAAAAACGCCGGGCTAGGCTTTTCCGCGCCGAGCGCTTCCGACAGAAACACGCCGTCCATGCGTCTGCCGATGCCGGACCGGTCGAGCTTTTTTGTCTGCGCAATGACCGTGCCGTTTGAAACAACGCACTGTCGGACCTTGCCTTTCAGAAAATCGAGAAGCGCAAGACAGTCGTCCCGGCACACGATCGTGTCCCCGAGGCAGAGCTGATACCGGTCGTTGAACGGCACGGAAACGGCGGGATCGATGCCGTACTCCGAAAAGAACTGCCGGAACCTGCCGATCAGCACCTCGGGCTTTGTGATCTCGCCGCGCTCAAGCCGCCCCCAAAAGATGTGGTTGATCGCGTCGTAGCGGTCGACCATCGCGTCCGTGCACGGACCGAGTCCGAACTCCGAAAACAGCGTTTTAAGCGCTGCGCGCTGCGCTGCGCCGAAGTCCAGCAGCGTTTCGTCGACGTCCCAAAAAACCGTTTGAATCACCGATCGTGTCCTCGCTTGTTTGTTTTCTCTATCGTATCACAGATCGGATCGATTGTCACGAAAAAGTATATTGTCAAAAGGCGAGTAAAACACTTGACTTTTGGAAAGGATGCATTTATGATAAAAGCCGAGTGAAACGGTAGGGTTTAACGATGAAGTTTTCGACAAAAGGCACATACGGATTGCGAGCGGTCGTCGAGCTTGCGGCGCGTTACGGGGACGGTCCCGTGTCGCTTGCGGCTGTGGCGATGGAGCAGGGCATTTCCGAGGCGTATCTCGAGCAGCTCATGCGTTCGCTGAAAAAGGCGGGAATCGTGAAGACGGCGCGCGGCAAAAGCGGCGGGTATCTGCTCACGCGCGAACCGGTTCGGATCAGCGTTCTGGAGGTGCTGCGCGCGCTCGAGGGCAGCACGGACGTCGTCGACTGCGTGGGCAGCGGCGCGAACGTCTGTGAAAACGCCTGCACCTGCTCGGCGCGTCCGCTCTTTTTAAAGCTGCAGAGCCGTATCAACGCCGTTCTGGAGGAAACCACCATCGGAGAACTGACCGAGGATCATATCGAACAGAAAAAGAGGATCGAACATGCACGTTTATCTTGACAATGCGGCAACCACAAAGGTGCTGCCCGAGGTCATCGAAGCGATGATCCCGTACTATACCGAGTTTTACGGAAACCCGTCGAGCTTCCACAGCTTCGCGCGTGACGCGCACAAGGGACTGGACGATGCGCGGCGCACCGTTGCAAAGTGCCTGAACGCGGCGAATCCGAGTGAGATCTATTTCACCGGCGGCGGCAGCGAGGGCGACAACATGATTCTGCGCGGCGTGGCGCAGGCATATCGCAAGAAGGGCAATCACATCATCACCTCGAAGATCGAGCACCACGCGATCCTGCACACATTGCAGGAATTGGAGGACAAGGGACTTGCGACCGTTACGTATCTGGACGTCGACGAAAACGGCCTCGTCGATCCCGAAGCGGTGCGCGCGGCGATCCGTCCCGACACGATCCTCGTGTCCGTCATGACGGCGAACAATGAGGTCGGCACCATTGAACCGATCAAGGAGATCGGCGCGGTCTGCCGTGAGGCAGGCGTGCTGTTCCACACCGACGCGGTGCAGGCGATCGGGCATATCCCGATGGATGTGCAGGACATGAACATCGACCTTCTGACGCTCACGGCGCACAAGTTCCACGGTCCGAAGGGCGTCGGTGCGGTCTACATCCGAAAGGGCGTCCGCGTTCCGGCGATGATCACCGGCGGCGGACAGGAGAACAAGAAGCGCGCGGGCACGGAGAACGTTCCGGGCATCGTGGGTCTTGCGAAGGCGCTGGAGATCCAGACCGGAAACCTTGACGCGAACATGAAGAAGATGACGGCGCTCCGCGACAGGCTGATCGCGGGCGTGGAGGAGAGGATTCCGACCGTGCATCTGAACGGTCACCGCACGCAGCGGCTTCCGAACAACGTCAATTTCGGCATCCGCTACATCGAAAGCGAAAGCATCCTGCTGATGCTCGATCTCCAGGGCGTTGCGGCGTCGTCCGGCTCGGCATGCACGTCCGGCTCGCTCGATCCCTCGCATGTGCTGCTCGCGATGGGCATTACGCACGAGGAGGCGAACGGTTCGCTTCGCATGACGCTTTCGGAATTCACGACCGAAGAAGAGATCGACTATGTGTTGGAGATCCTGCCGCCGATCGTACAGCGGCTCAGAGATATGTCACCGATTTATCCCAAAGGAGGAGTAGAATAATGCAGTATTCGGAAAAGGTTTTGGATCATTTTCAGCATCCGAGAAACGTCGGCGAGATCCCGGACGCTTCGGGCGTCGGCACCGTCGGCAACGCAAAGTGCGGCGACATCATGCAGATGTTTTTGAAAATCAATGACGACGAGATCGTCGAGGACGTGAAGTTCAAGACCTTCGGCTGCGGCGCGGCGATCGCGACCAGCTCGATGGCGACAGAGCTCATCAAGGGCAAGCCGCTTGCGGAGGTCGAACAGCTGACCAACGAAGCGGTCGTGGAAGCGCTGGAAGGACTTCCGCCCGTGAAGATCCATTGCTCGGTGCTTGCGCAGGAAGCGGTGCAGGCGGCGATTGCGGATTATCGCGCAAAAAAAGAAAACAAGCAAAAAGAGGAAGCGCCGAAGGCGGAATAATTGCTGCTTGATTTCGCATACTAACCTCAAAAAAGAGAGGTGATCGCATGCGAATGGCAATGCTCGGAATCGGCATGGCGGTCGGCGCGGCTGCCGCAGCGACCGCGATGTGTACGCTGTATCCGGATATCCCGCGCCGCATGAAGCGGGACGGAAAAAAGGTCATCCAGAAGACGCAGCGGATGATACATCTGTAAAAAAGAATTACGGCTGTCGGAATGTCCGGCAGCCGTAATTGTTTGATGCGTTTTTTATTTCTTGGGTTCCTCTTTGGGCTCGTCGTCAAAGGTGAACGCGTCCGTAGGCATGGCGGGGCGAACCTGCTGCTGTCTTGCCTTCTGCAGTTTTTCCTTGTCGGTGAACTTGCGCGTGACGAGGAATACGCCGATCACGCCGACGACGGCAAGACCGAGGAAGATGTAGTTCAGTACCGTCAGCAGCTTTGCCGACAGAGCGCCGTACAGCTTGGAGATGAACGACCCGCTGTTCGAGTCGGAACGCTCGCTGCCGATGGAAGAGACATAGACGTTGTGACCTTCTGCCTTTTCTGCGTCGGTCTTGGCGTAGACGGGAACGTCTTCGCCGCCGACGATCTTGATCAGGTCGGTCTGCTCATAGTACTTCGAGTAATCGACGGTGCTGCCGCCGCAGCTCATCAGACCGCCGCTGACGCGCGGGAACTTCTCCGTGTCGGTTCCGTAGACGGTATACGCCTTGTTGATGAACGCGGAGATCTCCTCCATGCCCATCTTTTCATTGTCGACGGAATACGGTCCGTACGTCTTTTCGACCTGCTGTCCGGCGCTGCCGTAGCAGCTCGAGCCGCTCCCCGTGGTTATCTCTGTCGTATACGTCAGCTGACCGTCTTCGATCAGATCGGGGAACGTGTCGCGATACGCATCGGTTACGCGATAGTATGAGATCTTATTGCTGTACAGAACGGTCTGCGCGCCGTTGACGAGCGCCATCACCAGCATGATCCCGGCAAGCACAAAGTACAGGATGCGCAGGAGCTTCTTTGCCTGATCCTTGGATTCGTCCTTGAAGTTCTCCATCGTGAAGAGTCTGCCGCTGCCCTTGATCGCGCCGTACAGTACGTAAACGCCCATTGCGAGCAGAAGGATCGGAAACAGTAAACCTAAACCCATAAGTGTTCTCCTTTGAATGATTGATCGGTTGTATGTGCATCAAAGCCGCTTGAGCTTTGCGCCGTCCTTGGTGTCTTCCACGGCAAATCCCATGGCTTTGAGCTCCTCGCGGATCGCGTCGGCTTTTGCCCAGTCCTTTGCCTTTTTCGCTTCCTTACGCGCCTCTAAAAGCGCCGTTGCTTCGGCGGGGAAGTCTTCCTTCTTTTCCTTGACGACCAGTCCTAAAACGCCGTTCAGCTCGGCATAACGCGCCTTGACCGCCTCGATCGCGGCTTTCGTGTGCGCGCCGGTCGCAAAGATGTTGATCCAGCGGGCAAAGTCGAACAGCACGCCCAGAGCGTCCGCCGTATTGAGGTCGTCGTCCATCGCCTCGTTGAACCGGTCGCGGAAGCCGTCGAGCTCGGCAGCGACGCCGGAATCGTCGGCGCTCTCGTCGATCGCCGTGTCGAAGAGCCGGCCGCGCGCGGTGTAGAGACGGTTCAGGCTCGTCACGGTCTGATCCATCAGCTCGCGCGAGAAGTTGACCGGGTTGCGGTAGTTTGCGGTGAGCAGGAACATGCGGACCGCCTCGAGATCGTATTCCTTCGCAATGTCGCGCACGGTGAAGAAATTGCCGAGGGACTTGCTCATCTTCTGATTGTTGATATTGATGTAGCCGTTGTGCATCCAGTAGTGGACGAACGGCTTGCCCGTTGCGCCTTCGCTCTGCGCGATCTCGTTCTCATGGTGCGGAAAGATGAGGTCCATGCCGCCGCCGTGAATGTCGAACGTTTCGCCGAGATACTTCATGCTCATCGCGGAGCACTCCACGTGCCAGCCGGGACGACCCTTGCCCCACGGGGAAGGCCAGCTCGGCTCGCCGGGCTTTTCGCCCTTCCAGAGCGCAAAGTCCAAGGGATCGCGCTTCTGTTCGGTGGGGGAGATGCGCGCGCCGTTTTCCATGTCGTCGATGTCCTGTCCCTTCAGCTTGCCGTAACCGGGCCAGCTGCGCACGGCAAAGTACACGTCGCCGTTCTCGGTGGCGTAGGCATGCCCTTTTTCGATCAGCTTCTTCACGAGCTTGATGATGTCGCCGATGTGCTCGGTCGCGCGCGGGTTGACCGTTGCGCGCTCAATGCCCAGCGCGTCCGCGTCCTGATAATACTCCTTGATGAAGCGGTCGCCGAGTTCCTTGACGGTCGTGCCCTCTTTGTTCGCGCGGTTGATCATCTTGTCGTCGATGTCGGTGAAGTTCTGGACGTATTTGACCTTGTAGCCGCGGTACTCCAGATACCGGCGCATCGTGTCGAACACCACAAACGGACGCGCGTTGCCGATGTGGAAATAGTCGTAAACGGTCGGACCGCAAACATACATGGAGATCTCGCCCTCTTTGATGGGAACGAGCGGCTCCTTTTTGCGGGTCATGGTATTGTAAACCTGCATAGTGTCCTCCTCGGATCGTTATGCCGCAGGCGGAAAACACGTTCCGGAAGCGGTATTTTAATCTATAATAAGGAAATTCGATAGTTTTGTCAATAAGGATTTGACGAAACGACTTTTTTGTACTATAATTACAAAGCGGGTTCATACGACGCCGTTTATTCGGCGTTCCCGTATGATCACAGTAAAACAGACAATCGTAAACCATCATGCAGGAGGAACATATATGAAACGCTTTTTGGCAGCAGTGATCGTACTCGCGATGATATTCGCGTTTCCGATCGTTTCGGATTCGACGGCGGATACGACGGCAAAGCTCGGCGAGCTTCTGATCACGTCGCAGAAGGTGAGCGGAAAAGTCGGCGAAGTCGTCAGAGTGGATTTTTATCTGTATGCAAATCTGCCCGAAGGCAAAAAGCTCGATGCGCTCGAAGCCATCATGAAATATGATCCGAATATCATCAAGTTCGGGGCGATCAATCAGGAGGACACGGAAAACAACCTGAAGTCCTTCATGAAAGGCAAGGCGTCCATGTTTACGCCCAACACGAAGGAAGACGGCATCATCAAGCTGGCATATATCGACGGATACGGCGTAGAGGCAAACGGCTTCTGGTTCCAGGTGGAATTCCGCATCGAAAGTGAAGGCGCAACGGATTTCGTCTTCAACGGGATCAAGTATACCGGCATCGACGATACCTATAAAGCCGATTCGTTCTATATCGAGCCTGTCTCCGTCGGCGGCGTCTATACGGAAGGGGCGGAGGAGCCCTCGAACGGTCCGGTTGAGGAAACGTTCGCGCCGCTGACGCCCGCGGTCAATACGCCCATCCCGGAGAAGACAACGCCGAAGCCCAGTCATCAGGCTCAGCCGGTTCCGGTCACTTCTTCGCTTCCGACGTATGAAGCGAAGCCCACGCCGAACGGCGTTGTCACGCCGCAGCCGGCGGTGACCTCCATGCCGATGACGACGAATGCAGGCGGCGATACGACGCCGCAGGGGAGCGATCCTGCCGCGCAGGCTGCGGAAACGACGCCGGAAGGCAATCCGGATCCGATCGCGGAGCTCACGACCGAAGCACCGACGGAAGCGCCGCTCGTCGTGGAAGAGCAAACGTCCGCGCCGACGCAGCAGCCGAACGAAGGCGCAGCGTCCCCCGACGCGTCTGCCGACGGCAGCAAGACAAATGAAGCGGTCGAAGAAGAACCGATGAACCTTCCGCTGGTCATCGGCGTCCTCGTCGGCATTGCCGCGGTCGTCGGACTCGGCATCTTCGCCATCGTGATGATCCTCAAGCGCCGCAACATGAGCGATGCCGACGACGATGAGGAAGAGGAAGAGCCTGAGCAGAAGCCGCGGAAGAAAAAACAGTAACACCCGATTTCCGAACATCAAACGGCTGCCGCGCTGAAACGGCAGCCGTTTTTGCGCGCCGGGCGCAGAAGTTCATATTGCTTTCTTGCGTTTTTCGATGGAGTGTTGTATAATACATGAGTTTGGAAAAGGAGGTGGGCAAATGCGTCGGATCACAACGCGTCAGCTGACGTTCGCCGCGATGTTTGCGGCATTGGCGGCGATCCTGTCGATCAATCCGTTTACGTTCTATTTGCCGGACAGCAGCAGGATCACGTTCCGCGAGATCCCGATCTTTCTGTGTTCCTTTTCGCTCGGTCCGGTTTTCGGCGGGCTGTGCGCGTTCATCGCTGACCTTTGCGGAACGTTCATTTCGAATTCCGGAAACGCGTGGAATCCGCTGTTTGCGCTGAATGCGGTTCTCACCGGCGTACTCCCGGGCGTTCTGTTCCGGTACGTGTTCCGGAATCAGGGACGCACGCTTTCCACGGCGCTTTCGATCATTCCGGTCAACATTGTCGTTTCGCTGTTTCTGGTAACGATCTGGCTGCACGTGCTGCACTTTGACGGCGGCGTGCCGCTGTGGGCGCACCTGCTGCTGCGGATGCCGCTCGTCGCATTGATGACGGCGGTGCAGATTCTTGCCGTCCGACTTTTGTATCCGGTTGTGATGAAGGGCATTCAGGGAGGAAATAGCTTATGACGTACGAAGAAGCGATCGCCTATATCCACGGCATGTACTGGCGCGGCTCAAAGCTCGGGCTGGTTCGCGTGACCGAGCTCTGCGAACTGCTTGGCAATCCGCAGAACAAACTGAAATTCATCCACGTTGCGGGTACGAACGGCAAGGGCTCCACCTGTGCCATGCTTTCCCGCATTCTCTGCGCGCAGGGGTATCGCACGGGGCTGTTCGTTTCGCCCTATGTCGACCGGTTCAACGAGCGCATCCAGTTCAACAACGATCCGATCGCGGACGACGAGCTTGCCGAAATCATCACGGACCTGAAGCCGGTCGTCGAATCCATGGAGAACGCGCCGACCGAATTCGAGGTCATCACCGCCGCCGCGTTCCTGTATTACGTCAGAAAACAGTGCGATTACGTCGTGCTCGAGGTGGGCTTGGGCGGCGAGCTGGATTCCACCAACATCATCAAAACCCCGCTTCTTTCGATCATCACGGCGATCGATTACGACCACATGCACATCCTCGGCAACACGATTCAGGAGATCGCGCACGCCAAAGCCGGCATCATCAAGGACAACGGCACCGTGCTGTTCTACGGGCAGCATCCGGACGCGCTTCCGGTGATCGAAGCGGCATGCGAAAAGCATCATGCGGCGCTGCACGTCGTCGATCGCTCCACGCTCCAAGAAGGCGCGTACGACCTGCACGGACAGACGTTCGACTATCGGGGCTATCGTGATCTCAGACTCGGGCTTTTGGGCAAGTATCAGATGCGCAACGCCGCGACGGTCATCGACGCGGTAGAACTGCTGCGCGAACAGGGCGTGGAGATCTCGGACGAAGCGCTGCGCACCGGGCTTGAAAAAACCGTATGGCCCGCGCGCTTTGAACTGCTCCGTGAGGATCCGCCGTTCTTCGTGGACGGCGGGCACAACCCGCACGGCGTGCGCGGCACGGTCGAGACGTATCAGCGGCTGTTTCCGGACCGCAAAGCAAAGATCATCATGGGCATGATGCGAGACAAGGACGTTTCGCAGTCGATCGGGCTGCTGCTGCCGATCGCGCAGGAGTTCTATACGGTCACGCCGAACAACGACCGCGCCATGCCCGCGGAGGAGCTTGCAGAGCTGATCCGCTCGTTCGGCGCAACGGCAACGTCGTTCTCCTCGGTCGCCGACGCGATCGAGACCGCGGCAAGGGGAGAGGAGCCGTCGCTGGCGGTCGGTTCCCTGTACATGGCGGGCGAGGTGCACGAGGCGTTCCGCGACCTGATCGAAAAGAGGAGAGATTCATGAAGCTCCTTGCGCTCGACATCGACGACACGCTGGTTTCGACCGGAAAGCTTCCGAGCGAGCGGCTGAAAAAGGCGATCCGGCTTGCGGAATCGCACGGCGTCACCGTCGTCCTTGCAACGGGGCGCGGCTTTCTCGGATCGAAACAGATCCGCGAATCGCTTTCGGTTTACGGTCCGCTGATCCATTACGGCGGCGCGGTCGTCTCCGACGGAAGGACCGGAAAGCATCTCTACGAGAATTATCTTCGACCGGAGGACGTCGTCACGGCGTTCGCGATCGCCGACGCGTTCGAAATTCATGCACAGATCTATGAGGAGGACACGGTCATCTTCCGCAAGGCGAACGACTTCACGAGGCGGTATACAGGCATCCTGAACCTGCCATTCATCGAGGATCCGAACCTTCTCTATCGTCCGCTCGACAACATCCCGAAGGTGCTGTATGCAGTTGATACGGCAAGGGAAGCCGAACTCTGTCGCGAGATCCGCGCGCTGCTGCCGAAGCATATCTCCGTTCTCTGCTCAAAGCCGGGATTCATCGAGATCGGCTCGGTTTCATCGACCAAGGGAAAGGCACTCGAGAAAGTTGCGGCGATGCTCAATATCCCGCGCGGGGAGGTCACCGCGATCGGCGACAACACGCTCGATCTCGACATGATCGAATGGGCGGGCACCGGCGTGTGCGTTGCAAACGCCAATGCGCTGGTAAAAGAAAAAGCCGATCTTGTGATCGGCGCCTGCGACGACGACGGCGTCGCGGAATATCTGGAAAAAATGTATCTTTGAAAGGCGCGCAGCGCCTTTTTGTTTACATGGATAACACACGAATGTTGCATCTTTGCGGTAAAATATGACAAAGATAAAGGATGGGGGATATTGCAATGAAACGGATTCTGCAAACGGCGGCATTTTGCTTGACGGTCCTGTTCCTGCTTTGTCTGTTCGGATGCGGCGATGACGGACGTGTATTTGTGATCAAAGGCAATTCTATGTCTGACGGGACGGTCACTTATGTCAGATTCCCCGAAAAGTGGTATTATTTCGGCAAATATTCCTATCGAATCGGAACTGTACAGGAAGGAAATGCATTGCTTGCATCTGATGAGGAGGGAACATTTGTACGTGAACGAAAACCGCTGCTCGCAGACATGGAGTATGCGCCTTGGGTGCGGTCGGATTTTCGGTTCCCGGTTCTGTATGAGGAATCTGATGAAATGGATATTGAGATCTCAATATACAGACAGCAGGGCACGCTGATCCTGTCGGAACAGGCAAAATCCGAGTTTATCGAATGGGCAGGAAAAGTTGAATCCGGCGAAATACGAAACAAAGGCAAAAACTACGGACAGTCGTTTGCTTCCGTTTATTATTCATTTCCGAGTATTCCGAACTTAAGATATGATCCTAAATATCACCTGATACACGGTTACGCAGGCATCGTCGTTGTAGATTCATCCGGAAATGTGATCGGAACTTTCGGTTCCGATACCGCTTTCTGCAAGGAAATCGCATAAAGGCAGAACAGGCGATTGTCTGCAGAACCGTTTTTATAATTCCACATGATCCGAAAACGGAGGGGTGAAGGAGCGCCCGACGCTTGTCAGATCCTGTGTGTAAACATCCGTGAAGCCGAGTGAAATGCAGTATTCGAGCGCGTTCTCGTATTCGCGCTGCGTCAGCGGACGGTCCAAAGGCTTCACCGTGCATGCGGGGATCGGCGTGAACTGCGACATCAGCGAGATCGGACAGTCGGCGCCGAACCGCGCCTTGATCGCGTCAAGCACGTTGCGCGTATCGAACACGCATCCGGGCAGCACAAGATGCCGGATGCGAACGCCCTTGAAAGCGATCCCGTTTTCGTCCGTCTGCATAAACCCGACCTGGTCGATCATCTCCGCGATCGCTTCGATCGCCGTATCGAAGTAGTCCGATGCGCGGGAGAATTTCAGCGACAGCCGCGGATCGACGTACTTGAGATCGGGCAGATAGATATCGACAAGACCCTGATACGCTTTGATCGTATCGACGGTTTCATACGCGTTTGTATTGTACACGACGGGAATGCGGAGCCCGTCGTTTTTTGCAAGCCGCAGCGCTTCGACGATCGCGTCGCGGTGCGGCGTCGGCGTGACAAGGTTGATGTTGTGCGCGCCGAGCGCCTGAAGCTTCAGCATGGTTTCCGCAAGGCGGGGGACGGAGAAGACTTCGCCGAGCTTTCCGTCGGTCAGAACCATGTTCTGACAAAAGATGCACTTCAGATTGCAGCCGGAGAAAAAGATCGTGCCGCTGCCGTGCGTGCCGCTGATCGAAGGCTCCTCGTCAAAATGCAGCGCCGCGCGCGCGACGCGGACAACGGAAGAACAGCCGCAGAATCCGGCTGCGGCTGTTCGGTCGATTTTGCAGTTTCTGGGGCAGATATTACATGCCATCAATCAAATACGCGTCTCCCGCATACAAAGTTGCGATACCAGTAAGCGGAGAAGGAGCTTTGCACGACCTGTCCCTTGCTGGAGCTCGCATGGATGAATTTCTTGCCGCCGATATAGATCGCGGCATGATTGACCTTTGAACTGGAATCGCTCTTGAAGAACAGGAGATCGCCCTTTTGGAGATCGTCCACGGAATCGATCCGCGTCCAGCTGTCGTTGTTGGAATACGTATATGCGTTGCGCCGGCTGACCTTTACGCCGCTTTTGTTCAGGCAGTAGTATACGAGACCGGAACAATCGAACGAATCCGGACCTTCGTCGCCGAGCACATAGGGATCGCCGAGCTGATCCTGTGCGCATTTGACGACTCCGTTGACGCTGTGTTCATAGCTTGAATTGCCCGACGACGGTTTGGGCGTCGCGGTCGGCTTCGGCGTCGCGGTCGGCTTGGGCGTCTTCGTCGGCTTCGGGGTCTTCGTGGGCTTGGGCGTCTTCGTCGGCTTCGGCGTCTTGGTCGGTTTGGGCGTCGGAGTCTTAGTGGGCTTCGGCGTCTTCGTCGGCTTGGGCGTCGGCGTCTTGGTGGGCTTCGGCGTCTTGGTCGGCTTGGGCGTCGGCGTCTTGGTGGGCTTCGGCGTCTTGGTAGGTTTCGGCGTCTTGGTCGGCTTGGGCGTCGTTTTCGAAGATCTGTTGATGGTGACGCCGTTGTGGTCCTCGCCTTCAAGATCATCATCGAGCGCCGTCAGCATAAGATCGGACAGGTCGTCCGGCGCAGGGATCGCATCGTCGGAATAGAGCAGATCCCAATCGTCCCGCGTGATCTGACCGTCGGCTTCATAGTCGTTCTGCAGCTGAAACAGCATCACGGCTTCTTCGGTCTTGGGACCGTAATAGCCGGTAATGCGGTCGTTGTAATACCCGAGCGCGCTGAGCTGACGCTGCACGCTTCTGACGTCGGCGCCGTTGTCGTTCAGCTTGATCCGGTATTCGAGCGCATCCTCATGAAAGAGAATCTCCTGCAGAGCGGCGGATGCAACGCCGTTCTGTTCCGTATCGTTTGCACGCTGGAACAGCGTGACCGCGTTTTTTGTGGATTCGTTGTATAGCGTTCCCGGCTCGTCCGCTTCCATGTAGCCGAGCTCCATCAGTCTTTTCTGCAGCGCACAGACGGATGCGTTGTCATCGTTGAGCTGCAGCGTGGAGTAATCCGAAATCACGATCCGGTTGTCGGAAGGTGCGGGCGCGGGGACCTCGGTCGGCGTAAGAAGGGCAGGGGCAGGGCTTGGCGTCACACCGCGAAGCGCAACGGCGTCCTCTTTCGTCGTCAGATATTCGGACTCCCTGTTGGCGGAGGGAAACGGTGAGATCTCACGATCGCGGAGGATCAGAAACAGTCCGACGCCGCAAAACACCGCTGCAAGCGCAAGCGCGATCACGATGCGCAGCGCGATCGGCATGGATCTGCGCTTCTTTCCGGGAAGTAATTTGACCTGGTTATCCATCGTTCGACTCCTTTCTTGATTATATTATAGCATACTATATGTAACAGAATCTTGAAATTTTTAAGAATTATTTCCCAATAACAGGAGTTTGTGCTATACTATTGATGAAAATGAGGATAAAAATATGTCTTTATTGTATGTTGACAGTCTCAAAAAGACCTTTGCGGACAGAACGCTGTTTTCGGACGTATCCTTTGAGATCCGTCCGGGAGAGCGCGTCGGACTCATCGGCGTAAACGGCAGCGGAAAAACGACGCTCATGCGGATCCTGACGGGAAAGGAACCGTACGACGGCGGGTCCTTCGGCATGCGCCAGGGAACGAAGCTTTCCTATGTGGAACAGATCCCGAAGCTTGACGAGAAGACCGATCTGTATACCTTTACGCTGGAAGCCTTCCGCCCGCTTCTCGATCTGGAAGCCGAGGAGGAGCGGATCCTTGAAAAGCTCGAACGCGGCGAGGGCGACCGGGACAGGCTCATCAAGCGCCAGGCGATCGTCGTCGATACGCTTTCGCACGAGGGGGGCACGACCTTCCGCGCACTGACGCGCTCCGCGCTTTTGGGGCTCGGCTTTTCGGAAGCGGATCTTTCGCGTCCGGTCACGCAGTTTTCCGGCGGGCAGATCGGCAAGGCGATGCTTGCCCGCGCGATCCTCTCAAAGGCGGATCTGCTTCTTTTGGACGAACCGACCAACAACCTCGACGTCACCGCGATCCGGTGGCTGACCGAATACCTCCGGCAGTTCAAGGGCGCCGTGCTCGTCGTATCGCACGACCGCGCGTTTCTGGATGACACGGTAACGCGTATGCTCGAACTGCAGCACGGACGCATCCGCGGCACGGACGGGAACTATTCCCGCTATATGGAGCTGAAGCTCGACGAGCGCGAGCTCGCGCAGAAGATCTATCTGCGCAAGCAAAAGGAGATCAAGCGCATTCAGGGCATCATCGACCAGCAGAAGCGTTGGAACCAGGAGCACAACTATGTGACGATCGCGTCCAAGCAGAAGCAGATCGACCGCATCAAAGAGGATATGGTCGAGCCGGAGCGCGACGAAAAATCCATCGTATTCCGGTTCCCGACCCCGGCGCCGACCGGCAACGAGGTGATCGGGCTGTACGATCTCGGCATGCGCTTCGGCGAACACCGGCTGTTTTCGCACCTGAACGGCATGATCCGGGCGGGGCAGTGCGTGTGCCTGATCGGCGCGAACGGCTGCGGCAAGACGACGCTTCTCCGGATCCTGACCGGCAGCGAACGGCAGACGGAGGGAACATATAAGATCGGCGCGGGCGTACGGATCGGCTACTTTGCGCAGAATACATATGAACTGAACGAAGCGAACACCGTGATCGAAGAGCTGGACGCGGCGTTCCCCCTGATCGAGCGCAACACGCTGCGCGGCTATCTCGGCATGTTCCTGTTCAAATACGACGACATCGACAAGCGCATCGGCACACTTTCCGGCGGGGAAAAGACAAGGATCCGGCTTCTGAAGCTTGTGCTGTCCGGCGCGAACGTGCTGCTTTTGGACGAGCCGACAAACCACCTCGACATCGCGTCCGCGGAAATGCTCGAAAGCGCGCTGGAGAAGTTCACCGGAACGGTGCTGATCGTTACGCACGACCGGTATCTGGTGCGGCGGCTTGCGGACCGCGTGATCCTGATGACGGAGGACGGGCTCGTTGAACAGCGCGACGAAGAAGAGGACCTCTTCGAACGCATCGTGGAACGCAGACCCGAAAAGGAAACGGTCGAAAATCCCGCGGAGCGGGACAATCTGTATTTCCGGCGCAGGGAAGCGAAACAGCTTCGCGCAAAGGCAAAGCAGGAGATCCACCGCATCGAACGGCTGATCGAGGAGAACGAGACCGCGAAGCGTCAGGCGGAGCGGGAGCTTTCGGACGCGCAGGCGGGGAACGATTACCGTCGGATGCAGCAATTATATGAGACCGTCTCGTCGCTCGAGGCGGAGGAGACAACGCTTTACGACCGGCTGGAACAGGCGGAGAACGTCCTTTCCGGCTTAGAAACGGAGGAAGAGGTATGATCTGGCATTATTTTCCGATCGGGATGCGGTTTCCCGTTTCCGATTTTTCCGAAGAAACGCGCCGTGCCTGCTGGCGGATCGCGCTTTCGGCGGCGTATGCTTCGGACCCCTGCGGCACCGGACTGTATGAAGCGTGCGAATCGTTCGATCCGATCGCGCAGAGCCCGGTCTATACCTGCATCGTCTGTTACGTCGGGATCAAGCAATCCCGCGCGGCTGGCAAAACGATGCACGCGCTCGACGGGCTGATGACGCGGCTGTGCCTCGTGGACCCGCTCGTGCAGGCGAACCACCTCGAAAGCTTCGGCCCGTATCCGATCCTTGCGGAGATCGACGCGGCGGGGAAGATCGTTCCGAACGAACAGGGCGCGGCGTTCCTGCCGACGGAGCCGATCGAGCCGATGCAGCCGGCTTCCGGCTGGACGCTTCTGCTTGCGCCGGATTCGATGCAGGGAATCTGCAATGCGGAAACGCTGACGCGGATCCTCGGTACGGCGGCTGCGGAGCACGGACTGTGCGTGCGCAGAATGCCCGTTGCGGACGGCGGCGAAGGAACGGTGCGCGCGCTGATCGCGGGGACCGGCGGGCGGCATGAATCCGTCGTCTGCGAGGACCTGAACGGCGAACGCGTGAACATGACGGTCGGCGTGATCCCCGGACCGATCGCGGTGATCGAAGCCGCGGATGCGGCAGGCGCCGCACGGATCGGCGAACAGACGCCGCCGATCGAAAAACGGTCGAGCTTTGCCGTCGGCATGCTGATCAAAAAGACGCTGGACCTCGGTTATCGGAAGATCTGGATCGGCGTCGGCGATACCGTGACGGAAGATCTCGGGCTCGGCGCGCTTTCCGCGCTCGGCGTCCGGTTCTTCGATCGGGACGGAGCACCCGTTGCGCCGTGTCCGGAAAACCTTGCCGCGATCGAACAGATCGATTTCAGCGAACTGGATCCGCGGATCGCGCATACGGAGCTTACGGTCCTTGCCGACGTCGGCACGGCGTCGGAGCGGAACGAGACGGCGGATCCCGAAACGGAGCGGCTTGCACGGCTGCTCGGCGTCGATCCGGACGCACCGGGCAGCGGCGGGCTCGGCTTTGCGCTTGCCGCGATCGGCGGGAAGCCCGTAAGCGGCGCGGATCGGATCCTCGAGCGCATCGGCTTCGGCTTTGCGATGCGCGACGCGGATTTCGTGATCGCCGGAGGAGGCGCGTTCGACGCGCAGAGCATTCGTCTGCGCAAAGCGCCTGCGGCGGTCCTCGAACGTCTCTTCGAAGGGGACAGACCGGGCTGTTTGTTCGTCGGAAACGCCGACCTCGACACGGAAGCGTTTCTGCGCGAGCATGCGGCGCTCAAGGGCATCGTGACGTGCCCGCTTTCCGACGAGCCGTATGCGGACGCCGCGGTGCGCGCGTTTGTGCACACGGTACTGCCGATGATCGGAAAAGACGTTGCCAATATCAGGGCAATATGATATAATCAAATATCTGCTTGAAGGAGGACAAATCGCATGCGCATGGTCGATCTGATTGAAAAGAAGGTAAACGGCGGAACGCTTTCCGGCGACGAGATCCGCTATATCGTCAACGGCTTCACGGACGGCTCCATTCCGGATTATCAGATGTCCGCGTTCCAGATGGCGGTCGTGTTCAACGGCATGACCAACCGCGAGACTGCGGATCTCACGATGGCGATGATGCATTCCGGCGAGGTCGTGGATCTTTCCGACCTGCGCGGCGTGAAGGTCGACAAGCATTCCACCGGCGGCGTGGGCGACACGACGACGCTCGTGATCGCGCCGCTCGTTGCGGCTTGCGGCGGCACGGTGGCAAAGATGAGCGGCAGAGGGCTCGGGCACACGGGCGGCACGCTCGACAAGCTCGAATCGATCCCCGGCGTCTGCATCGAGCAGCCGATGGAGCGGTTCAAGGAGATCGTGAACGACATCGGCGTCGCGGTCATCGGACAGACCGGCAACCTTGTTCCCGCCGACAAAAAGATGTACGCCCTGCGCGACGTCACGGCGACCGTGCGCAGCATCCCGCTGATCGCTTCGAGCATCATGTCCAAGAAGCTTGCGGCGGGCACCGACGCGATCGTGCTCGACGTCAAGACCGGCACCGGCGCGTTCATGACCACGGTCGACGAAGCCGAAAAGCTTGCGCATCTGATGGTTTCCATCGGCAAGCTCGTCGGACGCGAGTGCGTGGCGGTCATCACCGACATGAATCAGCCGCTGGGTCTTGCGGTCGGCAACGCGCTCGAGGTGCGCGAGGCGGTCGAGCTGCTTTCCGAAAAGATCCCCGCCGGCGATCCGCTGTATGAAGTCTGCATGCTGCTGGGCGTTCACATGATGCGCCTGTCCAAGCTTGCGGCAACCGAAGTCGAAGCGCGCGAAAAGCTCGAATCCGCGCTGCATTCCGGCGCGGGGCTCAGGAAGCTGCGCGAGATGATCGCGGCGGAGGGCGGCGACGCGTCCTATATCGGGCTCGACCGCATCGACGAGCTCTGCAAAGTAAAGACGGTCCTGAACGTTTATCCGAAGCGCGCGGGCTATATCTCCTCGATGAACGCGGAGCGCATCGGCACCGCGGCGCAGATCCTCGGCGCGGGCCGCGCCACGAAGGAGGAGAGCATCGACCCGGCGGTCGGACTCGTCATGAAGAAGCGTCTCGGCGATTTTATCCGCGCCGACGAACCGCTGTGCGTGATGTACGTGAACGACGAGACCAAGCTGAACGCCGCGCTTGAAATGTTCCACAGCGCGTTCGAGTATTCCGACGCAAAGCCGGACTACCGCCCGATGGTGTACGACGTCGTCCGCGCGTAACGGAATTATAAAAACTGATCGAAGGAAGACGGCGCACCCGGTTCGGGCGTGCCGTTTCGGAAAGAGGAATCATGAACCGACTGCTGCTGGCGATTGACGGAAACAGCCTTCTGTTTCAGGCGTACCACGCCTTTTTCAAAGCGAACCTCACCACGCGCGACGGGTTTCCCACCGGCGCGCTGAAGGGTTTCTTTACCAAGCTTCTGGAGCTTCTGAAGCAGGAGCCGAGCCACGTGCTCGTCGCGTTCGACGTGCATCAGCCGACGTTCCGCCACGAGAAATATCCGGATTATAAGCTCGGACGCAAGCCCGCGGACGAGGACCTCAGAAAGCAGATGCCCGTCGTGCGCGAGCTTTTACGAAGCATGGGCGTGGCGGTCATCGAATGTCCCGGATTCGAGGGCGACGACATCCTCGGCACCTTTGCGCGAAAAGCCGAGGCGGCGGGCATGGACACGCTGATCGCGACCGGCGACCGCGATTCGTTCCAGCTGATCACCGACCGCACAAAAATTTACTATACCAAGGACAATTCGATCGTCGACGCGGCGGCGCTTCTTGAAAAGTACGGGCTGACGCCGGACCGCATGCGCGATCTTAAGGCACTGATGGGCGACAGCTCGGATCACATCCCGGGCGTTGCGGGCGTCGGCGAAAAGACCGCACTGAAGCTGCTGTCCGAATACGGCGATCTCGAGAGCGTGCTTTCGCATGCGGGCGAGGTCAAGGGCAAGCTCGGCGAACGGCTTGCCGCGGAAGCCGAAAACGCGCGCTTTTCCTACTGGCTCGGCACGATCGCGACCGACGCGCCGGTTGCCGAATCGCTTGACGACTGCGCGTTCGATTTCGAAAAGACGGGCGGCGCAAAGCAGCGGCTCTACGAGCTTGAACTGAACAGCATTGCCGACAGGCTGCCCGGCGGGGAACCGCCGAAGCAGGACGACGCGGTTCCGGAGGTCGAAACGGTCCCGGTCACCGATCCCGAGGGTATGCAGAAGGCACTCGACGCGCTGCGGGATTGCGAAGCGATCGCCGTGACCGCGTTTCCGTCGCTGTCGTTTGCAGGATCGGCGGATCGTGCCTACGTGCTGACGGCGGGCGAAACGCTGTTCGACGCTTGCATGGACGAGAACGAGGCATACCGTATGCTCGGCGCGTTCATCCGTTCGCACAAAAAGCTGATGCTCGCCTTCGACGCAAAGACGGTGTTCCATCGCTGCGGTTTTTCGGCAGACGCGCTCCCGACGCTGCGGTTCGACGCGATGCTTTCGGATTATCTTCTGCAGAGCAATCGTCCCGTCGAAAACTACGAAACGCTGTGCCGCGCATGGCTGAAGACTGAGAAGGCAAGCCCGGCGCATCTGTTCGCGCTTTACCCGCGCATGGAGCGCGCGATCGAAGAAAACGGGCTCGCATCCCTTGAACACGACGTGGAGCTTCCGCTTTTGAACGTGCTGTACGGCATGGAGGAGATCGGCTTTATGACCGACGAAGCCGTTCTCTCGGAATTGCACACGCGCTTTTCCGAAGCGGCGGGCACGCTCGAAGCCCGCATCTATGACGCGGCGGGGGAACGGTTCAACATTCTTTCCACCAAACAGCTCGGCAGGATCCTCTTTGAAAAGCTCGGTCTGCCGTCCGGCAAAAAGACGAAAACGGGCTTTTCGACCGACGCCGACACGCTGGAAGCGATCGCGCCGCTGCATCCGATCGTGGGCGACGTGCTGCAGTACCGCTTTCTGATGAAGCTCGACAGCACGTTCGTCGAAGGACTGCTGAAACAGCGCGACGCCAACGGACGCATCCATTCGCGGTTCATGCAGTGCGTGACGGCGACCGGACGCATTTCCAGCACCGAACCGAACCTGCAGAACATTCCGGTCCGCACGCCGGAGGGCAGGGAGATCCGCAAGGCGTTCATCCCGAGCGAGGGGAACGTGCTGGTCGGCGCGGACTATTCGCAGATCGAGCTTCGGCTGCTTGCGCACATCAGCGGCGACGAGAGCTTTATCGCGGCGTTCAACAGCGGCGAGGACATCCACGCCCGCACCGCGGCGGAGGTCTTTCACGTACCGCTCGAAAACGTCACGTCGGAGCTCCGAAGCGCGGCGAAGGCGGTCAACTTCGGCATCGTCTACGGCATTTCCGATTTCGGGCTTGCGCGCAATCTCGGCGTGTCGGTCCCGACGGCGGCGGGCTATATCCGCAAGTATTTCGAGCGCTATCCGAAGGTGCAGGCATATCTTAAGGAGAGCGTCGCCCGCGCAAAGGAGCGCGGCTGCGCGGAGACCCTGTTCGGGCGCAAGCGTCCGCTGCCGGAACTTTCCGCAAGCAACTACAATGTCCGGCAGTTCGGCGAGCGCGTCGCTATGAACATGCCGATCCAGGGCACCGCCGCGGACGTCATCAAGATCGCGATGGTGCGGGTCGACCGCGCGCTGAGAGACGGCGGATTCAAGGCGAGACTGGTGCTGCAGATCCACGACGAGCTGATCGTCGACACCCCGCGGGAAGAAGCGGAACGCGTGGAGCGGCTGATGCAGCAGGCGATGGAGGGCGTTGCGGACTTTTCCGTACGGCTCGTTGCCGAGGCAAAATGCGGAGAAAGCTGGTTTGAAACAAAATGACGCGCATCATCGGCATCACCGGCGGCATCGGTTCCGGAAAGAGCACGCTTGCGAACTGCTTCCTTGCGCACGGCGTTCCGGTGATCGATGCGGACGAGATCTCGCGCTTTGCGCTGACGCCCGCTTCGGACTGCTTCCCGGCAGTGGTCGAGCTGTTCGGAAACGAGGCGAAAAAGCCGGACGGAACGCTCGACCGCGCGTATATAGCGGCAAAGGTCTTCGCGGACAGCTACGCGCGCGACGCGCTGAACGGCATCGTGCATCCGTTCGTGATCCGGGAAATGCTGAAGCGGAGCGGGGAGAGCGATTCGCCGTTCGTCGCGTGGGACGTGCCGCTGCTGTTTGAGAGCGGCGTCGACGCATACTGCGCGTGCACGGTCGCCGTTCTGTGCGGGGAAGAGATCCGCGTTGCACGGGCGATGCGGCGGGACGGCGCAAACGAAGAACAGATTCGCGCGCGCATCCGTGCGCAGATCACCGACGAAACGCGCGCCGCGCTTGCAACCTACACGATCCGCAACGAGGGGACGCTCGACGCGTTTTACGCCGAAGCGGACACGCTGATCGGAACCATATTGGAGGAACTTTTATGAATGAAACGGCTGAAAACACGCCGCGCATGAGCAAACAGCAGAAGACGGCGCTGATCGTGCTTGCCATGGTCGCGTTCTGTCTGATCCTGACGGCGGTCACGGTGTTCTGGATCCTGCCTTCAGTGATGCGCTCGCGGTTTCAACTGAAGTATACCGAGCTGATTTTGAAATACAGCGCCGAATACGATCTCGAACCATCGTTTGTCGCGGGCGTCATCTGCGTCGAGAGCAAGTATAAATCCGACGCGGTCAGCCGCGCGGGAGCGAGGGGCCTGATGCAGATCATGCCGGAGACCGGCGCGGAGATCGCCGAAGCGCTCGGCGAACCGTACGCGGTCGACAATCTCTTCGATCCGGACACCTCGATCCGCTACGGATGCTTCTATCTCCGTCAGCAGCTCGACCGGTTCGACGGCAACAAGGCGGTTGCGCTCGCCGCATACAATGCGGGACCGAACAAGGCGGCGCTGTGGCTGTCCGAATACGGACTTGACAGCCGCGGTCGGATCGCCTATATTCCTTATGAAGAAACGCGGAACTACGTGAAACGCGTTCTGCAGGCACAGGAGAACTACGAGAACCTCTATCCGGAGGCGCTCGCAATCAAAACGGAGGACTAAATGCTCATTTTCTGGACGGCACTGATCGTGCTCTTTCTCGACCAGTTTTCGAAATACTGGATCATGTCCTCGCATGTGGTCGGCACGCTCGGCTACACGGGGTCGTGGTACGATATCAGCGCGCTTCGATCGTTTCTGGCACAGGGAACGGTCGCGCAGCAGAATGCGATCCCGCGTAACGGAACGTTCATCGTTCTGAGCTTCACGCCGAACGACGCCGCGCTGTGGGGTCTCGGCAGCGGCAATCCGTGGGCGTCGCGGCTGCTGCTTGCGCTGACCGCGGTCTTCATCTTTCTGCTGCTGTTCTTCACCATTCGTTCCGGCAAGAAGCTGCCGAAGCTTTCCCGCCTGATCGCGGGGCTTCTGATCGGCGGCTCGATCGGCAATCTGTACGACCGCATCGCGTTCGGCTATGTGCGCGATATGATCTGCACGAAGTTCATCGACTTTCCGATCTTCAACGTCGCGGATTCCGCGATCTGCATCGCGATCGCGCTGTTGGTCTTCGAAGCGTTCTTCAAAAAATACGGCGTATTCGAATGCTTTGAGGACGAGTTTCGCAGCCTGTTCCGTTTGCCCACGCGCGAGGAGGCGGAGAAGGCGGCGAAGGAACGGAAAAAGAACAAGCTGTCGCGCTTTGAGGAGCTGATCCCGGAGGACGAGCAAACGGAAGACGCGGAGGAAACGCATGGGGACGGAAACGATCCTGCTGATCGCGGAGACGGCGGAAAAGCGGATTGACACATATCTTGCCGCAAATACCGAGCTTTCCCGATCGAAGATCAAAAAGCTGATCACTGACGGCGCGGTCGAGCGAAACGGCAAGCCCTGCAAGGCGAACGCCGAGGTCCGACCGGGCGACGCGATTCGTCTGCGCGTTCCGGAGGAGAACGGGGACGCGCTTCCGGAGCCGGAGGATATTCCACTGGACGTCGTTTACGAGGACGACGAGCTTGCCGTGATCAACAAGCCGAAGGGCATGGTCGTGCATCCCGCGCCGGGGAATCCGTCCGGCACGCTCGTCAACGCGCTGCTGTACCGCTTCCGCTCGCTTTCGAACGCGGGCGGAGCGATCCGTCCCGGCATCGTACACCGGATCGACCGGCTGACAAGCGGACTGCTCGTCGTTGCGAAAAACGACGCCGCGCATGAAGCTCTTGCCAAGCAGTTTGCCCTGCACACCGCGCACCGCGAGTATCTCTGCATCGTGCACGGGAATCTGAAGGAGGACAGCGGCACCGTCGACGCGCCGATCGGCAGGCATAAGACCGACCGCAAGCGCATGGCGGTCACGGAGGACGGACGGAGAGCCGTGACGCACTGGCGCGTGCTGGAACGGTTCGGCACGGAGACGCTTTTGGACGTTGCGCTCGAGACGGGCCGCACGCACCAGATCCGTGTGCATATGGCGTACATCAAGCATCCGATCGTCGGCGACGAGGTCTACGGATCCGCCGCGCCGAAGCTCGGATTGAACGGACAGGCGCTGCACGGCTACCGGCTGACGTTCACGCATCCGAAAACGGGGGAGACGATGACGTTTACCGCGCCGCTGCCGGAGGATTTCAGGACGGCGCTCGTGCGGCTTTGCGGACGGATCCCCGAATCGGCGTCCGCGCTTGTCGGATCGTAAAGTTTTTTTGAAACGACATGCAGCATTTTCGCCGCATGCGGTGTCATAATAAACAGGAGATATCTGCAGAGAGAGGGAATCTTCTCTTTGCATCTGAATCATACAAAGGAGAATATGAAAATGAACAGAACAAAACGGGTCATTGCTGTGCTGCTTGCGTGCCTGATGCTGTTCGGCACGCTCGGCTGCGGATTGGTATACCGCTTTACGCGCTGCAGCTCCATTTTGAACAACGGCGGAAAAGAAATCACTCCGGAGCCTGTGATCGAAGCAGAGCCCACACCGGAGACAACGACGCCTGCGCCGCAGAAACCGGACGTCACGAAGAAGCCGGAGCAGCCCAAAACGGAAGAGCAGAAGGCGGCGGAAGCGGCGTTCCTCGCGCTGGACAACGAGCTGTTTTTGGATCGCGCGACCTCCGATATCACGTCGCTCGATCAGTACTGCGCAAATCCCGCGGATTTCGGCATTGACGAAGCGTCGGTCCCGGTCACGCTCGGCGACTTTACCGAAGAAGCGAACAACGAATGGGTCGAAGAGTGCGTTGTATGGCGCGAGAAGCTCAGAGCGATCGACAGAAACCTGCTTTCCGATCAGCTGCAGCTCGCATACGATACCTATTGCCGGTATTTCGACATGGAGATCGAATCGAAGGATTGGTTCTATAATTACGAGCCGCTCGACGAGTATGTCGGTCTGCATATGAACATGCCGCTGTTCTTCGGTCTGTACAGCTTCAAGGACGAAAAGGACATCCAGAACTATCTTGCGCTGATGGCGGATACGCCGCGGTATTTCGGACAGGTGCTTGCCTTTGAGCAGGAGCGCGCAAACCGCGGGTTCTTTATGACCGAGAAGATGCTCGACGTGATCCTCGGCGATCTGAAGACCGTTGCGGAAAGCGGCGAAACGAGCTATCTGCACGGCACGTTCCGCGAGGCAATGGAGAAACAGGAATACCTTTCGGCGGAACAGCGCGAGGCGTATATCGCGCAGAACGACGAGCTCGTGAGAACCGCGTGGGTCGAGGCGTATCAGCTTCTGCACGACGGTCTGGAGGAGCTTCGTCCGAAGTGCCGCGCGCGCGTCGGCGCATATGAGCAGGGTGGAGACGCGTTCGACTATTACTGCTGGAAGATGAAGGCAGAGGCGTCGAACAACCGCACGGTCGAAGAGGAGATCGCGTTCCTTGAGCACTGCAACGAGACGATCTATCCGACCTTCATTTCATCGGCAATGAAATGCTATAACGATCTGATATCCGACAAGAAGATCACGACGGGCTCGCTTGCCGGCGACGAAGCGTATCTCAAATCCCTGATGCCGCAGCTCGTGCCGCCGATGCCGGAGGTCGAGGTGGAGTACGTCGAGATCCCGGAGGAGCTGCAGGAAAGCTTCAGCCCCGCGGCGTACATGACGCCCGCGCTGGACGATTATCAGCACAACATCATCCTCACGAACCCGAAGGATCAGGAGCATTACAGCATGTCCACGCTCGCGCATGAGGGCTTCCCGGGGCATATGTATCAGTTCACCTATCAATACGCGCTCGGCACGATCCCGAAGTTCCAGCTGATGATCGAAACGAACGGATACGCGGAATCGTGGTCGACCAACGCGGAGTGGAACATCGCGCAGATCAACGAAAAATACGGTTCGGATCTGGCGATCGCCACGTTCCTGAACGAGTACTTCGCCAATATTCTGGTCACGATCGTTTCGCTGAAGGTCAACGGACAGGGCGCGACGGTGGAAGAGATTGAAACGTATCTGGATCGGTGGAACCTCGGATCGTACGCGCAGGATTGGTATGATCTTGCGATCGATATGCCGATCTACTTCTTCAAGTACACCGGCGGCTTCTGCGAGCTGTTCGATCTGACGAACCGTTTCCATCAAGGCGACAATGTAGAATTCTTCAAAGAGTATCTGCACTGGGGACCGAGCTACTTCGATCTGCTGAACGAACGTATGGAAGCCTGGACAAAAGCGCAATAAACGCTTGACAATCGCGAAAAAAGTGGTAAACTGCATAAAAAGACTTTGAAAAAGAGGAGTACGCGTCTGAGCCGTCAGAGATCCGTTCCCAGGCTGAAAGAACGGTCGGTCGAAAACGCGGAAGGTCGCTTTTGAGTCGGTGCGGCGAATCGAGTAGCCGTGCCCGGGTAAGCCCCGTTATCGGCCAAGAGAGAAACAGATCCGTCTGTTTAACAAAGGTGGTACCGCGAACGCTCACTTCGTCCTTTGACGAAGTGGGCGTATTTTTTTGAAGGAGTAAGAAAATGAACACCGAAATGCCGAAAACCTACGACCCCGCAAGCGTGGAGCATGCGTGGTACGAGAAGTGGGAACGGAACGGCTATTTCCATGCCGCGCCGAATCCCGACAAAACGCCGTTCACGATCGTGATCCCGCCGCCCAATATCACGGGCAAGCTGCACATGGGTCACGCGCTGGACAACACCCTGCAGGACACGATCATCCGCTACAAGCGTATGTGCGGATTCGAAACGCTGTGGCTTCCGGGCACGGACCACGCGTCGATCGCGACCGAGGTCAAGATCGTCGAAACGCTCGCCAAGGAGGGCGTGAGCAAAAAGGACATCGGACGCGAAGCGTTCCTGAAGCGCGCCTGGGAGTGGCGCGCCGAATACGGCGGAACGATCGTTAAGCAGCTCCGCAAGATGGGCTCGTCCTGCGATTGGGAGCGCGAGCGCTTCACCATGGACGACGGATGCAACCGCGCGGTCGTGCGCGTGTTCAAGAACCTGTACGACAAGGGATTGATCTATCGCGGAAACCGCATCATCAACTGGTGCCCGGCGTGCAAGACCGCGCTGTCGGACGCCGAGGTCGAATACGAAAGCCAGGACAGCCATCTCTGGCATGTGCGCTACGACGCGCCGGACAAGTCCTATTCGATCACCGTTGCGACCACGCGCCCGGAGACCATGCTCGGCGACACCGGCATCGCGGTGCATCCCGAGGATCCGCGCTACAAGGACATCATCGGCAAGACCGTCATTCTGCCGCTCGTGAACCGCGAGATCCCGATCGTCGGCGACGAATACTGCGAGATGGAATTCGGCACCGGCGCGGTGAAGATCACGCCCGCGCACGATCCGAACGACTTCGAGGTCGGCAAGCGCCACAATCTGCCCGTGCTGCGCGTGTTCACCGATGACGGACACGTCAACGAGGAGGGCGGCAGGTACTGCGGACAGGATCGCTTCGAGTGCCGCAAGAACATCGTGAAGGACCTTGAAAGCAGCGGCAACCTCGTGAAGATCGAGGACTACACGCATAACGTCGGCACCTGCTATCGCTGCCATACGACGATCGAGACGATCGTTTCGAAGCAGTGGTTCGTGGATATGAAGCCGCTCGCCGGTCCCGCGATCGATATGGTGCGCTCCGGCAAGGTCAAGTTCGTGCCCGAGCGGTTCGACAAGAACTTCTATCATTGGATGGAAAACATCCGTGACTGGTGCATTTCGCGTCAGCTGTGGTGGGGGCACCGCATCCCGGTCTACTACTGCGACGATTGCGGCGGCATGTTCTGCGAGGAGACCGCGCCGGAAAAATGTCCGGTGTGCGGCGGCAAGCTCCGGCAGGATGAAGACGTGCTCGACACCTGGTTCTCGTCCGGACTCTGGCCGTTCTCCACGCTCGGCTGGCCGGAGGAGACGGAGGAGCTGAAGTACTTCTATCCGACCGACACGCTCGTGACGGGCTACGACATCATCACGTTCTGGATCTCCCGCATGATCACGTTTGCGGCGGAGGTCATGAAGGAGGAGCCGTTCAAGACGGTCTACGTCCACGGTCTTGTGCGCGACGGTCTCGGACGGAAGATGAGCAAGTCGCTCGGCAACGGCATCGATCCTTTGGACATCATCGAAAACTACGGCGCCGATTCGCTGCGGTTTTCGCTCGTCACCGGCAACGCGGCGGGCAACGATATGCGCTTCTACACCGAAAAGGTGGAGGCGGCACGGAACTTCTGCAACAAGGTCTATAACGCGGCGCGCTTCGTGCTGATGAACATCGATGAAAACACGAAGCCGGAGTTCGACGAGAAGGCACTGTCGATCGTCGACAAGTGGATCCTTGCGCAGCTCGACCGCACGATCCGCGACGTTACCGCGAACCTCGAAGCGTACGAGCTGAACCTCGCGGCGGAGAAGATCTACGACTTCATCTGGGGCACGCTGTGCGACTGGTACATCGAGCTTTCGAAGCCTTCTCTGTACAGCGACGACGCGGCGGAAAAGGCGCGTGTGTCCTCGGTGCTGCTGTACGTGCTGTCGACGTCCATGAAGCTGCTGCATCCGTTCATGCCGTTCATCACGGAGGAACTGTACCAGCGCCTGCCCGGTCACGAGGAGACGATCATGCTCTGCGATTGGCCGAAAGCACCGGAAACGCTGCGGTTTGAGGCGGAGGAAGCGTGCACCGAAACGCTGAAGGATGTGGTCCGCGCGATCCGCAACGTGCGCGCGGAGCGCAAGGTGCCGATGGGCATGAAGATCAAAGCAAAGCTCGTTGTGCCCGATCCCAAAGCCTTCGGTCCGGTCGAAAAGCTGCTTGAAAAGCTGATCGGCGCGGAGAGCATCGGGATCACGGCGGAGCGCGGCGACGTGCAGAAGACCGACGTGCATCTGGTGTGCAGCGGCGCGGAGGCGTATATCCCGCTGGCGTCGCTCGTCGATCTCGACGAGGAACGCGCAAGGATCGACAAGGAGATCGAGCGCATGAAAGGCGAGGTCGCGCGCGCAGAGGGCAAGCTCTCAAACGAGAAGTTCGTTTCGAGAGCGCCGGAAGCCGTCGTCAACGAGGAGCGCAGAAAGCTCGAAGCGGCGAAGGAGATGCTTGCGCGTCTTCAGGAACGCCGCGCGGATCTGAACTGAACAGACGCGGGGGAGGGAACCTTCCCCCGCAGACCAAATCTGAGCATAAAAGGAGAAAAATCATGGAAACGAATCCGATCACCGTACCCGACAGCAATGCAGAGATGAGACAAATGTTTGAGGAGATGCGCGGTTACGAGAAAAAGAATCTGCGCATCAACCGGATCCGGATGATATGCTCGATCGCAGGGCTGGCGCTTCTGATCATTGCGCTGATCGTGGTCCTCGTCAACGTGGGAACGGTTGTGCACAAGGTCAATACCGTGTCCGAAGCGGCGATCAAAACCGTGAACAATATCAACACGATCGCGGAGCAGGTCACGAAGGTCGATCTCGAAAAGCTCGGCAATTCGATCCAGGATGTTGCGGAGCTCGGTGAAGAAACGCTGCAGCAGGTCAAGGATGCGACGGCGGATCTCGGCTCGCTGGTGAAGAATGCGGACGACGCCATGCAGCACATCAACAGCGTCAACTTCGAAGATCTGAACAACGGTATTCAGCGGCTGAACGACGTCCTTGCGCCGATCGCGAAATTCTTCAACATTTTCAACTGATAAAATAATTTCAGAAAAACAAAAAAATGTGTTGACTTTTTATCCGGAATGTAGTATTCTATTCAAGCCGTTTGAAGTTCGTGTGAAGTTCGGGGTGTAGCGCAGTCCGGTAGCGCACGTGCTTTGGGAGCATGGGGCCGGAGGTTCAAATCCTCTCACCCCGACCAAAACGGCTTAATGCGTGGTCCCGTGGTCAAGTGGTTAAGACACCGCCCTTTCACGGCGGCTACAGGAGTTCGAATCTCCTCGGGATCACCATTTTCCTTCAGGAAACAAGGGCCTTTAGCTCAGTTGGTCAGAGCGGTCGGCTCATAACCGATTGGTCCGGGGTTCAAGTCCCTGAAGGCCCACCAAGGAGTGGCCCGGTAGTTCAGTTGGTTAGAATGCCAGCCTGTCACGCTGGAGGTCAGGGGTTCGAGCCCCCTTCGGGTCGCCACTTTTTCTGCCGGCGTAGCTCAATGGCAGAGCAACTGATTTGTAATCAGTAGGTTGTTGGTTCGACTCCGATCGCCGGCTCCAACACGACATTGACAACTTGATATCGGTATTACGTGGATGGGTTCCCGAGCGGCCAAAGGGAGCAGACTGTAAATCTGCCGTCACAGACTTCGATGGTTCGAATCCATCCCCATCCACCACAATACGCGGGAATGGCGGAATTGGCAGACGCGCACGGTTCAGGTCCGTGTGAAAGCAATTTCATGCAGGTTCAAGTCCTGTTTCCCGCACCAGAAAAAGCACTTGCTTCGGCAAGTGCTATTTTCAACGATGTGTTCCGCTGCTGCGGAACGTGATGTGTCCTTCGGACGTGATAAAGCGATGTGCGTTTCGCGCGTGAGCGGAACGCACCACGTTACCACCGTCGTACGGGTGTTCTGTTTCTCTGAAACGAAACCATTGACAGCGTCGTGGATTCGTACTACACTCAAACCGAAAGACCGGACGTCATCCGGCAGAGAAAGGGACGGGACGATGCTCACCCTCAAGGAATACAAACAGATCGTATCGGAGCTTCTGGACGAGCTGCCGGAGGAATTCTTCCGGGAGCTTTCCGGCGGCGTCGTCGTGTCCGAAGCCTATGTGATCCCGGATTACGCAAAGGGAAACGATCTCTATATCATGGGGCATTACAAGATCTATTCCGGCGTCCGGCAGATCGTTCTCTATAAAGGCTCGTTCGATCGCGTTTATCCGAACGCGGAAGCGGAGGAGGCAAAGAAACTGCTGCGCGGGATCCTGCGCCACGAATTCCGGCATCATCTGGAGTTTTTGGGCGGCGTTCACAACGCAGAATCCTTGGAGGCGGAGGACGAACGGCAAAAACAGGCGTATATCGCCCGACACAATCAGCAGTAACACATAAAAACAGCACCCGTTTTCAGGTGCTGTTCTTCGTTATTCGGCTTCGGATTCTTCCGCGGCGGGTTCCTTCTTTGCAAGGTCGTTCGTGTCGATCGAATTGCGGAAGATGAAAAAGCGTTGATAGGGGAATTCCAAAGCAAGATTGATCAGCATATTCAAACCCGTGGCAAAGAACCAATGCCAACCGCATTTTGCCGTCAGATAATGATCGAACCAATAGGAAAACGGACCGAAGAAAACATAGAATAACAGAGCGAGCAAAATCGCCGTTTTGAGATTCGACGTGCTTTTGAACGTGTACCGCCTGTTGATGGTACAATTCCAGATAACGGACAGAGTCAGCGCGATCGCATAATACACTGCGTGCAGCGGTTCTCCCTCTGTTGATTTACCGAAAATCCACTCCAGCAGAGCGTTTGAACCCAGTTGGATGAGACCTGCCGATGCGGATACCAGTACGTATTTGATTGTTCTGAGCAGTTCTTTCCGGTTTTTCATCTTTCTCATTCCTTCAATCTGCTTTCGAAGTCCGGATCCAGATATCCGTCCGGTTCGCCTTCGACGGGATCCTCGCCCTTGTGGTAATCCGCGGTTTTGATCAGCCGTTTCCATTCGAACTGCGTGACCTGCCGCTCGGGAAGGCTGTCCGCATACGATGCGGTCGTGTGCCAGATCTGTCCGCAGACACTGCAGCGGACGACGGAGTCTCTTCCGGAGATCCGGATTACGGTCCAGTTCGCCGTATCCGGCGACGGGCAGCTGCATTTGTACGTCATGGTTTCTCCTTCAGGACCGACGGCTTTTGTCGGAAATCGGATAAAGCGTCCGGTTGTATTCTTCGAGCGACATCACGTTGCAGACGGCGGGCGTGCTGTACAGGAACACGCGGTCGTACTGATAGCTGTACGCGGCGTTTTTGGAGAGGATCAGCTGATCGCGCACGTCGATCTCCAGCCGCGAGCCGATCTCCTCGATCATCTTAGCGGTCTCGATATCGTCCGCGGACGGAATGATGACGCCGGAGGGGTGATTGTGCGTCAGGATGAGATACCGCGCCTTGTGGGTCAGAGCGGTTTCGATCACGCGGCGCGGCTCGAAGCTGACGTGCGACAGCGTTCCGACCTGCAGCGTTTCCGTATGCAGCACCTTCATAGTCGTATCGAGGCAGATGATGCGCAGCGTTTCATAGCGGTCGCCGATGGAGAGCGCAAGCGCGTACCGGCATGCGCTTTCCGGGTTCTCAAGCCGCATCGCGCCGCGGGAACCGGCAGTTTCAAGCGTCAGACGGCGATGCAGATCATAGAGCGAATGCAGGAAGAGCGCGGTCTTTTCGCCGACGCCGTCGATTGCGGACAGACGCTGGGGATCCGCTTCCAGAACGCCGGTCAGCGATCCGAATGTGTTCAGAAGCCGGTGTGCAAGCCCGTTGACGTCCTTTCGGGGGATCACATAGGTGAGCAGGTATTCCAAAACGACATGATCCGCCATGCCGTTCATGCCCTGTTTCCGATACTGTTCCCGGATGCGTTCCCGGTGCCCTTCGTGTAGATTCTCGCTCATATCCTATATTGTACCTGTTTTTGCGTGTTTCGTCAATTCCGGATTGTCAGCTTTTTCGAAATTGCATGATCGGAGCATCTGTATTACCGATATTGCACTCCGGCTTTTCAAAGGAGTAAACACCGCAAAATAAACGAAAATCCATTGTGATTTCTTGTTTGTGATTATTTTATAAAAATGTTTCCACAGGACACAAAACTGTCTTGCATTTTTCGGAGAGAGGGGGTATGATAAATATATCTACGGGACCGGGGGGTAACACCCAAGGGGAGGAAGAAGAATTGATCTTCGGAAAACACATCAATAAATACTATCTGAAATATGCGCCGCTTCTTTTGCTCGGTGCGATTGCGCTGATCCTTGTCGATTATGTGCAGCTGATCATTCCGGAGCTTTACCGGATGCTGATCAACGGACTGAACGAGGGAGAAGTACTGTATCAAGGCGTCATGACGCCGTTCGACACATCGTTTTTGCTGGACAGGATCTGCCTGCCCATCGTTTACGTGATCGCCGTTATGGTCGTCGGACGGTTCCTTTGGCGCGTATGCTTCTTCGGCTCGGCGATCCGCGTGGAAACGGACATCCGCATCAAGATGTTCGATCATTGCAAGGACCTTTCACGCGAATACTATCAGGTCAACAAAGTCGGCAATCTGATGAGCCTGTTCACGAACGACCTCGATACGATCCAGGAATGCTTCGGCGACGGGCTTCTGATGCTGTTCGACGCGCTGTTTCTGGGCGCGCTTGCGTTCGTCAAGATGTGGCGCATGGACGTGCGGCTGACGCTTCTGACGCTGATCCCGCTGGGGCTGATCCTGATGATCGGCGTGCTGATGGGCAAGGCGATGATGAAGAAGTGGGAGGTCCGTCAGCGCGCGTTTTCGAACCTTTCCGATTTTGCGCAGGAGAGCTTTTCCGGCTTTGCGGTGATCAAGGCGTTCGTGAAGGAGCTTCACGAGCTGATGTCGTTCAAAAAGCTCAACGTCGAAAACGAAGACACGAACGTCGATTATACGCGCATCTCGACGCTGATGCACGTTTTGATCGTACTGCTGGTGGAAACGGTCATCTGCGTCATCCTCGGCTACGGCGGCTATCTTGTCTACAAGGATCGGTTCAACGCAGGACAGCTTGTGGAATACATCGCTTACTTCCAATCGGTCGTCTGGCCGGTCATGGCGGTGTCCATGCTGATCGAAAAATCAGCGCGCGGCAAAGCATCCATGAAGCGCATTGCGGAACTTTTGGAGGCGGAGATCACGGTGCACGACGAACCGGGGGCGGAGGAGCTTGAAAGCGTTCGGGGCAAGATCGAATTCAAGCATCTTTCCTTCCGTTATCCCGACGGCGAATTCAACGCGCTCGAGGACGTAACGTTCACGATCGAGGCGGGCGAAAGCGTCGGGCTGATCGGCAAGACCGGCGCGGGCAAGACGACGCTCGTCGATCTGATCCTCAGGACCTATAACGTGCCCAAGGGGACGCTGTTCATCGACGGGCACGACGTGACGGACGCGTCGATCCGTTCGGTGCGCGAAGCTTGCGCGTATGTGCCGCAGGACAATTTCCTGTTCTCGGACACGATCGCAAACAACATCAATTTTGCTTATGACGAACTGAACGAGGAAGCGGTCGAAAATGCCGCCTCGCTTTCGGACGTGCACGATAATATCGTCGATTTCCGCGACGGCTACACCACGGTCCTCGGCGAACGCGGCGTCACGGTTTCCGGCGGTCAGAAGCAGCGCATCTCCATTGCGCGCGCACTGATGAAGAACGCGCCGATCCTGATCATGGACGACTCCGTTTCGGCGGTCGATACCGACACCGAAAAGGTCATCCTGCAGAATCTCAAAGAATGCCGCAAGGGCAGGACGACGATCCTGATCGCGCACCGCATCTCGACGGTACGCGATCTCGATAAGCTGATCTTCCTGGAAGACGGCCGCGTAAAGGCGGTCGGCAGTCATGACGAGCTGATGGAAACGTGTCCGGCTTATGCGCACATGGTCGAACTGCAGCGGCTGGAAGAAGCCGCAAACGCGTGAGGAGGTGACGAAGATGCATGATTATTATCCTTTGCTTCTTGCAGGCGGCATCATCGGACTGATCTCCGTCATCCTCATCGTGGCGTTCGCCATGATCAAGGACAAAAAACAGGCGATCGGCTTTGACCGTCATATGAAGGACGGCGAGATCGTCAGACGCCTCATGCGATACGCAAAGCCGTACGCGGGCAAGTTCGTTTTCGTCGGGATCATCGTTCTGATCGGCATCGCGTACGACGTTATTTCCCCGCTGCTGATCGGCAGAATCACGGATCTCATCCGTGCGGATTTCGAGCTGAAGCGGCTGTTTGCGCTGGTCGCGACCTATGCAGGCATTCTGATCGTGTCGATGGTCTGTACCTACGTGCAGGCGATCGTGCTTCAGAAGGTGGGGCAGCGGATCATCTCCGTCATGCGTGAGGACCTGTTCACGCATATCGAATCGCTCTCGCACGAACAGATGAATTCCATGCCGGTCGGCAAGCTCGTCACGCGCGTCACGAACGACACGAATGCGATTTCGCTGATGTTCACGTCGCTGTTGGTCAATCTTGTGAAGAACATTTTCGTCATCGTCGGCGTATTTGCCGCCATGATCGCATTGAACTACGAACTGACGCTGATGGTGCTGTGCTTCGTACCGTTCATCGTGCTGTTCACAATGATTTTCCGCAAGTTCGCGCGCCGGGCGTACCGCCGCGTGAAGGACCGCACGACGGACATCAACACGTATCTTTCGGAAAATCTGTCCGGCATCAAGATCACGCAGATCTTCAACCGCGAAAAAGAAAAGCTGCGTGATTTCACGGAGAAGAGCAAGGGGCTCGGCAAAGCGAAGCGCGATCAGATCCTGGTGTTCGGGATCTTCCGCCCGCTCGTCTATATGCTGTATATCAGCTCCGTGCTGTGCCTGTTCTTCCTGGGCGGCAAAGGTTACCTCGACGGCACGGTGTTTCTCGGACAGACGCTGGAGGTCGGCACGATCGTCAGCTTCTACATGTACATCAACAAGTTCTATAACCCGATCCAGAACCTTGCGGAGCAGTTCAACTGGCTGCAGTCGGCGTTTGCAAGCGCCGAGAAGGTCTTTACGATCATGGACATCGAGCCCGCGCTTTCGGACGCGCCCGACGCCATCGAACTCAAGGAGGTCCGCGGCGAGATCGAGTTCCGGCACGTTTGGTTCAGCTATATTCCGGACGAATGGGTGCTGAAGGACGTTTCCTTCCATGTGAGCCCGAACGAGACCGTGGCGTTCGTCGGCGCGACCGGCTCCGGCAAAACGACGATCCTTTCGCTGATCTGCCGCAACTATGAATTCCAGAAGGGCGAGATCCTGATCGACGGGATCGACATCCGAAAGATCAAGATGTCCTCGCTGCGCAGGCATTTCGGGCAGATGCTGCAGGACGTGTTCCTGTTCTCGGGCACGATCCGCAGCAACATCCTTCTGGGACTGGAAGGCATCGACGACGGGAAGATCATGGAGGCGTGCCGCTATGTCAACGCGGATCATTTCATCGACCGGCTCGACAACGGACTGGACGAGATCGTGCGCGAGCGCGGCAACAATTTCTCCGCGGGACAGCGGCAGCTGCTGAGCTTTGCGCGGACGATCATCCATAAGCCGGCGGTCATGATCCTCGACGAGGCGACCGCAAACATCGACACGGAGACCGAAGTGCTCATTCAGGATTCCCTGGAAAAAATGATGAACATCGGCACGATGCTCATCGTGGCGCACCGGCTTTCCACGATCCAGCACGCAGACAACATCATCGTCCTGCGGCGCGGCGAGATCATCGAGCAGGGGACGCATCAGGAACTGCTCCAAAAAAAAGGCAGATATTACTCGCTGTACACCCTGCAGTTCGAACGCGAACGCGCGCGTCTCGAGGAACAGCAGAACGCTTGAAAAACAGATCGCAAAACACAGGGCAGCCGATTCGGCTGCCCTGTGTTATTACCGTTTCTTACAGATTCCGGAGAAGCCCGGTCGCTTCGTTGAACTCGTTGATGAGCTCGTCGATCTCGTCGACCTGCGCGTGCATGTCGGTCCAGTAATGCTTGTCGTACCACTGCGCGTTGAGCTCGTGTACGTCCTTGCCCTGCTGCTCGACCCAGGTGTAGTATTTGAGGTTGTGGACGCGCTTTCTCGTTGCGTAGGTAAGCTCTTCCATTGTGTCGGTGCGCAGACCGTGGAGATGCTCCGCCCAATCTGCGGCAGCCATCGCTTCGGTGTACGCGCCGTTCTCCTCCTCGAGCTCGCGGATGCGGCTCTGATACATCACGGCGGAGTCGGTGCCGACGGTTGCAAGGATATCGTGCTCGTCGAGCTCGTAGTACTTCGCCATCTTGATGCAGCACAGCAGGTTTGCAATGCCGGAGATGCCGAGCAGAGAGAGCTGATCGACGGTCTCCTGCGGCACGCCGACGATCTCGTGCAGGTACTTGAGACCTACCGGATCGTTGAAGAGGCGGAGGAGCTTCTGGCTGTCCTCGTCGTCGATCGCAATGACCATATCGGTGTTCTTGACGTTGTGAATCCACGGCACGTGCTTGTCGCCGATGCCCTCGATGCGGTGACCGCCGAAGCCGTTATTCAGCAGCGTCGGGCACTGCAGCGCCTCGCCGACGGCAAGCTTGGATTCCGGGAACTTCTCCTTCAGGAAATCGCCCGCGCTCATCGTGCCCGCGGAGCCGCTGGTGAACGCCGCGCCCGCAAAGCGGTCATCCTTGCCGAGCAGGCTCTCCACGACCTCATAGATCGCGCGGCCCGTTACGTTGTAATGCCAGAGCGGATTGCCCATCTCCTCGAACTGGTTGAAGATCATCATGGAAGGATCTTTTCTGAGCTCCCAGGTCTTATCGAAGATCTCCTTGACGTTGGACTCGCAGCCCGGCGTCGCAATGACCTGACCCGCGATCTTCGAAAGCCATTCAAAGCGCTCCTTGGACATCTCCGCCGGCAGGATCGCCACGGAATCGCAGGCAAGAAGCTTCGAGTTGAACGCGCCGCCGCGGCAGTAGTTGCCGGTGGACGGCCAGACCGCATGGTGGTAGGTGGGATCGAACTGACCCGTCACGAGCCGCGGCACGAGGCAGCCGAACGACGCGCCGACCTTATGGCAGCCGGTGGGGAACCACTTGCCGGTCAGCAGCACAATGCGCGCCTTGACGCCGGTCAGCGAGGAGGGAAGCTCGATATAGTTGACGCCGCCGAACTTGCCGTCGCCCCCCTTCTCCACGGGGTTGTTCTTCCACGTGATGCGGAAGAGGTTCAGAGGATTCACGTCCCAAAGACCGACTTTGGTCAGCTTGTCCTGAATCTTTTCGGGGATCTTCGTCGGGTCCTCCATCTGTGCAAAGGTGGGGATGATGATGTTCTTTTCGCGTGCACGTTCGATCGAACGGCTGAGATTTTCGCGATTCATGGTAAGATCGATCATATGAAATCTCCTTATTCATCTTTTTGTTATGAGAAAACCGCATAACTCGTCTTATACATAATACATGGTTTTCTTCCGTTTGTAAACAGAAAAACGACGGTGCAGAAAAATAATTCTGCAAACCAAAAACTATTTTGGGCTTCCTATCTTGACAAAAAAATGGTACAATCGGTATGGAGGGCAGAATGGTTATCACAGGGATCTCAACGGCAAGCTTTTTCGATACGCTGATGCTGGAGGACGCGCCGGCGCTGTTCCGGCAATGGGGCGTACAAAACGCCGAGTATTATCTGAACAGCTGGTGCGAATACGATCCGGCGTTCGTCGACCGTCTTGCAAAGGAGACGGAGGACGCCGGGATCCGCGTGATCGGCGTACATCCGATGAGTCTGCAGTACGAACCGCTCCTGTTCACGCCGCATCCGCGGCAGCGCGCGGACGCAATGAAGGCGTATGAGCTCGTTCTCAAAGCGGCCGAGCGCCTCGGCGCGGATCATTACGTAATGCACGGTCCGGTGGTGCTGAACGGCGTTGCGAAGAACCTGCAGCTTACGCGCCTTGCGCCGATCTTCGATACGCTCTCCGACATGGCGGAGGATCACGGACTGCACCTGACGCTCGAAAACGTCAGCTACAGCATCATGCCGACGCCGGAGGTGGGACAGACGATCCATTCGCTGATCACGCGCCCGCTCTATCACACGTTGGACATCAAGCAGTCGATCCGCGCGGGCGTCGATCCGACGGCGTTCGTCGACGCGCTCGGCGAATACATTCTTGCGGTGCACGCGTGCGACTGCGATTTTTCGGGCGGCAAACCGCGCTACTGCCTGCCGCCGCGCGGCGGGTACGATTTCAAAGGACTCGTCGACGCGCTGCAAAAGAAGGGCTTTTCGGGGGCGGTGCTCCTGGAGGCGTACAGCGATATGTATCGCGACAAAGAAGAACTCAAAGGCGCGTATCACGCGTTGGATCATATCATCAATTCATAAGGAGGCATGGATATGGAACAGAAGGCGTTCGATCGCGAAGCGATGCGGATCACGGTGGATTACAATAACATGATGCAGGAAACGCTCGGTCCGCGCGGACTCACAAAGGACGAGCTCCTTGCGCTTCCGCTCGAGGCGGCGGCAAAGGCAATGAAGGAAAAGCGCGGACAGATGAAGTGGCGCGAGCTCCCGCACAACCAGGACGAGATCGTGAATGAGATCGAAGCGGTTGCGGCGGATGTGCGCGCAAAGTTCGACAACTTTGTCGTGCTCGGCATCGGCGGCAGCGCGCTGGGTCCGATCGCGGTGCAGCAGGCGCTTTCGCATCTGCACTACAACGACCTGCCCAAGGAAAAGCGCGGCGGCCCGCGGCTGTTCGTCGAGGACAACATCGATCCCGAGCGCATGAACGCGCTTCTGGACGTGATCGATGTGAACAGGACCTGCTTCAACGTCATCACCAAATCCGGCAGCACGTCGGAAACGATGTCGCAGCTTCTGATCGTGACCGATCTGCTGCATAAGACGCTCGGCGACGACATCTCCACGCATCTTATTGCAACGACAGATCATGTCAAGGGCAACCTCATCAAGATCGCAAAGCGCGAAAACCTCACCACGTTCTATGTGCCGGACGGCGTCGGCGGACGCTTCTCCGAGCTCTGCCCGGTGGGACTTCTGGCGGCTGCGGTCTGCGGGATCGACATCCGCATGCTGCTCAAAGGCGCTGCCTTCATGGACGAGATCACGCAGAACGACAGTATCTTCGAGAACCCGGCGTACCTGATGGCGGCGCTGCAGGTGGCGGCGATGAAGCGCGGCGCGAACATCCACGTGCTCATGCCGTACGCGGATTCGCTGAAGTACATTTCGGATTGGTATGCGCAGCTCTGGGCGGAATCGCTCGGCAAGCGCGTGGGCAACGACGGCACCGAGATCTATGCCGGTCAGACACCGGTGAAATCCCTCGGCGTCACCGATCAGCACTCGCAGGTCCAGCTCTATACCGAGGGTCCGTTCGACAAGGTCGTGACCTTCCTGTCGGTCGACAGGTACAGAAAGACCATGCCGATCCCGGACGGCTATCTCGACATTCCGGACGTTTCCTTCCTGTGCGGTCATACGCAGAACGAGCTCATCGCGGCGGAGGAGACCGCGACCGAGTATGCGGTGATGAAGAGCGGACATATGAACTACGCGATCCGTCTGCCCGAAGTCAATGCGTTCACCATCGGCGAGCTGCTCTATATGTTCGAGATCCAGACCGCGTTCGCGGGCGAGCTGCTCGCGCTCAACGCGTTCGATCAGCCCGGCGTGGAAGAGGGCAAGAAGGCAACGTATGCGCTGCTCGGCAAGCCCGGCTTTGCCGAAAAGAAAGCAGAACTTGACGCGGCTCCCGCGAAGCTTTCCGCATACATCGTGAAATGAAAAAAAGGTCTGTCGGAACCAAGGCGCCTTATCGGGTCGATGTCTTTACCATCGTGATGGTATCGGCCTTGGTTCTGTTCGGCCTCGTTACGCTTCTGAACGCGCTGTCCGACCCGTTCAACGGCACGGAAAAGACGCTTGCCGACTTTTACGGCAGGCTGCATTTCGAATTCTTCTCGCGGCAGATCGGCAACATTCTGATCTCACTTGCGGTGCTGATCCCGCTTGCGGTTTTCGATTACGAAAAGTACAAGCCGTTCACGAAGGCGGCGTATATCGTCTGCCTGATTCTGCTGTTTCTGCTTGTCGTCGCGGGTAAAAACACGCGCGGCGCGCTGGGCTGGTACGAGGTCGGCACCCGCGCGTTTCAGCCGTCCGAGATCACCAAGGTCGTGCTGATCATCGTGCTGTCCAAGGAAGCCGCGGAGATGTACGACCGACGCGGTCCGATCTCGAAGTTCGTCGATTTTCTGCGGCTGTTCCTGCTGTTTCTGGTCCCGTTTGTGCTCGTCATTCTGCAGAACGACTTCGGCACGGCGATGGTCATGCTGATCATCTTCGGCGGCATCCTGTTCTGCGTACGCGTGCGCTGGCCGTATGTCGTCGGCGGGCTGTTTGCAATGGGCGCGGGCGGGATCCTGAGCTGGATGTTTATGCTGACGGAGATCCAGAAGGAGCGCATCCGCGTCTTTCTGGACCCCTCGCGCAATCCGGAGGGATCCGGTCTCAATGTTCTGCACGCAAAGCAGATCATCGGCAGCGGCGGCTTCTGGGGGAAGGGGTATTTCACCAAGGGCACGCTGACGCAGACCGGCTATGTGCCGATCCGCCATTCGGACTTCATCTTTTCCGGCATCGGTGAGGGCGTCGGCTTTTTCGGTGCCATGCTGCTGATCGTCGCGTTTTTTCTGCTGCTGTTCCACTGGCTGCATACCGCGCTGACCGCGCGGGACACATTCGGTCGCTGTCTCGTCGTGGGCTGCACCGTCATGCTTGCGGCGCATATCTTTGAGAATGTGGCGATGAACCTCGGCGCAATGCCCGTCACCGGCATTCCGCTGCCGTTCATCAGCTACGGCGGATCGAACATCCTTGCGTCGTTCGCCTGCGTCGGCATTGCGATGAGCGTCTTTGCCCGCGCGACGGGAAGGAGGACACTGTGATCCTGCGCAGAATGGAATACAAGGACGGCGCGCAGGCGGCGAAGCTCTGGCTTGATATCTTCGGCGATTCCGAAGCGTTCACCAACTGGTTCTTTGCCGAGCGCTTCTGCCCGGATCTGTCCTTTGCCGCGTTTGACGGCGACCGGCTGATCGCCATGACGCTCGGACGCGGGACGAAGATCCTTGTTGAAGGAACCGTACGCCGTGCGCTGCTGATCTCCGGCGTGTCCACGCTGCCGGCGTACCGGGGCAGAGGGCTGATGCACAGGCTCGTTTCGATGCAGATCGACGACGCCGGGGCAAAGGGCTTTTCCTGCTGCTACCTGCATCCGGTCGAGGAATCGCTCTATGCGTCTCTCGGCTTTGCAAACGGCACGGACGCAATGCGGATCGTCTCCGATCCGGAACGCGCGCATGCGCCGTACGAGATCCGCGAGGGCACGGACGTCGCTTCGATGCGCACGGTTTACGATACGCTTCTGCCGCGCTATAACGGCATGCAGATCCGCGACGACGCGGAGATCCGCGCGCTGCTTTCGGACTACGGTGCAGACGGCTTTTGCATGCTGACCGCGTTTTCCTGCGATCGACCGGTCGGGTATCTCATTGTGCTCGGGGACGGAACGGTTTCGGAGCTGTTCGCGTTCACGCCCGAGGCATACGAAGCGCTGCTCGACGAAGCGGCAAGGCGCGCGGGAAAGGCTCTGAAAGCCACCGTACCGCCGGACTGCGGCGTTGCGGGCGAGCTTGTTTACAGCATGCAGTATCGGGTCTTCGGCAACGCCTTTTCGCTTCCCCTCAAAAACGGCTTCTGCCGCCTTTCTTATTGAACAGATTCTCTCTGTGCCGGGCATGTCCCGGCTTTTTTCGTCATATTCTCCTGCTCTCCTGCGTACAGTTCGGTATCGGAGGGTATGTATATGAAAGTGATCGTGATCAGCAAACGCGTCTGGATCGGCGCGCTCGTTTGCCTTTTATTGCTCGGCGTGTGCTTTGCGGTGTATTTTGCGACAAGGGAGCGGGAGGAGGAGCCGACCGCGCCGGCGATGGCGTCGATCGACGCCTATGAACTGAACGCCATTCCGGTGATGTCGCGGCAGGTGCCGGTGTATCGCGTCTCGCGCGAGGACAAAACGATCGCGCTGACGATCGACGCGGCGTGGAACGCGGACAAGACGAAGTTCATCCTGGACACGCTCGACCGGTACGGGATCAAGGCGACGTTCTTTTTGTGCGGCGTATGGGTGAAGGCGTACCCGGACATGGTGAAGGAGATCGCCGCCCGCGGACACGAGATCGGGAATCATTCGATGACGCATCCGCACATGAACCGCATCTCGGCGGAGCAGATCCGAACGGAACTATCTTCGCTCGACGATGAGATCGAGCGCCTCACGGGAAGCCGCACAAAGCTCTTCCGCGCGCCGTTCGGCGAGTACAACGACACCGTGGTTTCCACCGTGCGCGACATGGGCTACGAGATCGTGCAGTGGAACATCGATACGGTCGACTGGAAGGAGGGCAGAAGCCCCGAAACGATCCTGAACGCCGTACTGCCGAAGCTCGCTGCCGGCAGCATCATCCTGTCGCACAACAACGGCAACGGGATCGAAACCTATCTTCCGCAGCTCATCGAGAAGGCGCAGAGCGAAGGTTACCGCTTCGTCACGATCTCCGAGCTGCTGCCCGAAGGCGAACGCACAGTCGACAATAACGGCCTGTGCAAACCAGCGGGCTGAAATATCCGGATGCACGGCGATCACGAACAGGACGGTAAAGCCGTGTGTCATCCTGAGCCGAAAAGCGGCGAAGGATCTTTCCGAAGCAAGAAGGAACACGAAATTTCGCGTTCCTTTTATTTTGTATGCAACCTTTCCGGGCTCCCGTGCGTCTATAAAGTGTACGATCGAACAACGATTCCCGCTGCCGGCGGCGGAAACGAAAGGAGACGAATCATGCACACAATGAAGGACAAGCGTTGGTTCACGCAGCAGGTACGTCCGCTTCTGGACACCATGTACCGCGTGGCGTACACGCTTCTCAATAACGACGCCGATGCGCAGGACGCCGCGCAGAACGCAATGGAGCAGGCGTACGTTTCGCTGGACAGGCTCAGGGACCGGGACAAATTCCGCCCGTGGCTGTTACGGATCCTGAAAAACGAATGCTATGTTATCCTGCGCCAAAAGAAGCGCGTCATCCCTTTGGAGGACATGCCGGAGCGCGGCGAGGAGCCGTTCGATGCGCTCGACCTCAAGACCGCGTTTTCCCGGCTTTCTCCCGAGAGCCGTCTCTGTATCACGCTGTACTATACCGAAGGCTACAGCATCCCCGAAATCGCCGCATTTCTGAACGAGCCGGAGGGCACGGTGAAAAGCCGCCTCTCCCGCGCAAGAAAGAGCATGCGGCAGATCTTAACCGCCGAGGAGGTTTCCCATGCAGAATAATCAGAAACAAAATCCTTTTGCATCTGTTCTGCCGCCGGTGCCGGAAGGCTACCGCACGCGGATGGAGGACGCGCTCGCCGCACTGCCGGTGGACAGCGTGAAGCCCGTCGTCGGCTGCAGGTTCAGCAGAAAACAGATGATCATCCTGATTGCAGCCCTGATCACGCTTTTGACCGTCGGCACCGCGTTTGCGGTTGCGATCTCCCGCATGCAGGAGGTCCGCGATGACGCGCAGATGACGATCGCAAATTATCAGTCGATCGTCAACGGATCGGGCGACGTCGCGGAAACGGCAGATTATGCGAAGCCCACGCCGTACGTCATCATGGCGGAATTCAACACGAACGAAAACGGCGATTGGCAGCCCGAAAAGATCACGAACATCGACGTTTCCCAAAAGGTCGGGGAGTTTACGATCCGGCTGTTCAGTCTGTGGCCGAATTACGGTCCGGACTATACCGGAGACGGCAATTTCTCGACGCATCTTTACATCAACGCGAAGCAGCCGCAGCCGTATGCGCTCGAAAACCTGCGCCTCTCCGTCAACGGCGGAGAACCGATCCGCACGGTTTCGGACGTCGTCGCGGAGCGCAATGGCGGATATCGCGCAACGCCGGAACCGTTCCGTGCGGAGGACTGGCATCCCGAAAACGGCGACAATGTTTGCCTGTACTTTGCGCTTACCGGCAATCCGCTGCTGCCCGGCACGACCTTCGAGATCACCGGAACGCTGAACGGCGAACCGTTCTCCCTGTTCTATGATTTCAGCCGCGAAGCGTACGAAGCGCTGCGCGCGGAAAAGCTCGATCTTCTGGAGGGGATCAATGAGGTGCTGTCCGGCGTCCCCGAGGACACGATCCCGGTCAACGCTTCCATGCGCGGCGAGGTGATCGACGAGATCGCGCTGAAGGATCATTTCCTGTACGCGGTCATGCACAATGACATGGAATACCGTTCCGATCCGAACAATCCGCTCGGCGGCGCCTACGATACGTATGACGACGGCATTTTCATGACCGTCGACGGTATGCTGAGCAACATCGAATTCGTCAGCGGATCCGAGGACGAAAACGGCGTCGGATACGGCATCTATTATGCGTATTATCCTTACGGCGACGACATGCCGGACGAATCGCTGATCGGGTTTGAATGGACCGTATTCCGCGTGAACTGGAAGACGAAGCAGGTGACGACGCCGAAGGATGAAGCGGAGTACCTTGCATGGCGAAAGGAAAGCATGGAGCTTGCCGCACAGTACCATCAGAACGATTATCTGGCAAGACCGGAAGCAAGCTGCGGCTCGTTCAAGGTCAAGGAAATGATCTATCTGAACAAGAGCGCGGCGGGACAGCTTGCCGTCATTCTCGAAACGGACGAGCCCGTCAAGGATGCGCAGCTCGGACGCAGAAACCAGCCGGTCGTGACCGTAAACGGTACGACACTTGTCAATGAAACGTGCTATGTGCAATCGCCGGATAATTTCGACGGCGGCTCCAAGAACGGCGGAAAGCTGAACGGGTTCTGGCTCTACTGTCCTGCATACTGCACGCTGCCGGACACATTCGAGGTGACGGTCACGTGGCGCGGCGATTCCGTGACGTTTACGATGCACAAGTCGGATTTTGAAACGGCGTACGTCGACGTGCCGGAATACAAGACGCTGCTCGGCTTCTGACGGACCGCTTGAATCCGCGCAGAAGGAACGCTATGCTGAAAGAACACGGTGAGAATCGTGTTCTTTTTCCAACCGATCGCGCAGGCAACCTCCCTCTGACGAGGGAGGTGTCGGCCGAAGGCTGACGAGGGAGAGAACCGGTTATTCCGGAATCTTCCTATGAAAGCGCATTTTATATCGAATTGATGCAACCAAATCCTTTCCGGTTTGGTCTACGAGGGTGTAAGCGCTTACAGAAAGAGAAACGAATATGAACAAGAGCTATTTTGAACAGGTGTATGAAAAGACGTACCGATCGCTGATCCGATACGCGATTGTCCATCTGGACGACCCGACGGACGCCGAGGACGCGCTGCAGAACGTATACGTCGATTTCTATCGGCGCGTGGAGCGGTACGGACACTTCGACATCCTCTCGCCGGAAGCGTTTCTGATCCGGATGCTGAAACACGAGATCATTGAAAATTATAAGGAGCGTGAGCGCCGCCGCCTGCGCTTTGTGGACGAGATCCGGGAGGATCGCATTCCCGCGGAACCGTTCGAGGACGTCGTGATGGACCGCGCGCTTGCCGAGGAGATCTTCAGGAACGCAAAAGCGCTGCCGAAGGAGATGTACCGCACATTTGTGCTGTATTACGGCTATGAGATATCGGTGTCGGAGATCGCGGCGGAGCTCGGCGTCAGCAAGGAAGCGGTCAAAAGCCGCCTGCTCCGCGCAAGGAACACTCTGAAACAGCGGATGGGAACAGCCTGTTCGAACGGAGGTGCAGCACATGAATGACAGAACCTATTACCGCGCCGCATTGGAATGCGCGCTTTTGGACGGGACCGCATTGGAGGAACGCATCAATGAACGCATTGCGACCCTCCCGAAGCGCAGAGAAGTACGCGTCCGCATGCCGAAACGCCTGATCATCGCGCTCGTCGCAGCTGCGATCCTGCTTTTCTCCTCGGTTGCCGTCGCAGCGACCGTCCTGCGGAACAAGGCGTTCAAGGAACAGACGAACGCCGTCTTGGACGAAACGATCCATACGGTCACACAGCCGATTGATACCGAACGGCACGAAGGCTGGCAGCCGAATCATCTGATCCTGTTCGACAACGTCATGCAGACCAAAGAAGACGTTATGTGTGAGGTGCCGGACGGCAAGATGCAGCTTGCCGAATTCGGATACGTCGGAAGCGAGGGGATCACGGCGGAATTCTTCTATCGGACGAAGCGCGACACACCCTGCACGATTACGGAACTGACCGTGTCGATCGACGGCAACCCCGCGAAGAAAGCGTATCAGGTCAACAGCTTCATCTATGCGGACGATCACTATTGCGGCGAAGCATACTTTAAGCAGGACGGCAATCCAATCTGGCCGGGTACGACGTTTGTGTTTGCCGGAAAAGTCAACGGAGCGCCGTTTACGCTGACCTATACGTTTACGGAGAAGACGTATCAAACCTTGCAGCAGGGGATCGTGGATGCGCTGAACGAGCACAAGGATATCGTGGAGCAGATCCCGGATCAGGGAACGCCGATCGGATATCAGGTAAAGAACGATATTCTGACGGAGATCGCGGTCAAGGACAACTGCCTTTATTTCACGATCGCACGCAGTCCGGAGCCGCAGACCTATCCGAGAGGACTGGCTTACGATCGATACGACCGCGGGCTTTGGCCGGTGATCGACGGGCATACCGGTCAGTTCTGGTATCTCGGCAACATCGACGCCGAGAACCCGGACGGCGCTGTCTACTGCACGTATCTGCCGTATGTCGAAGATTCGCTGCCGCAGGAATCGCTGATCTCCGTTTTCGGTATTGTGTTCCGCTATGAATGGCGAACGGGAAAAGCGACCGTTCCGCAAAGCGACGTCGAGTATGAAGCCTGGCGCAGGGAGAGCATGGAGCTTTCTGCCTGCTATAACGATGCGGACTGGATCTGGCAGTTCGATGAAAAGCTCGGCGACGTCCGCGTCACGGATCTCGTATTTCAGACGCATTCCCTGTGGAGCGAGATCGGGATCCTGTTCGAATCGGAGAAAGGATTCCCGGATGAAGTCGAACCGCCGAAGGTGTACATCAATGGAACGGAGCTAAAGCACATCGGCGAGATCGATCCGTTGACTTCGACGGATTCGTACCTTCGCTCGGACGGGAAGAAGCTTGCGTACTGCATGGTCGGATATTCGCCGTCGGATCTTGGCGATACATTCACCCTGACCGTCGAATGGGCGGGAAGCAAAACGGAGATCACGCTGCAAACATCGGATGTGATCCGTGAAAGAGCGAACGGGATCGAAGCATACAAAGCGGTTTTTTATTATTGAACATAACCGGCGAATCCCGTTATACGGAAAGGGTACGGCCGATCGTGCCCTTTCCTGTAACCTTTCGGTCGGTTTTCTGCTCTTAACGGGTGTAAGTACTTACGGAAAGAGAAAAAGATGAAACAAACCTATTTCGATCGGGTCTATGAATCGACCTACGCAAATCTGATGCAGTACGCGATCGTGCACCTCAGCGATCCGACGGACGCGGAGGACGCCGTGCAGGACGTCTATGTGCAGTTCTACCGGCGGATCGAGCGATACGGACGGCTGGACATCCTTTCGCCGGAAGCATTCCTAAAGAAGATGCTGAAGCGCGAGATCATCAAGCGCTATGCGGAACGGGAACAGCGGCGCGTGCGGGTCGTGTATGACGCGGAGGAAGACCGCATACCGGACGACGAGGTGCTTGAGGACGTTGTGATCGACCGCGCGCTTGCGGAGGAGATCTTCCGCGCGGCAAAGGCGCTCCCGCAGGAGACCTACCGCACGTTCGCGCTGTTCTACGGCTTCGAACACAAAATCCCGGAGATAGCAAAGGAACTCGGCGTCAGCAAGGAGACGGTCAAGACGCGTCTGCACCGCGCAAGAAATGTGCTGCGTTCGATGCTGGAGACCTCGCAGGATCGTCAAGGAAACGGAGAAAACTGATATGAAAGAAACGGAAGTATACCGCACGGTATTTCAGCAGACGCTGCTGAACAAAGCGTCTGCAAAGGAACGCATCGACGAAAGGACGCAGGGCTCGACGCCGGAACGGAAGCATGTCCGCATTTCGCGGCGAACGGCGATCGCGATTGCCGTTGCGGCGGCGCTGCTGACCGTGGGCTCGGCTGCTGCTGCGACGTCGTTCTTTGCAAGACAAAACTACACCCCGGCGAACTATCTGAATCAGAACGAGGAACAGAGAACGAAGAACGGCGAGACGATTCCGGATGTGGAACAGGCGCTGAAAGCGGCAAGACCTGCGGACGTCTCCTGCACGATCCGCATGATGCCGGAGATCGACACAAACGGCGTGATCGCGGGATGGAGAGAGTACATGGGACAGCCGCCGTACAACGAAGCGGACTGGGCGTGGGTCAAGAACCTGAAGCCGACGATCGGCGACGTGATCTTCGACGGCAGGGAGCTCTATGTCACAACTCGGATCGAAACCGATCGACCGGAAGTGTTCGAGTGGTACACGGAAACGGACCAGAAGCTGTGGATCGCCTGTGAGGGAGCGTCCTATACTGCGGAAGGCGACGCCGAATCGCACGCGGTCGCGCTGATCGGCGAAAGTCAGTTTGAACGGATTGACGACGGCGCCATCCTGGTTCAGGCGCAGGCGGACCTGTCGCGTCCCGAGGATCGGCTTCCCGAGGACGGAATCCTTACCATGACGGAACAGCTGTATGTGGTCGACGCCCGCTGCGACGATATGCAGCCGACCCGCGCGGCGATCGCGATCATCGACTTCACCTTCACCTTCGACGCGGCGGCAAGCCGGCCGGCAGCCGAAACGCAGCACGTTTCGATCCCGCTGTCCGGCGAGCATATCGTTACGGTCCATACGTGGAGCGGACCGGATGACTTCACGTACAGCATGACGAATCGCGTTCTGTCGCTCGACGGCGTCGTGCTCGACGCAAAGATCGAATACCGCCCGGTCGGCGTCTATGTCACGATCGGCGTCAAGGATCTGCCGCCGTCGTGGACGGAGTGGGAGAGGGCTTCCCTGATACAGGCAATGGATGACGTTAAGATCGACAAGGGCGCCTGCGCGGTCTGCCGTATCAACGGGGAAACGGTTCCGCTCGAGCGGATGAACTACGGCTCGAACGATGCGGTGTACCTGCTGCTGCCGATCTATCCGTCGGAGTATGCGGACGTCTCGTCCGTGACGATCGATCTGTTCCTGCAGCGGGTCGTTGCGGCAAACGGCTCCGAGCCGAGAGACGATTGGTCGTATACGCTGAAGCTCGGCGAATCTATCGACATCAGCGAAACCGCAACGGAACCGCTGACCTCGTTTACGGTGCCGATCCCGAAAAACAACTGAGTCCGAGAGTACGGAAAAGCAGCCCGGTAAAGGCTGCTTTTCTCCTGTAAAAACAATGTCGTCGCAAGCCATGTGAGACTTGCGACGACGTGGCGCGGAAAGTGGGATTTGAACCCACGCACGGCTTCAGACCGTCTACTCCCTTAGCAGGGGAGCCCCTTATAGCCACTTGGGTATTTCCGCGTGCTATATCGAGAAAATGGCGGAGATGGTAGGATTTGAACCCACGGACGCTTTCACGTCAACGGTTTTCAAGACCGCCTCCTTAAGCCACTCGGACACATCTCCTCGCGCATTGCGCATTATAACAAATCAAAACCCGAATGTCAATGCCTTTTTCTTTTGTTTCCGCCGTTGCACTTGATTTCCTGCGGTTTGCTATGTATAATATTATCGAAAATGTATGGAGAGGCGTCCGATTGAAAACCAGCGATTTTTACTATGATCTCCCGAAGGAGCTGATTGCACAGACTCCGACCGCGGTGCGCAGCGCGTCGCGGCTTTTGACGTATCATCGCGACACGCGCGAAATCGAGGACGGCGTGTTTACCGATATCCTCGATAAGCTCCGTCCGACCGACGTGCTTGTACGCAACAACACGCGCGTGATCCCCGCCCGCATCATCGGCGTGCGGGAGGAGACCGGCGGTTCGATGGAATTTCTGCTGCTGCGCCGCATCGAGGGCGACGACTGGGAATGCCTCTGTAAGCCCGCCAAGCGAGCAAAGCCGGGACTTGTCTACCGCGTAAACGACGAGCTTTCCGTCGAGGTGATCGGCGATCTTCCGCTCGAAGGCGGCAAGCGTGTGCGGCTCCTCTATGACGGCATCTTCGAGGAGGTGCTCGACCGCGCGGGGCAGATGCCGCTTCCGCCGTACATCACCGAACGGCTTGAGGACCGCGAACGCTATCAGACGGTCTATTCTAAAACGCTCGGTTCCGCCGCCGCGCCGACCGCGGGACTGCACTTTACCGACGAGCTGTTGGATCGGATCCGCGCAAAGGGCGTCCCGATCGTGGACGTTCTGCTGCACGTGGGGCTCGGTACGTTCCGTCCGGTCTCAGTCGAAAACGTCGAGGAGCATCACATGCACAGCGAGCATTACGAGGTCACGCAGGAAGCAGCGGACACGATCAACCGCGTGCGAAAAGCGGGCGGCAGGATCGTCTGCGTCGGCACAACGACGACACGTACGCTCGAAAGCGTCACCGACGACGCGGGCGTCGTGCATCCGGGCATCGGCGAAACGAGCATCTTCATCACGCCGGGCTATCGGTTCAAGGCGGTCGACGCGCTGATCACGAACTTTCACCTGCCCGAATCGACGCTTCTGATGCTGGTGTCCGCGCTCTGTTCGCGCGAAGAGATGCTGGAAGTCTACCGCCACGCCGTGGAACAGCGCTACCGCTTCTTTTCCTTCGGCGACGCCATGTTTATTGAATAAGGGGAAATTATGGATCAACCGTTCCGTTTTGAATTGTTACACGTGGACAAGCACACCGGCGCGCGCCGCGGCAGGTTCTTTACGCCGCACGGCGTGATCGAAACGCCCGCGTACATGCCCGTCGGCACGCAGGCGACGGTCAAGGCGATGACCCCGCGCGATCTCGACGACGTCAAGGCGCAGATCATCCTGAGCAACACCTACCACCTGTATCTCCGTCCGGGTCACGAGCTCGTGAAGGAGGCGGGGGGACTGCACAAATTCATGCACTGGGACAAGCCGATCCTGACCGACAGCGGCGGGTTCCAGGTGTTCAGCCTTGCCGGCATCAACGACATCCGCGAGGACGGCGTCATGTTCCGCTCGCACATCGACGGGAGCAAGCATTTCTTCACGCCCGAAAAGGTCATGGAGATCGAAGAAGCGCTCGGCGCGGATATTGCCATGTGCTTCGACGAATGCGCCGATCCGCATAAGGATCACGCGTACGCCGTCCGGGCGATGGACCGCACGCACCGCTGGGCGGAGCGCTGCCAGAAGGCGCACACGCGTCCCGATCAGGCGCTGTTCGGCATCGTGCAGGGCAGCGTGTATCCCGATCTGCGCATCGAAAGCGCAAAGACGCTCGCGTCGATGGACTTCATCGGCTACGGCATCGGCGGCCTGTCCGTCGGCGAGCCGAAGCCTGTCATGTATGACATGCTCGAAACGATCCGCCCCTACATGCCCGAAAACAAGCCGCGCTACCTCATGGGCGTCGGAAGCCCGGATTGCCTTCTGGAAGGCGTGCTTCGCGGGATCGACCTCTTTGACTGTGTGCTGCAGACGCGTTCCGCGCGCAACGGGCTTGCGCTGACGCGCAGCGGCAGGCTCATGCTGCGGAACAAAACGTTCGAGCACGATTTCTCGCCGATCGATGAGGGCTGCGATTGCTACGCCTGCCGCAACTTCACGCGGGCGTATATCCGTCATCTCATCAAGGCGGACGAGATCCTTGCGGCGCAGCTCGTTTCCATGCACAACCTGCGGTTCTCGCTGAAGCTCATGGAGGACGCGCGTACCGCGATCGAGAACGACTGTTATGCCGACTTTGCTGCGGAACTTTTGGAAAGGAAGCTGTTCTGATGCGCCGTACGATCGAAACCGAAGCCGAAATGCTTGCGCTCGGCGAGAGCGTCGCTTTGCGCTGCGGCAGGCACGGATTCATAGCGCTGTACGGTGATCTCGGCGCGGGCAAGACCGTGTTCGCGCGCGGCGTGGCGCGGGCGTTCGGGATCGAGCATGTGTCCAGCCCGACGTTCACGATCGTCTGCGAGTACCCGACCGAACCGAAGCTCTTTCATTTCGACGCGTACCGCCTTTCGGACGCGGACGAGCTCTTTGCGATCGGATTTCAGGACTATCTTGCCGAAGACGCAATGATCCTGATGGAGTGGGCGAATCTTGTGCCCGAAGCGCTGCCCGCGGAACGGCTCGACGTTCTGATCGAGGGCTCCGGCGTCAATGCGCGCACCGTTGCGATCGAGCCGCACGGCAAGCGGTATGAGGAGGTTTTTCGTGAAGATTCTTGCGTTTGAAACGACCGACGCGGTCGCGTCCGTTGCGCTGCTGCTCGACGGCGAGGTGTATGAAACCGTGATCGACACCGACCGGCGGCATGCCGAATCGGTCCTTCCCGCCGCCGAAGCGCTGCTGTCCGCGCACGGATTGCGCACCGTCGACATGGACGCGTTTGCCGCGGACGTCGGACCGGGCTCGTTCACAGGCGTGCGCATCGGCGTCTGCATGGCGAACGCTTTGGGCGCCGCGCACAAAAAGCCGGTCGTCGCGGTCGACGCGCTGGAAACGCTTGCGTACCCGTACCGGAACGAAACGGTCTGCGCGCTGATCGACGCGCGCAACGGTAACGGCTACGGCGCAGTCTATGAAAACGGCGCGGCAGTTACACCGCCCTGCGCCTGCGTGATCGCCGAGTTTACGTCCGATCTTCCCGCGGATTGCCGCATGACCGGCACGGCGACGGACGATCCGAAGCTGCCTTCCGCGGCGAACGTCGCACGGATCGCGGCGGCGCGGACGGGGGAGAAGGAGATCGCCCCGCTCTATTTAAAGCTCTCGCAGGCGGAACGGATGTGGAAGGCATGATCACGGCGCGGGCAATGACAAAAGCCGACGTCAAGGCGGTCTATGAGATCGAGGTGCTGTCGTTCCGCACGCCCTGGTCGTTCCGATCGCTGATGGGCGAGCTCAAGAACCGCGTGGCACACTATACCGTTCTCGAGAAGGACGGCGAGCTGATCGGCTACTGCGGCATGTGGGTGATGTTCGAGGAAGCGCACATCACGAACATTGCGATCCATCCGGCGTTCCGCGGGCACGGATACGGCAAGCAGCTTCTGCACGCGGCAATGCGCGCGGCGGCGTCGTTCGGCGCGGAGATGATGACGTTGGAGGTCCGCGAGCACAACACGGTCGCGCAGCGCATGTACGACGAAATGGATTTCCTTCAGCAGGGACGCCGCAAACGCTATTATTCGGATACGGGCGAGGACGCGCTTCTGCTGTGGAACCGCAATATTCTCGAAACGATCGAAAAAAACGCTTGCTTAAATGATACTTATCTGTTACAATCGGAAACGTTTCTGAAAGGGGAATGATTATGAGTTTATACGAAACATGGCAAAACGTTGCGCAGTCACAGCGCACGCAGGAAGAATACAACGCGTTCTGGAACACCTACTTTGAGGCGGAGAAGCAGAACTACAAAAAGATCCTCGCAAACCACGAGACGGTCTTTTCCGGCAAGCTTTCGGACGTCGCGGCGCAGTTCGACATGGATCCGGTCACGTTCACGGGATTCCTGGACGGCGCGAACACGAGCTTCAGGGACGGCGAGAAGGACCTCGATGCGCTCACCGAAGACAGCGAGATCACGCTGGATTTCGACTTCGACCGGCTGTACATCAACATGCACAACGCGAAGGCGGACTGGCTCTTTAACCTGCCGGAGTGGGAGAACGTCCGTACCGAGGAACAGCGCAGAGAGCTTACCAGGCAGTATCGCGCGGAAAAGGTCTTCGTCGCGCCGCCGACGGTCGGCAGAAACGATCCCTGTCCCTGCGGCAGCGGCAAGAAGTATAAAAAGTGCTGCGGGAAATAATCGAAATAATCTTGACAGAACCGGATTCGTCTGTTAAAATATGAATTCGGAACTGCGATGCGTCTGTAGCTCAGCAGGATAGAGCAACGGCCTTCTAAGCCGTAGGTCCCGGGTTCGAATCCCTGCAGGCGCGCCAACGGCGCATCCCCGGGGGAAACGCCTCGGGGGTGCGGATTCCTTGCGATGAGCGTACGTGGTGGATATAGTTCAGTTGGCTAGAATGCCAGATTGTGGCTCTGGAGGTCGTGGGTTCGAGTCCCACTATCCACCCCATTGCTCGTGAGCCGGGCCGAAAGACCCGGCTCAACAGCAACTTTGGGGTGTAGCCAAGCGGTAAGGCAACGGACTTTGACTCCGTCATTCGTGCGTTCAAATCGCGCCACCCCAGCCATGACCCGTTAGCTCAGTCGGTAGAGCACTTGACTTTTAATCAAGGTGTCCGGGGTTCGAATCCCCGACGGGTCACCATCAGATAGTCAGGCGGACGTGGCGGAATTGGCAGACGCGCCGGATTTAGGTTCCGGTGCCATAGGCGTATGAGTTCAAGTCTCTTCGTCCGCACCACATGCAGGTATAGTGTAGCGGTAACACATTAGCCTTCCAAGCTGAGATCACGGGTTCGAGTCCCGTTACCTGCTCCAACAAAAACGCGTGATTTGGTAAACAAATCACGCGTTTTTGAATGATGTTTGCCCTGCGGGCAAATGATGTTGCCTGCGGCAATGATGACGCTTCGCTCATGATGCGTGCCTTCGGCACATGGCGGGCAAACATCGCATCATGGATCGCGCAGCGATATTGATGAAGACCGTTTTCCGCACACCGTTGCGTTCCGACGCGTTTCATGGTATGATTGCATCAATCGTTTTCCGAGGGGCGTCGTTATGAATACCGTAAAGAAATATCTGCATCCCATCCTGATCTTTGTAATCTTCGAAGCCGTGGCGATCACACTCTGGCTGACCAAACACAACCTGTTCTATCTGTTCAATTTCAGCTATATCGGCATCTCGATCGCGCTCGGCATCTTCCTCTATATCCGAAAATACAAGCACGCGCGGCGCGTTGTGCAGCTGCTCGTCGGGCTCTATATGCTGGTCTATCTCGGCTTCATCAAGGGCGAGAACATGCAGATCGAAGGCTTCTGGTACTATCTGTTCACCGGCGTGTTTGAGGCGGCGACCATCCATTACGCCGTCGCGAAGATTTTCGGACCGCTGATCTTCGGACGCGGCTGGTGCGGCTATGCCTGCTGGACCGCAATGGTGCTTGATTTTCTGCCGTACAAGGTCCCGCAGAAGCCGCGGAAGAAGCTCGGCTGGATCCGGTATATCACGTTTGCGGCTTCGCTGATCTTCGTCGCCGCGCTGTTCCTTGCGAAGGTCGGGAACATCGAACGCATCATGTTCTGGGCGTTTCTCATCGGCAATCTCGTCTATTACGGCGTCGGCATCGCGCTCGCGTTTGCGTTCAGGGATAACCGCGCGTTCTGTAAGTATATCTGCCCAATCACGGTCTTTCTGAAGCCGATGAGCTATTTTTCACTGTTCCGCGTCAGGTGCGACAAGGAGAAGTGCGTCTCCTGCGGCAAATGCAAACGCGTCTGTCCGATGAACGTCGACGTGACCGACAATTCGAGAAAGCGCGAGAATGGGACGGAGTGCATCCTCTGCATGGAATGCGTCAAAAACTGTCCCAAGGACGCGCTCTGATCGCTATGAAACAGACAGCATTGCGTCGATCCGCGGAAACGATGGCGGAGCAGATCTCCGCCATGCTTGCGCGCCCGCTGTACGGCTTCTGGCTGTACGGCAGCGTCGTGCTCGACGATTTTCGCCCGGGCTGGAGCGATATCGACTGTATCGCGATCACGGAGGATCCGATCACGGAGGAGCAGGCGAAAGCGCTTGTGACGCTCCGGCAGACGCTTTCCGCGCAGCATCCGGAAAATCCGTATTTCCGCGCGTTCGAGGGCGTGATCGTGAACCGGCAGGAATGTACAAACGGCGTGTTTTCGCGGCTTGTTTATTGGGGCACGTCCGGTCAGCGCGTCACGGACCGGTTTTGCCTCGACCCGTTCGCGCGGTACGAGCTTCTGCATGATGGCGTCTGCGTCTGCGGCAGCGGCGACCGCAGCCTGTTTAGGACACCCGCGCGCGAGGAGCTGATCGCCGCGATCCGGCTTCATCTCGACGGGATCCGCCGATGCGCCGTCGAAACGGACGACAGCCTGTATTCCTGCGGATGGCTGCTGGACATTGCAAGATGCGTCTATACGCTGCGTTTCGACGCGGTCATTTCCAAAACCCGGGCGGGGGAGTGGGCGCTTTCCGAGCGGATCTTCCCGGACGACGAACCGCTGAAACGCACGCTTGCGATCCGACGCGATCCGCTGCAGTATAAGAACGATCCGGACGCCAAAGCATGGCTCAGATCGCTCGGATCCACGGTGCAGCGGTATGCGGACGTGCTTGCGCACGAACTCGACCGGGTCGAATAATATATCTTTTTATTTTTCTCTTTCGTGAACCTTTCGGCTTTCTTTTGCGACTTAGTAGGTGAAGACGTCCTCAAAGCAAAGGAAAAGAGGTGAGAACATGATCGATTTTGAAACGTTCGTAACGGCAAATCTGCCGCCGCTGGAGCGCTTTGTGAAATTCCGCGTCGGAAATCATCCGGACGCGGAGGATCTCCTGCAGGAGGTCCTTGCGGCGGCGTACCGGAACCGGGACACGGTCAGCAACGAAGCGGCGTTCAAGCCGTGGATCCTCGGCATCGCCCGGAACAAGTGCAACGACTATTTCCGGGCAAAGGCAAAGCGCATGGAGATCCCGCTGGAATCGCTCGACGAAACGGCGCTGACCGTCGGTCTGCACGGCGTCACGGCGAAAACGGTCGTTTCCGAAACGCTCGAAGCGCTCGGCGATACGGACCGGCAGATCCTGTATCTCAGCTATTTCAAAGATCTACCGCAGGCGGAGATCGCGGCGCGGCTCGGGATTCCCGTCGGGACCGTCAAAAGCCGTCTGTTCCACGCAAAACAGCAGTTCAGAGCGCTGTACCCCGAAAAACCGAAAGGAGAAATTGTGATGAAGAACAATCGAAAGCTTATGCCGGAATATCTGCCGGATTATCAGATCAAAGAAGTCGAAGGCGAACCGTTCGCGGTGTGCTGGGAAGAACTCATGGGCTGGTTCATCGTGCCGAAGCCCGGCGAAACGTGCAGCTGGGCAATGTACGATTTTCCGAAGCGCAAGCGCACCGAACAGTGCGATCTGGAGGTCACGGGTCGTGCGGAGGTCCACGGGATCGAAGGCGTTGAGATCGAAGCGGTCGAGTACGATCCGATGGATTGCAACAGAATCGACGGCGCGGACGTTGCAAGGCGCCGCTTCGTCGCGCAGCTCACGGACACGCACTGCCGCTATCTGGCGGAATGTCACGAGGAGGACGGCGTGAAGAAGCTTTACACCTTCCTCGACGGCGACGGATTCCTGGAGAACTGGGGGTTCGGCAAGGACAACTGCGGCAATGAAACGCACATCGTGCCGAAGGGCGTCATCAAAAAGCAGGGGAGCGCGGTCACGACCGCGAAAGAGCCGTTCATGCTGGACGTCGTCGGACGGTACGAGGTTCAGATCAACGGAAAGACCTATGATACGATCTGCGTGATCGATGCGGGCGCGTATGAGGAGGGCGTATTGACCGAGCAGTATCTCGATCGGAACGGCAGAACGGTGCTTTGGCGGCGCTTCAACCGGAACGACTGGATGCAGCAAAGCTACAAGCGCTTCTGGACCGAACTGCTTCCCGAAAACGAGCGCATCACCGTCGACGGCGAAACCTACGTGCACTGGTACGACTGTATCACCGACTATATTCTTTGACCGAAAAACGACCCGGAGACGGGTCGTTTTTGTGTATGATCGTTTTATTCGGGCTTCGGCTCGTTCTGCTTTCGTCCGCCGCCCATAGCGTCCATCAACGCGTCGCGCACGATCGCGCGGGATTCGGGGCTGAGCTTGTCGAGATCGCGGAACATCGGCGTAAAGTGCCGCTGCAGAACGCCTTTTACGTAGTCCGCATAGAGCGTTCTGCCGAGCTCATTGACGCAGACGCACAGATCACGGCGGCTGCCCGGCATGCGAATGCGCTCGACCAGTCCCTTTGCCTCGAGACGGTTGATGATCTTTGTGAAATTGCTGCGCGTGATGCCGAGACGGTGCGCGATCGAGGACATGTTTTCGTTGCGCTCCTCGTTCTCCAGCAGGTACTCCAGAACCTGGATCTGCGCATAGGAATAGGTGATCCCCCGAAACTCCATCTTCTCGATGCGATAGACGCCGGCGTAAATGTTGCAGTAGTGGATCAGCGCTTCCACGACGTCGCGGTATTCACCCATCCATTCAAGCTTCATGGTTCATTTCCCCCCATAGCATACAATCCCGCATCAGTATAACAAATGGAGATTCCCGATGCAACCGGTTCAATGAAAATAGTGTGAAGATTGTATAAAATCGCTTGCGTTCCCGCGCTTGATGATATATAATAGCATCAGATATGTTTCCAAAGGAAACATTTTCCGAAAGAAATGATTTCCGACGGGGACAATCAAAAAATCAGAGGGAGGCAAACAAATGAAAAAAAGAGCATTGATCGCCATCTGCATCGGAATCGCGCTGATCCTCTTGGGCAGCATTTTTGCGGGCGTATTCAATTCCGGGGCGGCGGGAACAAAAATCAAACGGATCTCGTTCGAAACAGCGAACGGCAGGCTCAGCGGTCTTCTGTACATGCCGAAGGGGGCGGGAGCGGACAATCCGCGTCCGACGGTCATCGTGACGCACGGCTATCTGAACTCAGCCGAAATGCAGGATGCAAATGCGATCGAGCTTTCGCGCCGCGGCTATGTGGTGCTTGCGCTCGACCAGTACGATCACGGTCATTCCGACCTGAACGACGCCGTGTACGAGGCGTTCGGCGGCGAGACCTTTACGGGCATGTGGTTCCCGTTCTGGATCAACTCCATGCACGACGCGGTCGCGTATATGTACGAGCAGCCGTACGTTCTGAAGGATGAAGCAGGCAACGGCATCATCGGCGTCACCGGTCACTCGATGGGCGGCTTCGGCAGCACGATGGCGCTTGCGATGGACGAACAGGAAGCGATGGCGACCGGCGTCCGCAAGATCTATTGCGGCCTCACCGAGGGCTCCGATTTCTCCTATACCGGATTTGTGGGCATCGACGTCGCGGCTGCGGACGCTCTGGGCGGCGGACGCACGATGGGCAAAGTAGCGGCACAGTACGATGAATTCTTCTTCAACGCGCCGGACGCGCCCGCAGGCACGGTCCGTCGTAAGGATTACGTTTCCACGCCGGACGGACTTGCGTTCCTGCAGCAGACGGAATCCGCACAGGCGAATACCTGGTACGAGACCTCCGACGGCGGCAAGCGCATCATCTATGAGCCGGCGCAGACCCATCCGTGGAACCACTTCAGCAAGAACACGACCGCGTATGCCGTCGAGTTTTACACTGAAGCGTTCAAGGACTATAACGCGAATATCAGGGATGTCGCCGCGACCAAACAGGTCTGGCAGCTCAAGGAGATTTTCGAGTGCGTCGCGCTCGTCGGCTTCATCTTCCTGATCATCGGCGTCGCTTCGCTGCTCATTGAGGTTCCATTCTTCAACAAGGCGAAGAGCCCCGAGCTCAAGCCGCTGCCGTCCGTAACGGGCACAAGCTCCAAGTTCGGCACGTTTGCGCTGCTGCTGTGTCTCATTCTGCTGCCCGGCATCTTCTTCTCGCCGCTGATGGACGGCGGCGCGGGCTCCGACATGGTGAACATCCTGATGTACGCCGGCATCGCGTTTGCGATTGCGGGCTGCCTCGGCTTCATCTACAGTCTGTTTGACAAGCAGAACCGCAAGCCGCTTCTGATCGGTACGATCTTTGTCATGATCGCGGGCGTCGGACTTGCCTTGATCGCGCACTTCCCGATGTATCCGGACGGAAAGACCTTCTCCGCGCTCGGCGTCAACAGCATTGCGTACTGGACGATCGGCTGTGCGGCGATCGCGCTGCTCGGCATGAGCGTCGTCTATGTGGCAAGCAAGGCGAACAAGGGCGTCACCTTCAAGGATTACGGCGTCACGTTCCATCCGGTGCGGATCCTTGTTTCGCTGCTGGTAGCGGTGATTACCATCGTCGTCGCGTATGCGGTCCTGTTCCTCATGGATCTCCTGTTCAAGGCGGACTTCCGTATCTGGACCTTCGCGTTCAAGACCTTTGATCTTGCGATCATTCCGAAGATCCTCACATATCTGCCGACGTTCCTGCTGTTCTACATCGTCTCCACGATCTCGATCACGATCAACACGAACACCGAGAAGCTGCAGGGCATCAAGGGCTATCTGCTTGCGATCGCGCTCAATGCGGGCGGCGGTATGCTGTGGCTGATCCATCAGTACGGGAAACTGTTCGCGACCGGCGTCGCCGCGCATCCGGGTTCGGCGCTGTCCGGCATCGTGCTCGTTGCAATGATCCCGACGCTGTCGATCGCCGCGATCATCTCCCGCAATCTGTACAAGAAGACCGGCAACATCTGGGTCCCGGCGTTCCTGAACGCGATCCTGATGACCACGATGACGATTGCGAACACCATGATTGCATTCAAGTAAGCGGGTGTGCGTACGGCGCACGATCGATTCTCGACGCTGTCAAAGATCCCTTTCCGCGCGTGCGGGAGGGGATCTTTTTCGTTTCCGGTTGAGATATCTGAAAGAATGTGATATACTCTCCGTACAGAAGAAAGGCAGGGCATCGTATGAAAACACAACGGGAGTTTCCGAAATGCACGATCACCGCAAAGGGGACGCGCTGGGTCGAAGGCGGGCATCCGTGGATCTACGAGGCGGAGGTCCTCTCCGTCGAGGGCAATCCGGAGAACGGCGCGCTGGTCGACGCGGTCTCCGAAAAGGGCAAGTATCTCGGCACGGGCTTTCTGAGCCTCCGGTCCAAGATCCGCATCCGGCTCGTTTCGCGCAACGCGAACGACCGGTTCGACGAAGCCTTCTGGCGTCGCCGCATCCGTTACGCGTGGGATTACCGCAAGACGGTCATGGGGGAGGACCGGAGCTGCTGCCGCGTGATCTTCGGCGAAGCGGACGCGTTTCCGGGGCTCACCGTCGACCGATTCGGCGATCTTCTTGTGACGCAGACGCTGTCGGTCGGCATCGAACGGATCAAGCACGTCCTGTTTCCGCTGCTCGTCGACGAGCTGAACGCGGACGGCGCAGGCATCCGCGGCGTGTACGAGCGCAACGACGTTGCGATCCGTTCGCTCGAGGGCATGGAGCAGGGCAAGGGCTGGTTTTCGATCCCGGATCTTCCGACGCCCGAAAGCGCGGTCACGACGATCGTCGAGAACGGCATCGAGTATCTCGTCGACGTCGAGAACGGACAGAAGACCGGCTTCTTCCTCGATCAGAAGTACAACCGCCTTGCGCTCAGAAGGATCGCAAAGGACAGGAACGTGCTCGACTGCTTCACGCATACCGGCTCGTTTGCGCTGAACGCGGCGGCGGGCGGCGCGGCGCACGTGACCGCGGTCGACATCTCGGAGACGGCGATCGAAATGGCGAAGGCGAACGCGGAACGCAACGGTCTCTCCGACCGCATGGACTTTGTTGCCGCGGACGTGTTCGATCTGCTCAACGAGCTTCTTGCGTCCGGCAAAAAGCCGTACGACCTGATCATCCTCGATCCGCCGGCGTTCACCAAATCGCGCAAGACGGTGAACAGCGCGGAGCGCGGCTACCGCGAGATCAATTCCGCCGCGCTGAAGCTTCTGCCGCCGGGCGGCTATCTCGCCACGGCGTCCTGCAGCCACTTCATGCCGACCGAGCTCTTTGAACGCATGCTCGAGCGCGCTGCGTTCGACGCGGGCGTGCAGCTCCGGCAGATCGAACAGCGGCAGCAGGCGCCCGACCATCCGATCCTCTGGAACGTGCCGGAGACGGATTATCTGAAGTTCTATCTGTTCCAGGTCGTACGGAACTGAAGAATCGCGAATAAAAGGAATTTCGGTCTGATCGTGCGGAATCGGTTGAAAAACGGTTCTGTATGTGTTATAATTCAGATAAATTTAAGGAAGGAGCGCAGTATGATCATCGGAGAGTTTTGTGAGATCTATCCGCCGCACATCGACGGGGTGGGTATGGTCGTGCGCTCCTACTGCGAGGAGCTTTCCAGGGCGGGGCAGACCAGCCTGTATATTGCGCCGCGCAGCGCGGACAAACGGTATCGGGAGGCGACCGAGTCGTTCCCGGTGATGCGTTACGCCAGCGTGCCGATCCCGAAGGAAGCGTATACCGTCGGGCTGCCCGCGTTCGACCTCAGCTTTCAGAACAATCTCAACCATATCCCGTTCGATATCGTGCACGCGCACACGCCGTTCGTCTCGGCGATCGAGGCGACGCGCATCGCGCGCGAGCGGAACATCCCGCTGGTCGCCACGCTGCATTCCAAGTATTATGACGACGTTCTGCAGAAGACGCGCAGCGAGGTGATCGCAAAGGCGGTCGTATGGCGGATCGTGCAGTTCTTCAACAAGTGCGACGAGGTCTGGACGGTCAACGAAGCGACCGCGGAGGTGCTGCGCGGATACGGGTATACGGGCGAGATCGTCGTTATGCCGAACGGCACGAATCTCTGGTATCCCACGCATGAGGACGCGCTTGCCGCCGAAATGCACTTCGGGCTCGGCAGAGGGAACGTGTTTCTGTTCGTGGGACAGCAGAATTTCAAGAAGAACACGGACAGCATCCTGAAGGCGGCGGCGCTGTATCGGAAGAACGATAAGGATTTCCGGATCGTCTTTGCGGGGCAGGGACCGGACGCCGACAAGCTGCATGCGCTTGCCGACCGGCTCGGGCTGTCCGACAACGCCGTATTTACCGGACACATCGCGGACCGCGAGATCCTGAAGGGGCTGTACGCAAGGGCGGATCTGTTTGTGTTTCCTTCGCTGTACGACAATGCGCCGATGGTCGTGCGCGAAGCGGCGGCAGCCGGAACGCCGAGCCTGCTCATCGAGGGCTCCTGCGCGGCGGAGGGCGTGACGGACGGGGAGAACGGCTTTCTGTGCAAAAACACGCCGGAGGAGATCGCCGCGTGCATGGCGCGCGCGCTGAAAACCGCAAAGACCGTCGGCATGCGCGCAAGGGAGACGATCCCGCTTGCGTGGAGCCGGATCGCGCAGGACGTGATCGCCCGTTACGAAGCGCTGATCGAACGGAAAAAGCGGGAAAACCGCTGATAACACGGACGCTTTTTTACGAGTCGGAAACATTTGCCGGCTCGTTTTTTATGAACAAACTATAGACAAAAATCGAAAGTTGTGTTAATATGAATTTACCTATAGAAAGGTAACATCCGATGATTATCGTCAGCGCGTGCCTTGCCGGATATCGGTGCCGATACGACGGCAAAACAGTTCCGAATGAAGCGATCGTCGCCCTTGTGAAGCGGGGCGAAGCGATCCCGGCTTGTCCGGAAATGCTCGGCGGGCTTCCGTGCCCGCGCATTCCTTCGGAACGGACGGCGGACGGGACGAAGGTCCTCGCGAAGGACGGCAGGGATGTCACCGAAGCGTTTCAAAGGGGAGCCGAAGAAACGCTTCGTTTGGCGCGTCTGTACGGATGCGGTCACGCGATCCTGAAGGCGCGAAGCCCGTCCTGCGGGTACGGGAAGATTTATGACGGGTCGTTTTCGGGCATATTGCGGGAAGGCAGCGGCGTTACGGCGGAACTGCTGCTCGAGAACGGGATTACGGTCGAAGTGAAAGATTGACGGAGGTATTCATGGACAACAACACGATTCTGGTCATCGACGACGACAGAAACATTCTGGCGATCATCGAGTTATATCTCAAGAAGGCGGGATTCCAGGTTGCGACCTGCACGACCGGGTACGAGGCGATGCAGGCGTTCCGCAACACGAAGCCGACGCTTGTCGTGCTCGACGTCATGCTGCCGGGAAAGGACGGCTGGACGATCCTGCACGAGATCCGGCAGGAGAGCGCCACGCCGGTCATCATGCTGACGGCAAAGGGCGACACGGGCGAGCGCGTCCGCGGGCTGGAGCTCGGCGCGGACGACTACATTGCAAAGCCGTTCGACTCGAACGAGCTCGTCGCGCGCATCAAGGCGGTGCTTCGCCGCTTCGCGCCCGCATCGGAGAGCGAACGCACGATCAATCTGCCGGACCTCACCATCTCGCTTGAGAATTATTCCGTCACGCTCGACGGCGAACAGCTCGAAATGCCGCCCAAGGAGATCGAGCTTCTGTACTTCCTCGCGTCGCACAGCGGCCGCGTGTTCACGCGCGAACAGCTTCTGGAGCAGGTCTGGGGATTCGACTTCTTCGGCGATTCCAGAACGGTCGACGTGCACGTCAAGCGCATCCGCGAAAAGCTCGGCGAGCGCGAGAACTGGCAGCTCCGCACGGTCTGGGGCGTAGGCTATAAGTTCGACGTCCGCAGCTGAGGCGTTTCATGCGTAAGAATCGGTTCCGTACCATTTTTTCGCGCATGATGTTTATGCAGTGCCTGACGGTTGCCGCAGCAGTTTTGCTGATCGGCGCCGTGCTTGCAGTCATCGTGTACGCAGGAAGGGTCGGGGAGTACGGAACACAGCTGAATCGGTATGCGCAGAACGCGCGCGCCGCGATCGCCTCGAACGCTCCGGATACGGACGCGCATCTTCGCTGGCTCGCAGCCGACAACGATCTGCTGCTGGAGCGGATCGGTACGCACAACGATGTGACCGCCTATTATTCGGACGCGCGCTGGAAGACCTATGCGTCGCAGCCGCTTTCCGACACCGCATATTCCGCCGGGATCATCGACAGCGCAAGTCCGCTCGGAGATGTCACGCGGCAGTATTTCAAGCGCGGCGATTTTCCCGTGCTGACGGCGTACTGCACCGTCGGGGACGATCCGTCCGACGGGCTGCTTCTGGTCACCGGCGATCTGACGGCGATCCGCGAGGGGGTCGGCAACATCATCCTGTGGACCCTGCTGATCAGCGCAGTCTCGCTGATCGGCTCCGGCGTCGTTTCGTATTATACCGCCTATCGCGTCATCAACCCCTTCATCGAAATGAATCATGCCGTGCAGTGCTATTCGCGCGGAGATTTTTCGACGCGGATCCCGGTCGAAGGCAAGGACGAAGCGGCGCAGCTCGGCGAAAGCCTCAACGAAATGGCGGAACAGCTCCGCGGACTTGAGGAAACGCGCAGAAGCTTCGTCGCAAACGTCAGCCACGAGCTCCGATCGCCGCTGACCTCCATGAAGGGCTTTCTGGAAGCGATGCAGGACGGCACGATCCCGCCGGAAAACTATCCCGAATACATCGAGATCGTACTGAACGAAACGCGGCGCATGGTCACGCTGGTCAACGACCTGCTCGATCTTGCGAGGATCGAGTCCGGCACGATCCAGCTGAACTTCGAGGTCTTCGACATCAACGAGCTGATCCGCAGAACGCTTCTGACCTTCGAAGCGCGTCTTGTCGAAAACGAAATGGAAATGGAGGTCCGCTTTGCACAGGAGCAATGCACGGTCTTTGCCGATCAGGCGCAGATCGGGCAGGTCCTCCGGAACCTGATCGACAACGCGATCAAGTATTCGCCGAAAGGCAGATCGATCGCGGTATCCACCTATTCGATGCGCAAGACCGTCTACGTCACCGTGCGGGACAACGGCATCGGCATTCCGCAGGAGGACGTGCCGCACGTCTTCGACCGCTTCTATAAGGTCGAAAAGGCGCACACGCCCGCGCCGCAGATGGGTTCCGGGCTCGGTCTTTCGATCGTCAAGCGCATCATCGAAAGCCACGGTCAGTCGATCACGGTGCGCAGCGCCCGCGGCCGCGGCACACAGTTCACATTTACCCTGGAGCGCGCAAGCGCTTCGAAACGAGTATCCGACGGAGGTAAACGCAATGTTTCGTAAACTGATTCCGTATCCCTGTGATTACAAAAACACCGTATCCGTTCGCCGCGCGCGCCGCGGAGGCAACATCTTCGTGATCATCCTCTGCGTGATCATCGCGCTGCTTTTGGGCGCGGGAACCTTCTTTGCGCTGACGAATGACGGACGGGGCTGGAAGGGGCTCACCGAATACGTCACGCAGAACGCAGACTGCCCGGCATGCGGCACGCAGCAGAAGTCGACCGAACCGGAGACGCAGACGCCCGTTGCGGAGGCGCCGACGCCCGCTCCGGTAACGCCGACGCCCGCGCCGCAGACGCAGGCGCCCGAAGAAAAGCTTCCTGCGGCAACGCCTGCGGAGGTTGAGCCGTATCTGGCGGCGCCGTTCGATTTTGAAGAGTTCGAGGGCATCCCGGACGTCGTCGACGCGGTCTCGCCAGGCGTCGTCGGTATTCTGAACTACCAGATCCCGAAGACCGGCAAACAGGAGCTGAAGCTTGCTGGCAGCGGTTCCGGCTTCGTCTACACCGAAAACGGGTATGTCATCACGAATCAGCACGTCGTCGAAGGCGCTGCCGAGCTCAAGGTTTCGCTGCATAACGGCACGATCGTCGAAGCGCAGCTGATCGGCGCGGACATTCAGACGGACGTTGCGGTCCTTCGCATCGAAACGGAGGGCTTGAAAGCGCTGCCGATCGGCGATTCGTCCAAGGCGCGCGTCGGCGAATTCGTGCTTGCGATCGGCGATCCGATCAGCTCGGATGAGCTGTCGGGCTCTGTCACATTCGGCATCGTTTCCGCGCTCTCGCGCAGGATCAACATCGAAGGCTTCGTCAACGAGTACATGCAGACCGACGCGGCGGTCAACCCCGGCAACAGCGGCGGTCCGCTCATCAACATGCGCGGCGAGGTCATCGGCGTCACGAGCGCGAAGTATATCTCCGCGGGCGTCGACGAAAGCGGGCAGAACATTTCCTCCGAGGGCATCGGCTTTGCGCTGCCGATCAACAACGTCGTCGAGATCGCGGCGTCGCTGATCGAAAACGGCTCGACCGTCCGCCCCGGCATCGGCGTCACCATCGTCACATATCTGGAACCGACCGCGCTGATCCAGACCCCCGGCGTCTATATCTACAGCGTCAGCGAAGGCGGTCCGGCGGAAACGGCGGGCATCAAGGCGGGCGACAGGCTCGTCAGCATGAACGGCGTCGAAATGACGCAGGACGAGTTTGTCGAGGCGATCCGCGCAACGCACGTCGGCGACACGATCACGCTGACCGTGGAGCGCAACGGCGAAACGCTTGACATCAACGTCATCGTCGGCGACATGAATCAGATCCACAAATGAACGAACGAGCATTAAAAAGTTTAGAATTCGATAAGATCCGCGCCCAATGTGCGAGCCATACCGCGTCCGACATCGGGCGCGAACTCGTTGCGGAACTTGTTCCCACCGACGACCTCGAACGCGCCGAAATGCTGCTTCGGCAGACCTGGGAGGCGGACGCGATCTGCCGCCGCATCGGCGGAAGTCCGATCGACACGTTCCCGGACGCGCGCAGCACCCTGCGGCGCGTCAAGGCGGCGTATGCGCTTTCGCCCGCGGAGCTTCTGGATCTTGCCGCATGTCTGAAGGCAAGCCGCCGCGCGCGCGAACGCCTGCTCGGCGAGGACGGGGACAGCGAGCTGCACCGGCTTGCAAACCCGCTTTCGGCGCACAGCGAGATCGAGAACGAGATCGGACGCTGCATCCTGTCCGAGGACGAGATCTTCGACAACGCGTCCCCCGAACTTGCGCGCATCCGCCGACAGCTTCGGATCACCGCCGAACGCGTCAAGGAAAAGCTGAACAACATCATCAAGAGCCCGCTGTATCAGAAATACCTGCAGGAGCCGATCGTTACCGTGCGCAACGGGCGCTATGCGATCCCGGTCAAGGCGGAGCACCGCGCGCAGATCGGCGGACTGATCCACGATCAGAGCGGCAGCGGTCAGACCGTCTTCATCGAACCGACCGCCGTCGTGGAGCTCGGAAACGCGTATAAGCAGCTGCAGGCGGAGGAGAAGCGCGAGATCGAGCGCATCCTTGCGGGGCTCACCGCGCTCGTCGCTCCGTACGCGGACGAGCTGTATCAAAGCCTGATGCTGCTCGGCAATCTCGATTGCATCTTTGCAAAGGCGGTCATGGCGCGCGATATGCGCGCGTACTGCCCGAAGCTGAACGGGAACGGCGTCATACACATCAAGAACGGCAGACATCCGCTGATCGACAAGAACACCGTCGTGCCGATCTCCGTGTGGATCGGCGACGGGTACGACACGCTGATCGTCACCGGACCGAACACCGGCGGCAAAACGGTCACGCTGAAAACCGTCGGTCTCTTCACGCTGATGGCAAGCGCGGGCATGTTCATTCCCGCGGACGAGTCGAGCGAGATCGCGATCTTCCGCGAGGTCTTTGCCGACATCGGCGACGAGCAGTCGATCGAGCAGTCGCTTTCCACGTTCTCCGCGCACATGACGAACCTCGTTTCCATCCTGAAGGACGCGGGGAAGGACACGCTCGTGCTGCTGGACGAGCTCGGCGCAGGCACCGACCCGAACGAGGGCGCGGCGCTGGCGCAGGCGATCCTGAAGCATCTGCAGGAATGCGGCGCAACGACGTTCGCCACCACACACTATTCCGAGATCAAAGCGTTCGCGCTGACGCATGAGGGCATGCAGAACGCGTCGATGGAATTTGACGTGGACAAGCTCTGCCCGACCTACAGGCTCTATATCGGCATCCCCGGCAAGTCCAACGCATTCGAGATCAGCAGAAGGCTCGGACTCGACGATGCGATCATCGAGCAGGCTAAGGAATACTTAAAGCGCGAGGACGTCGCGTTTGAGGACGTCCTGTCCGGCGCGGAGGCGCAGCGAAAGCTTGCAGAACAGCAGGCGAACGAGCTCACCGAAGAACTGGAAAAAGCAAGGGCGGAGCGCATCGCGCTCGAAAACGAGCGGAAGAAGCTCAAAGAGGACCGCGCCGCGATCCGCGAGAGGGCAAGGGAAGAGGCAAAGAGCGTCGTTGCCGCCACCAAGCACGAGATGGACGCGCTGATCTCCGAACTCCGGCAGGTCAAAAACATCGACACAAAGGCGCTGGAACGCGCGATCCAATCCTCGCGCGATAAGCTTCGCGCGGCGTCGAACAGCCTTTCGGACCATCCGGAGCCGAACCCCGCCGAGGGAGAGATCCCCTCGTCCGTGATCCGCGGGCAGACCGTGCGCGTGGTGAGCCTCAACAACACCGCAACTGTTTTGAAACCGCAGGACGCAAAAGGACAGGTGCAGGTGCAGGCGGGGCTCATCAAGATCTTTGTGCCGCTCTCCGATCTTCGTCTGATCGAACAGAAACAGCAGCCGCAGCGCACGGCGACGCGTCCGAGGGAGATCATGACCGACATCAAAACGATGAAGTACGAGCTCGATCTTCGCGGGTTCCTGGTGGACGACGCGATCCTGGAGATCGACGCGTTCATCGACGACTGTGTCCGCACGGGGCGCACGGAGTTCAACATCATCCACGGCAAGGGCACCGGCGCGTTAAGAGCGGGCGTACAGAACTATCTGAAGACCCATCCGCGCGTGAAAAGCTTCCGCATCGGCGCGTACGGCGAAGGCGATGCGGGCGTGACGGTTGTAACGCTGAAATCCTGAGGGAGGACGGGCAAATGAATCGGAAAACCTTCTTTATCTTTCTTGCGGTGCTGTGCATCATCGGCGCGGCGGTGTTCGTGGTCGTCGGCATCCGCGCAACGTCGCAGTCCGCGGTGATCAACGGATTGACCTCGCTCGGCGAGCTGACGTTCGAAGCGTTCGACGCGCGGCAGGAGACCGACGAAAACAACATGAAGCAGTACGTCGTGCTGTACCGCCATATCGATCCGAAATACGGCGAGATCGTTCTGGAGAACATCGTCGACAAGGACGACTACGATTCCTATAAGTATGACGAGCTTCGCGCGGAACAGGCAAACCTGACCGAGGTGCCGGAGGAGACGAACGAGATCACAAAGCGCACCACGATCAAGCGATACGTCTACATCTATCCGAAGGACGGACACTATGAAGCCGTTTTTCAGGACAAATACATGGGACTTGCCGACGTTTCCGAACTGATCCAGCCGGTGACTCCGGTCTCGTCCACGCATTACTATGTCTTTGCCGCGCTGCTGCTGCTTGTCGGCGCGTATCTCTTCTTCCTCGCGTT
>CADAPG010000003.1 GCA_902789675.1 uncultured Eubacteriales bacterium
GAAGCGAAAAAGACGTATCTGACGTTCGATTACAGCTTTGAGGATGCCAAGTCCCCCCACGATAACGTATTCGATCAGTTCGTGAAGCACTTTTACGGGTTCAGCGATCAAACAAGGCTCATCATGAGCGGGTATTATGATCAGGATAAAAAAGATGTGCTCGTTCTGCATTATACGGGGTATACGCAGGATTCGCCGGTGCAGAAAACGCCCATTGATACGACGCTGAAGCTTGAAAAAGTCCTTCCGGTTATGCTGAACGGCTATGATGTTCTGAATTTCGCGGGAGTATGGAACGACAACGTCGGAAACAAGTGGATCTTTACGGTGGAGGATGAATCCTCGCACAAGATGAAGCTGAAGATGATCTCGGCGGACGGGGAGGCGTTTACCGATACGTTTTCGTTCATATCTCTGAAGATGGACGAAAACGGAAAGCCGAAGCTGATGCGACTGTTTGCAATGAACCCGGACAGTAAAAAATCCAAGACGTTTTACATCGAAGTAAAGGACCTGATCTTCAAGGGCAATGAGATCGTGATCAAGACCGATTCCGAGGAACTTGTTCTGAAACCGGAGGGTTAAAAAGAGTATTCGTACAGGTCAGCAAACAGCCGCAGCGCTTTCTTTCCGAAAGCGGATCCGGCGCGGCTTTGCTGCCCTGCTGCGCAGAGGAATAACAGGTCGCAACGCGACCGCTCAGCACGGGGCTCAGAACGAGCCTCGTTTTTCATTTGACTTCGCATTCTTTTTCAATCAGCTCGATCAGCTCATGCGGCGAAATGTCAAAAGCATTCGACAACTTCCAGATCGTTTCCAGATTCGGAAGTTTTGTTCCCGCTTCGATCATGGCAAGATGGCTTCGTGCAATTCCCGCGAGCCCGCTCAATACCTCCTGCGATACATGCTTTTTCTTTCGCAGTCGTTTCATTACAACGCAGATTGCTTTTCTGTTCAGTTCTGTCATCCACTTACTCCAAACTGATAGCTTATATTGTTAGAGTAAAGAAAAATGGCGAAAATATGTCTATCAACGTAGACATTTTCAAAATTGTATGCTATAATAGACAAAATGTATCATATGACATTATCTGTTTAGATACATTCACAATATTTTGAAATAAATATATAAAGGAGATTAAAGTTATGGAAGATTCCAAATTAGAACAGCGCAAGAAAAAGTGTCCCTTGTGGATCATACTTACTATTGTTGGCATACTCGTTGGAGTAGGGGTAACTCTATACCTCATTCTATGTCCTAAAGAATGTAAGATATGTCATGGTTCCGGTAAGGTGGCATGTGAAAACTGTAAAGAAGGATTTATTGATTGTCCATCTTGTAAAGATGGAACAAAGCTTTGCCCCTCTTGTAATGGGAAAACAACGCAAAAATGTGACAAATGTGATGGGAAAGGCTTTGACAAATGCAAAAACTGCAGTGGTACCGGAGAAAAATCTGTCTGGAAAAAGTGTTTTCTATGTGATGGACAGGGAATTGTTGTCACAAGGTGTTCATACTGTAATGGGAAAGGATATTATACGCAAGCTTACACTCAAATTGTTACTTGTAACTATTGCGGAGGCAGTGGACGCGAAAAGAAGACATGTCCTACTTGCATGGGCAATAAAGGAAAATATCACGCGGAGACATGTGATTTGTGTAATGGTACAGGATTATCAAAAGATCCCTGTTCAAAGTGTAATGGCGAAAAAATAGTAGCATGTTCTAAATGTAATGGCAAAGGTCATGTTGTCTGCTCAACGTGCCACGGGAATATGGTTGTGCCTTGTTCTGTTTGTAAAGGCAAAAGCGAATTAACGTGTCCAAATTGTCTGGGAACAGGTAAAGAATAATTATAAACGGAGCTCAAAGGAGCTCCGTTTTTTGTACAAAAACGGACGGGCAAAGCCCGTCCCTACCGTCGGGAAAAGAAAACCGTGATACAGCATGTTCAATCCATAAACAGCGCGCGGATGGCTTCGGAAATGTCGCCGACGCGCACGAGCCTGCAGCCGGGATCGGCGATCTTTGCGCGTGCTGGGACGAGAACGGTCGTGTACCCGAGCCGCACCGCTTCCTTGACGCGCGTGTCGAGCTGGGACGCCGCGCGGATCTCGCCGGTCAGACCCACTTCGCCGATCAGCACGGTCTTTTCGGGCAGCGGCTTTTCGAGGATCGACGACGCGACGCACATCGCGGTCGCCAGATCCGCGCCGCGGTCGACGATGCGGAGGCTTCCCGCGACGTCGCAGTAGACGTCCTTGTCGGATACTTTAAGCCGCGCCTTGCGCTCGAGCACGGCAAGGATCACGTTCAACCGGTTCACATCGAGCCCGACGGCGGTGCGCCGCGGACTCTGGAACGCGGAGGGGCAGAGGAGCGACTGGATCTCGCAGATGAGCGGACGCGAGCCCTCGAGCACGCAGGTGATCGCGGTTCCCGCAACGTTCCGACCGGACACGAACAGCGCGCCGGGGTCCTTGACCTCGCGCATGCCGGTCTCGCACATTTCAAACACGCCGAGCTCGTTGGTCGAGCCGAAGCGGTTCTTGACCGCGCGCAAAAGCCGCAGCCCCTCGTGCCGGTCGCCCTCAAAGTACAGCACCGTATCGACGATGTGCTCGAGCACGCGCGGTCCTGCGATCGCGCCGTCCTTGGTGACGTGCCCGACGATCCACACGACCGTGCCGGTGTCCTTCGCAAACCGCGTAAACAGCGCGGTTGCGGCGCGCACCTGCGAGATGCTGCCCGCGGCGCTTTCGGCGGCTTCGGATTCCATCGTCTGGATCGAATCCACGATCAGCATCTGCGCCTTCGTTTCTTTGGCGCGTTCGATCGCCGCCTCCGCAGAGGTCTCGGTGTATAGGTAGAGGTTTTCCCCCTTGACGCCCAGCCGGTCGGCGCGGAGCTTGATCTGCGAATTGCTCTCCTCGCCGGACACATAGAGTACCGGACCGGAGGCGGAAAGGTTGTCCGCGGCTTCCAGAAGAAGCGTCGATTTGCCGATGCCGGGATCGCCGCCAAGCAGCACGACCATGCCCTTGACGAGCCCTCCGCCGAGCACGCGGTCGAGCTCTCCGATGCCGGTGGAGATGCGCGTCTGCGCCTCCGCGCGGACGTTTTGCAGCGGGACTGCCTTCGTAGTGATCTGCGCGCCGGCATGCGACAGCACGCGCTCCTCCTCGACAAGCGTGTTCCAGCTGCCGCACTGGGGACACTTGCCCATCCAGCGCGGCGTTTCATAGCCGCATTCTCCGCAGACGTACAGGGTTTTTTCTTTCATTGCCGTTCTCCGACCGTCATAAATTCCATGATGTCCTTGTCGCGCCAGGTGACGTCCATCCACACGATCACGTTTCCGCCCGCGCCGAGGAACATGGCGGTTTCGTCGCTGCGGGTCGTGCAGAAGGTCGTGCCGTCGCCGTAGTAGTAGACGTAGTTTTTATCGAATCGCGAATACGCGATGAATCCGTCACCGAGCGCAAAATCGACCGCGCCGGTCACGACCTCGACCGTTCGCTTCCCGTCGTACCAAAGGATCCGACCGGTCCTTGCGTGGTCGGAATCGAGGAAGGCGATGCCGTCCGCGTTCATCTGCGGATCGTGCACGTAATCGGCGTCGACCGGGACCGTTCTGCTTGCGCCGGTCACGACGTTCAGTGCGGTGAGGCTGCCTTCGGGCGAGACGTAAAGAAGCGTTCCGTCAAAGACGCAGGGCTTTGAAAGCGCGTAGGACGAGCCGTCAAAGAGCGCGAGCGTCGCGCTTTCGCCGGTGTTGAGATCGACGGCAAAGAGCTTGTCGCGGTTCTGTCCGGTGCGCTCGATCCAAAACGCCGTGTCCTTCCAGAGAACCGGCTTCGGAAGCCCCGTGTGCACGGTCTTCAGGGCGCGCGCCTCGCCGGTCTCGCGGTCATACGCCGCCATGCGTCCGCCGCCGTTCGCCGCGGAATCGAAATACACGATCCAGCGGTCGTTCATGACGGGGAAGCGGATGCTCTTGTATTCGAGCGGCAGCGGCAGATAGGAATGCGTATTCGTTTTGACGTCATACTGCAGCAGCCGCACGAAAGCCGCCGTGCCGTCCTGCGTGTAGTTGCCGACGACGGCGAGGATCGTATCGCCCGAAACGGACACGTCCGCGGCGTACTGGAACTCCGGGACGACGATCTCGGTCTGCATCGACTTGAGGTCCGCTCCGTACAGCGCGTGATCGGGATACGGATCGTGCGTGGGCGCGGGCGTGGGCGCGGGCGTCGGGGGAGGCGTGGGCGCTTCCTTCTGACAGGTATAGACGCCGTTGCCGAGGTTCTTGAAAAACGGGATCGCGTAGGTATAGATCGCCCAGCCGAGCGCGGCAAAGAAGCCCAGAACGAGCAGCAGCTCAATCCAGGGCAGAATGCGGAACCGCATCAGGTGTTTTCCGAATTTGGTCGTGGAGCGATATCGCTTTTCATGCTTCATGTTTTTATTTTACACTTATTTCAAGATTCGGTCAACCTTGCAGACGCTTTTGGCATTGTGAAACGGAAAAGAGTGTGCTATAATACATCCTGTAGCAGTGTGCGGCAAATTGCGCCGCACGGGAAAGGAACGAACGCTTTGGCACGACGCGCATTGTACCGCGAATACCGTCCCGAGACCTTCAGAGAGGTCGTCGGGCAGGACCATATCACCACCATTCTGAAAAATCAGGTGCGGGAGAATAAGCTTTCCCACGCGTACCTGTTCTGCGGTTCGCGCGGAACGGGCAAGACGACCTCGGCAAAGATCCTGTCCCGCGCGGTCAACTGCCTGGATCCGAAGGACGGCGAGCCCTGCGGCGCATGCGCCGCCTGTCGGCTTGTCAAGGCGGGCAGCGCCGACGTGATCGAGATCGACGCCGCGTCCAACAACAGCGTGGACAACGTCCGCACGCTGATTGAGCAGGCGCAGTTCGCGCCGCTGGAGCTCAGGTACCGCGTGTTCATCATCGACGAGGTGCACATGCTTTCGAACGCGGCGTTCAACGCGCTTCTGAAAACGCTCGAGGAGCCGCCGAAGCACGTCCTGTTCATCCTTGCGACGACCGAGCCGCAGAAGCTCCCCGCGACCATCATTTCGCGCTGTCAGCGCTTCGATTTTCACCGTCTCACCATCGCGCATATCGTGGCGAATCTCACCGCCGTGCTCGAAAAGGCGGGGGCGAGCATCGAGCCGAACGGGCTTCGGCTGATCGCCCGCGCGGCGGACGGCGGCATGCGCGACGCGCTGTCGCTTGCCGACCAGTGCCTGTCCTATGCGGGAAACACCGTTTCCGAGCAGGACGTTCTGAACGCGCTCGGCACGGTCTCCTCGGCGGTGCTGGAGGATACCGCAGGCGCGCTGCTCTCCGGCAGCGCAAACGACGCGGTGCGCGCGCTTGACGAGGTCGTGCGAAACGGCCGCGATCTCGGCGTGTTCCTTGCCGATCTTGCAAAGCATTTCCGGGCGCTGCTGCTCGCAAAGACCTGCGGCGACTGCGCGGACCTTCTGGACTGCACCGACGATCAGATGCAGCGGTATCTGAAGGTCGCAAAGGGCGCGGACGAAGCGCGGATCCTTTACGCCATGGAGCAGATCCTTGCGGTGCAGAGCAAGCTCCGGCTGTTCCCCGCGCCGCGGATCCCGATTGAAACGGCGTTTTTGCGCATCTGCCGCCCGGCGGACGACGCAAGCCTTTCCGCGCTCGAAGCACGCGTGGCGCTTCTCGAATCCCGTCCCGCGGCGGCCGCACCGCAGAAGGCAGCGGTTCCCGCAGAGGACGTCAACCCCGGCGTCCCGCCTGTAAACGCTGATAAAAAGCCTTCTCCTCGAGGGGAAGGTGTCTCACAGAGCGAGGCGGATGAGGTGTCTTTTCCCGTAACAAACGCCGACCCCGGCGTCCCGCCCGTAACGAACGCCGACCCCGGCGTTCCGCCCGAACCGGCGAACGAGGCGGAAACGCTCTGGGCGCAGGCAAAGCAGAAGATCATGGAGATGAACCCGATGGTTTATTTCTATGTGAAGGAAACGCGCGGGACGGCGCTCCGTGACGGCGTGCTGACGGTCGAGTTTCCGGCGACGCAGGAGAGCATGCTGAACGGCATGCGCGCGGCGCGGAATCTGCAGATCGCGAAGAACGCGATCGAGGCGGTGCGACCCAAGACGGAGCTTTCGTTCCGGCTTGCGGCGCTCGCAAACGAAAACGAAGAAAAGCTCAAAGCGCTTTTCGGAAGCAGTTTAACCATCAAATAACGGAGGTAATCAATATGGCAAGAGGCGGATTTCCGATGGGCGGCGGCATGAACATGCAGCAGATGATGATGAAGGCCCAGAAGATGCAGCAGGAGATTCAGAAGAAACAGCAGGAGCTGTATGAGAGAGAATTCACGGCGACCGCGGGCGGCGGCATGGTCACGGTGACGGTCAAGGGCGACAAGACCGTGCAGTCGATCAAGCTCGATCCCGCGTGCGTGGATCCCGACGACGTCGAGATGCTCGAGGATCTGATCGTTGCGGGCGTGAACGCCGCGATCAAGGAAGCGAGCGACACGGTCGAGCGCGAGATGAGCCGGATCACCGGGGGCATGAACCTCGGCTTCTGATATGGCGATCGAATCCATTGAAAAACTGACGACGCAGCTTTCGAGACTTCCCGGCATCGGCCGCAAAACGGCGCAGCGGCTTGCGTACCATCTTCTGCGGGTGCAGAAGGAGCAGGCGACCGAGCTTGCCGAGGCGATCCTCACGGCGCGCGAAAAGGTGCATCCGTGCCCGATCTGCGGCGCGTTCACCGATCTCGACACCTGCGAGCTGTGCGCCGATCCGAAGCGCACGGACGAGGTCGTGTGCGTCGTTTCCGACGCGCGCGACGTGCTGTCCATGGAGAAAACGCGCGAGTTCCACGGCAGATATCATGTGCTGAACGGCTCGCTCTCGCCGATGAACGGCATCGGTCCGGGCGCGCTGCGTATCAACGCGCTTCTGGAGCGCTGCAAAACCGGCACGGTGAAGGAGGTCATCCTTGCCACGAATCCCGACGTGGAGGGGGAGGCGACCGCCGCGTACATCGCGAAGCTTCTGAAGCCGATGGGGATCATGACCACGCGCATCGCGCACGGCATCCCGATCGGCGGCAATCTGGAATATACCGACGAGGTCACGCTTGCAAAAGCGCTTGAAGGACGAAGGATCGTATGAAGAGAATCAGCAGCCTGATCGCCGCGATACTGTTTCTGCTCCTTGCGCTCGCCTGCGGAACAACGCAGACGGCGGAAGGTCCGGACGCGTCTGCGCCGACGGACATGCCGGAACAGATCGACGAGATCGCGGCGCCGGACGTGGAGACCGTTTCCCTGGAAACGCCGGCGCCCACGCCCGAGCCCACGCCGGAACCGACGCCCACGCCCGAGCCCACGCTCCCGCCGACGCCGGAACGCACGCCGGAGCCCACGCCGACCCCGAGCCCGGAGCCGAAGCCGCTGGCGGGCGTTAAAATCGGACTGGATCCGGGACATCAGCAGCGCGCGAACTACAATAAGGAGCCGGTCGCGCCGGATTCGGACGAGACGAAAGCAAAGTGTTCGTCCGGCACGCGCGGCATCGCGAGCGGGATCTATGAATACGAGGTCAATCTGCTCGTCGCGCTGAAGCTCAAGGCGCTGCTGGAGAACGGCGGCGCGGAGGTTTTCATCACGCGCGAATCGAACAATGTGAATCTTTCCAACCGCGAGCGCGCGGAGTTTTTCAACGAACACGAGGTTGATCTGGCGATCCGTCTGCACTGCAACGGCGCGGACGACACGAACGTCCGCGGCGCGTTCATGCTGCTCCCGACCAAGGAGCGCACGCCGTTCTACAACGAGAACGTGCGCGCGGCGACGGCGATCATCGAGCAGTACTGCGCGGCGACGGGGCTCGGCATGCGGAAGCGCAACGGCATCTCCTACAGCGGCGAGCAGACGGGCTTCAACTGGTGCAAACGACCGATCGTTTGTATAGAAATGGGTCATTTGAGCAACGAAACGGAAGACTTGCTCTTGACGAGCGATACTTTTCAGGATAAGATGGCATTTGGGATCTACGCCGGCATACTGGCATACTTCGATCCCGAGTCGACCGCAGAAGGAGGAAATCCATGAAGAAACCGATTTGCGTGCAGTCCGAGGTCGGAAGACTCAAAACAGTCATGCTGCACCGTCCGGGCGCGGAGCTCGAAAACCTGATGCCCGATTACCTTTCGAGGCAGCTCTTTGACGACATCCCGTATCTGGTCCACGCCAAGGAAGAACACGATCAGTTCGCAAAGACGCTCCGCGACTGCGGCGTCGAAGTGCTGTATCTCGACGCGCTCCTGAAGGAGGCGATCGAGGCGGCGGACGCGAAGGACGAGCTCATCTGGGAGTACATCCGCGAGGCGAACATCGCCGCGGAGGGCGCCGAGCAGGCGGTCAACGCGTACCTCAATGAACTTTCGCTCGATCGGCTCATTCAGGTCCTTGCGGGCGGCGTCAGAAAAAGCGACATCCCGAAGGTCGAAAAGCGGCATCTGGTGGACTTTACCGACGACAAATATCCGTTCTACGTCGATCCCATGCCGAACCTGTACTTCACGCGCGACCCGTTCATGAACGTCGGCGACGGCGTGCTGATCTCGCGCATGGCAAACGAGGTCCGGCGGCGCGAAACGCTGTTCGCGAAGTATATCTTCAAGTATCATCCGGTCTATAAGTGGGTCCCGAAATTCCATGACCGCACCGACGTGCATTCGCTGGAGGGCGGCGACTGTCTGGTGCTCTCGCCCGAGACCGTGGCGTTCGGCATGTCGCAGCGCACGAGCGCGCAGGCGGTCGAGCTGGCGGCGAACCGTCTGATCGGCGAGCGTACCGGCATCCGCGAGATCCTTGCGGTCGACATCCCGAAGGTCCGCGCGTTCATGCACCTCGACACCGTTATGACGATGGTCGACGTCGACACCTTTGTGGTGCATCCGAACATTCTCCGCACGATGCGCGCGTTCCGGCTCACAAAGCCCGAAGGCAGACAGCTGAAGATCGAGGAGGATCCGCGTCCGCTCGTCGAGGTCTTCTCCGACGTGCTGGATCGCAAGGTCCGCTTCATCGAATGCGGCGGCGCGAGCGAGATCGACGCGGCGCGCGAGCAGTGGAACGACGGCGCGAACACGCTGTGCGTGGCGCCCGGCGAGGTCATCACCTATTCGCGCAACTATGTCACCAACCGGATCCTCCGCGAAAACGGCATCACGGTCCACGAGATCCCGTCCGCAGAGCTTTCAAGAGGACGCGGCGGTCCGCGCTGCATGAGCATGCCGTTTGTCCGCGAACCCATCCAACCGTAAATCCAAAAAATATCACATACAGAAAGGAAACCAATTATGTTCCAGGGAAGAAATTTTCTCACGCTGCTCGACTACACACCCGACGAGATCCGCCAGCTTCTGAAGCTTGCGCATCAGGTCAAGGCCGAAAAGAAACAGGGCATTTTCCCGAAGCGCATGGCGAACAAGAACGTCGTGCTGCTGTTCGAGAAGACCTCCACCCGTACCCGCTGCGCGTTTGAAACCGCGGCATACGACGAGGGCGCGAACGTCACGTTCCTTAGTAACAGCCAGATGGGCAAAAAGGAATCGCTCGAAGACACCGCAAAGGTGCTCGGCAGATTCTATGACGGCATCGAGTTCCGCGGCTTCAAGCAGGAGACCGTCGAGCTGCTTGCCAAATACAGCGGCGTTCCGGTGTGGAACGGCCTCACCGACCTCTATCATCCGACGCAGGTCCTTGCGGACTGGATGACGATCGAAGAGCACGTCAAAAAGCCGCTCCATGAGGTCAAGTTCGTGTACGTCGGCGACGCGCGCAACAACATGGGCAACTCCCTGATGATCGGCTGCGCCAAGATGGGCATGCACTTTGTCGGCATCGCGCCGAAAGAGCTGTTCCCGTCCGAGGAGCTCGTGAAGAAGATGCGCGAGCTCTGCAAGGAGACCGGCGGCAAGATCGAGCTTTCTGACTCCATCGACGCGGTCGAAGGCGCGGACGTCATCTATACCGACGTCTGGGTGTCCATGGGCGAGGAAGCGCAGTTCGAAGAGCGCATTCGTCTTCTGGAGCCGTATCGCGTCACGATGGACATGCTGAAGAAGACCGGCAATCCGGACGTCATCTTCGAGCACTGCCTGCCGTCCTTCCACGACCTCGAGACGAGCGTCGGCAAGGATATCTACGATCGCTTCGGTCTCAAGGAAATGGAGGTAAGCGACGAAGTGTTCCGTTCGAAGCACAGCGTCGTGTTCGACGAGGCGGAGAACCGCATGCACACGATCAAGGCGGTCATGGTCGCCACGATGTCCGACACGCTGGACAAATAATTCCGTTATACAGCGATCCCGGAGGATTCCCTCCGGGATCGCTTTTTTATGCGGGTCGACCCTCTCTGCAACCGTATGTGTACAGCTAAAGGCCTTCCTCTTGAGGGGAAGCGGATATCGTGTACCGTCGTCTCCTACAGACCGCTTCTACGGTATCTTTGCGCGCCGAAGGCGCATATCGTGCCGCAAGGTATATCGTGCCGCAAGGCATATCGTGAATCCCGCAGGGATTTATATCGCGCAGCCGTAGGGGAAGATCGTATCTTCCCGTTCCGCTGTTGCGGCGGGCGGATGATATCCGCCCCTACGGGTTCATTGGCAAGAATGTCGCCTGCCCTTGCCTTCCCCTTGAGGGAAAGGTGGCGAGAAACGAGCCGGATGAGGTGAACACGCAGAAAAGCGTCAAGCTTTTCGCGGATGGATGAATTGTGCCTGCGGCAGATATGGGGACGCCGACGGACTCATTCGGGCTTAAGAAGATCCACTGACCGTTCAGGTACAGCGCGACGCCGTCGTCCAGATAGATATACGGCGCATTCTCGTCGCCGATGTTTGCTTCGTCCCGGTGCGTCGGCATGCTCGTCGCGGGCACGACCGAGCCGATCCGTCCCGAGATCCCGCGTTCCGGCAGCTCTTTGACCTCGATGCCCGTCCAGTAATAGGTATAGTTTCCGATCAGCACCGCCGGAGTCGGCTGCGCCTCGATCGTTTCGACCTTTCCCGCGGAGCAGCCCGTCAGGAGCAGCAGAATCATCCATACGGAAAGCAGTTTTTTCATGGTCGATCTCCCTGTCATTCTCTACCTATAAAGACGTTTCAAACCGTCGAAAGGTGACGCTTTTTGCAGACAAATAAAAATCCCGCACCGTTCTGTAATACATAACGATGCGGGAGGCAAATGCGCTGCAGTTTTTTACGGCTGAATTTCTCTGAGACTTTCGGCGATTTTGACGATCTCCTCCGCGGACAGGGTTCCGCTTACGGCAAAGATCGCGTTTTCGGTCGACCAGGTGAGCGTCGTCCAGTCGTCGCTGACGATCAGCAGCGCTTCTTCGCCGCGGACCGTGACGGATTCAATCCTTTGGGCATGCTCCGTGTCATACTGCGAAACGGCGGCGGGACCGTTTACCTCGATGCACAGATATCCGTCCTCGTCCCTGCCGTACGCAAGATCCGTTCCGATCTCGCTGTAGTTTCGGCGGATCGGTTCAAAACCCTCCGGAACGTATTCGGGCGCATAGAAAAGATTCGCTTTTTCCAGCGAAGGATCCAAGGGCACGTCCGCAACGGGGACCAATTCTTCCTGAACGTGCTCTGCGATCATCAGGATTTCCGCTTCGGTCAGGGTCCCTTCCAGCCGGAAGGACGCTTTTTCGTTCGACCAAAGGAGCTCCAGCGAATCGTCCTGCCGCACGATCAGCATGGCGGTCGCGCCGCGGAGCGGAACCGTTCGGATCTCCTTCGCGTTCTGCGTGTCGATCTCCGTACCGTCTGAACCGTACGTTGCGCGGAAGCGCATGTACCCGTCCTCGCCGCGCGTATAGAGCTCATCCGTGCCGGACGAAATGCGTTCCGAAACGAGCTCAACGCCGTCCGGCAGATATCCGATCCGATAGCGGTATGCCTTTTCGGTCTGTTTGCTTCCGTCGTTGTTGTCCAGGCTGACCTCGGCGTAATGCGGTGTGATCGAAACGAGGAATTTCGTGATCCGTCCGCGCACGGCTTCGGAGGACATCACGGTCACGAACAGGATCACGATGCAAGCCACCGCTGCAACGAGCACCTTGCCGAGGACGCGCGCGGCATGCGAAAGGGCGGGATGCTCCTTCTTCGGCTTTTTCTGCGCGGCGTCGTCGAGCGCACGGTCCAGCATTTTTTCAAAACGGCGGCGGGAAAACTCCGGGATCTCCTGTGTTTCGGGGCGTTCGGAAACAAGGATCCGGCTCTCGTATGCCGCATCCCGCGAGATCACTTCGCGGAACAGCGCGTCAAGTTGTTTCTTCGACATAGCCTTTCTCCTTGCAGATCCGATAAACCGCCTGCCTCGCCCGCGTCAGGTAGCTGCGGACGGTCGTTTCCCTGACGCCGAGCGTCTTTGCGATCTCCTTGTCCGTCATCTCGAGAAGATACTTATAGCGCAGCACGTCCTTCAGGCTTTCGGGCAGAAACGTAAACGCCTGCCGCACCGTCTCGACGTCAAGCTTCAAAAGCGCTTGTTCCTCGGTCGAAAGCCCGGGCGCGGGCGGCTCGAAATGCGTTTCTTCGTCGTCCATACTGCCGACGATGTGCTTGCTGCGGGTTTTCTGCATGCGAATATAGTCCAGACACTTCCTTTTGATACACATAACGACGAAGAAGGGCAGGTTGCTGCAGGGGACTTTGTAAATTTTATCGAGATTTTTCGCGAAGTACAGAAACGTATCCTGTATGACATCCTCGACGGCGGATGCGTCCGAAAGCATGGATCTTGCTTTTTTCACCATCGCGTCGTAGTTGTCTTCATACAGGCCGCTCAGAAACGCCCGGTCCGTTTCATTCTCGATTGTCGCAAGCAATAAGGAAAGCATTTCATTCTCCTGCTGTCTATTGTATCGTTTCGGCACGGTTTGTCAATTCCCGCGTTGATGCGAAGGGAGGAGCCCCGAACGGCGATTTTTCAAAAAATCAAAACTTTTTTTCAAAAACGTCAAACCCGAACGGATTTCTTTGCGTCTATACAGTGAAAAGCAAAACAAAAAGCGTTTGCAAAAGAAAAGGAGAGTATCACCATGAGAAAAACGTATGCGTATAATTCCATCATCTTCGGCGTCCTGCTCGGCATTCTGGTCTACTGCACGACGGAGAGCATCGCGCTGACCGTCCTGACCGGCATCGGCGTTTCGGTCGTCGGCTTCTTCCTCATCCGTATGCTCGAGAAAGCGCTCTATAAGGGTGCCGACAAGGCGGCGGAAAAGATCACGGAGGCGTATCACCGCCGCAAGGAACAGAAAGCGATCGAAAACGGCACGTATCGGAAGCCCGAACCCACCACGCAGATGCCCGTGAGAACGGCGACGCAGATGCCCATGAGACCGGCAATGCAGACGACCGCCGGCACGGTTTGGGAGAAACCCATCGAGAAGCCGGTCGTGTCGGAAACGAACTATTGCCCGTACTGCGGCAAGGCGGTGGACGGCGTTTCCCGCTTCTGCCCGTACTGCGGCAGATCGATCGAAGAATAAGAAGGAGGGAACGGATATGTGGATCGGGATTCTGGCTGCGTGCATCGCAGTTGCAATCGGCGTGATCATCGGGGTCAAGCGCGGCAAGGAGATCAAGGCGCTGCAGGAGGAAGGCAAGATCATCAAACGGGACATGAACTATGCGGAAAAGGGGCAGGAGTTCACCGCAAAGATCGGGACCTTCAGCGCGCTGGCGCAGGCGCTGAAGCAGCAGGGGATCCCCTGCACGGCGGAAGGCGCAACATCGGTGCAGGTGCTGTTTTCCGGCACGGATTTCCGGGCGCGGCTCTATAAAACGGATTTCGACGAGCCGTCCGGCATCGGCGTGTTCCGGTTCGAATTTACGCAATGGAAGATGCAACGGTATACGTATGCAAACGAAACGGGTATGAACATGCTTCTGACGGCGGTCGAAAAGGCGTTCTTAAGCCTTGACCCGAATACGGGCGTGGCGACCTACCCGCTGAATTACAAAACCAAACATTCGATTTTTTAAGGAGGAACGGGTATGCCGGATTGGGTCTGTCTTATCGGATTTTTCGTACTGATCGGGATCGTGATGGCGGTCGTCGGATTTATCGGCAACAAGATGTCGGACGGCGTGGAGAACGCGCTGCGCGCCAGGAAGCACCGGAATCGGCCGGAGCGGAAGAGCGAAAGCGCAAGCCTTTCGGAAAGATATCAGGCAGAACGCTGACCGAAAGCACAAAAGGGATGAAAAAAAGGACGAATCGCTTCGTCCTTTTTCGTGTTTTGTATATCCGGTTGGATTATTCCTTTTTCTCCTCGGGTTCGATCACGACGTCCGCCTTCGGTTCTTCCTTCTGTTCGTCGTCCTTGTTCGCCCAGTCCGAAACGACTTTCGCGCCGGTCTTGACGGAATTGACGATGCTCTTGCCCAGATCCTTGCCGAGCGAACCGAAGTCCTGTCCGACCTTCTTCCAGTTTTCCTTTAACTCTGTCATACGCGTATCTCCTTTTCCCGTTTTTCTTCAGTATACCATATCTGTTCCGGATTGCAAGTACCGATCCCGCATTTTAATCCCAGATGCGGTATGCCATCAGGAAGTGCTCCTTCCAGTACTTGCTTCTCAGGATGCTGTCGGTGATACGCACCTTGCCCTTCGAGGAGGATGCGTCGATCATTTTGCCGCTTCCGAGATAGATGCCGACGTGACCGGTCGCCATCGACGATCCCTTGAAGACCATGACGTCGCCGCGCTTGATGTCGCTCATCGAGGTGATCCGCTTATACTTGGTGCAGGTACGCCACGTTTTGCTCGTCATGTAGCTCTGCTTGACGCCCGCCTGGTTCAGACACCAGTAGACGAACCCGGAGCAGTCGAACCGGTTCGGACCCTTCGCGCCGCGCACGTACTTGCAGCCGAGCTTGGATTCCGCGATCTTGATGAACGCTTCCTTGCCCTGGCCGTAGTCGATGGTGTGACCCGGGGATCCGGTGTCGCCTTCCGGCTTTTCCGTCGGTTTCGCGGTCGGCTTCTTGGTGGGCTTCGGCGTTGTGCCGGGCTTCGGCGTCGCCGTCTTTGAGGGCTTCTTGGTTGCCTTCGGCGTTGCGGGTCTCGGCGTCGTCGGCGCCTTGACGGCTTCCTCGCCCAAAAGCAGCTGCATCGTCTCAAAATCGACCGAGCCGTTGTCTTCGACGCCGTTGCGCGTCTGGAAGTTCTTCACGGCGGCCTGCGTCTTTTCGCCGTAATAGCCGGTGACCTGATTGCCGGACAGATAGCCGAAATGCGCGAGCCGCTCCTGGATGCGGTGCACGTCCGCGCCTTCCACGCCGACGGTGAAGGTGAACGAATCGGCTTCGCCGCTCTTCAGAAGATTGATGGTGGATTTGCCGAGGCAGCCGTCCACGACGAGACCGTTCTCCTCCTGGAAACGCCGCACCGCGTTCTGCGTCTGCTTTCCGAAGATGCCGTCCGGCAGGTAGGTGAGGTAGCCGAGCTCGTACAGGATCTGCTGGCAGTCCTGAATGGCTTCGTCTCTGTCCCCGATCGCAAAGGCGTTCGAAACGGTTTCGTCGCCGAGCAGCACTTCAAACGCGTCGTTGTCGATGATCACGCCGTCCGGCAGGTTGTTCTTCTGGCGGAACCGGCGCACCGCGGCTTCGGTCTCCTCGTCGTAAGCGCCGAACGGCATGCTGTCGAGATAGCCGAGCTCATACAGCCGCTCCTTGACGATCTCCACATCGTCGCCGGTCGAGCCTTTGACCATGGCGTAGGTCAGAGCGTCGTCGGAGAACAGCTTCTCGTAGGTCTCCTTGTCGCAGATGCCGTTGACGTGCAGCCCGTTGCGCGCCTGGAACGAACGGACGGCGTCCGCCGTACCGTCGGAGTATTCGTCGTCCGGCTGTTCGAATTCCAGATAGTTCAGCTCCATCAGACGGATCTGGATGTCCACCACGACCGGCTCCTCGTCGCCGATCAGAAGCGAATCGCCGTTCAGCGGGTGACGCGGCGGCGTCGGCGTGGGGGAGGGGGTGGGCGTCGGAGACGGCGTCGGCGTCGGGTCAAGCGACGGCTCGGGCGTAAACTGCGCGGGGTCCGGCGTGACCATTGCCTGTTCCGGCGTCGGCGGTTCCTCAAATACGACGTCGTCGGCGGGAACCTCCGCTTTCTGCTGCGTGCCGGCGGTTACGGCGCAGCCGATCAGGAGGATCGCAAGAATGCCCGCCGTAAGCCAGACGGCGTACGTCCTCCGGGGTTTTTGTGCATTTGTATCCGGATGTTTCATACGGAAACTCCCTCTCTGTATATTTTCAGATGTTATCATTATAAAGGGAGAATGCAAGCAAAGTGTGCAATTTTGATGAACAAAACGCAACAGAAATGTTAAAAAAGAAAGAACAAACCGGCGAAACCGGCGGAACGGAGAGGGATCGGCGCCGAATCCCGCCGCACAACAGCAAAAAACCTGCGGGATTCCGGCGCGCTTTGAAAAGTTTCTGTTGCGTTCGGCGCGCAAAAAGGGTATGATAACAATGTATGAGCATGCATTCCGACATCATCCGTTCCATGGAGCTTGCGCGGCCGGCGGACCCGCTTTCGCTGCCCGCGCTGACGCTGGCGTACATCGGCGACACGATCTACGATCTGTACGTCCGCACGACGCTGGCGGAGACCCTGCGCCTTCCGATGCGCGCCCTGCACCTTGAGGCGGCAAAGTACGTCTGCGCCGCGGGGCAGGCGGCGGCGTTCCGCCGCATCGAGGACCGGCTTTCCGAAAGCGAGCGGGCGGCGTTCCGCCGCGGACGCAACGCGCATTCCGGCACCGTGCCGAAGCACGCGGACGTGCGCGACTACCGCGTGGCGACGGGACTCGAAGCGCTGCTCGGGCATCTGTATCTATTGGGCGAGGACGCGCGCATCGGCGAGCTGATGCGCCTCGCCCTGCAATCTGCGAATGAATCCGAAAAGGAGTCTTGACATGAACGATCAAAGGAAAGAGTACGGCAAACGCCCCGCATCGGGGGACACCGGCGCGCGCACGCGCAAACAGTATGAAAAGCCCTACGGCAAGAAGTCCTATCCGAACGACAGGCGCGGCTTCGGTTCCGACGAGCGGGACTATCCGAAGCCCGTTTACGACCGACCCTACGCGGGCGATCACCGCAAGAAGAACGCCGAGCAGAAGGGCGATTATCCGAAAAAGCCGTACGACCGCAAGCCCTACGGCAAGCCGGATGAGCGCAAGCCCTTCGATCGGAACGAAAAGCCGTACGACCGCAGACGCGACGAAAAGCCGAAGAAGCCGTACGAGCCCGCGCCGGTCGAGAACGAGCGCGACGAGCAGCCGTATCTGCTGATCGGCAGAAACGCGGTGCGCGAAGCCCTGAAGAGCGGCAGAAGCATCGACCGCGTGCTGGTAACGACCGAGCACGACGGTTCCCTGGGCGAGATCGTGACCCTTGCGCGCGAGCGGAAGCTTGTCGTGCGCGAGGTCGACCGCAAAAAGCTCGACGAGCTGTGCATGCCGTTCGGACACGGCGGAAAGACCGCGAACCATCAGGGCGTCGTGGCGTACGCGGCGGGCGTGACCTACTGCGACGTTTCCGACATTCTCGACGCGGCGAAGGAAAAGGGCGAAGCGCCGTTTATCATCGTGCTGGACGGCGTGGAGGATCCGCACAACCTCGGCTCCATCATCCGCAGCGCGGACTGCGCCGGCGCGCACGGCGTCATCATCGGCAAGCGCAGAAGCGCGTCCGTCACCGCAGCCGCCGTCAAGGCGAGCGCGGGCGCGACCGAATACGTCAAGATCGCGCGGGTCGTGAACATCTCCGCCGCGATCGCGCAGCTGAAGTCCGCGGGCGTATGGGTCGCGGGCGCGGACATGCAGGGCGAAAGCATGCGCACCGCCGCAATGAAGGGACCGCTGGCGATCGTCATCGGCAACGAGGGCGAGGGGATCTCGAAGCTCGTGCGCGACAACTGCGACTTCCTCGTCTCCATTCCGATGCAGGGACACATCGATTCGCTGAACGCGGGCGTCGCCGCCGCGATCCTGATGTTTGAAAAGAAGCGGCAGGACGCCGAGTAAGCATGAACATACAGACCGACGAACAACTGCTTGCCCGGATCCGGGAGGGCGACGAAGAGGCGGAACGGCTGCTGTACGAACGGTACAAGCAGCTGGTTCGTTCGCGCGCGCATTCGTATTTTCTGATCGGCGCGGACCACGAGGACCTCGTGCAGGAGGGCATGCTGGGGCTCTATAAGGCGGTCTGCGAATACGACGAGGAGAAGGCGGCGTCCTTCAAAAGCTTTGCGGAGCTGTGCATCACGCGGCAGATCCTGTCGGCGATCAAAAACGCGACGCGCAAAAAGCACACGCCGCTGAACCACTATATCTCGCTGAACCGCTCGCCGGTCGAGGCGGAGGGGGAGATGACGCTTCTGGACACCATGCGCTCGCTGACCGTCGCCGACCCCGAGGACGTGGTGATCGGGCGCGAGAATTTCGAGCGGATGGTGGAATACCTCGAAAAAACGCTGTCGCCGATGGAGCGGCGGGTCTTGAGCCTGTATCTCGACGGACTGTCCTATCCGCAGATCGCGGTCCGCATCGAAAAGCCGCTGAAATCGGTCGACAACGCCATGCAGCGCGTCAAGCACAAGCTCGAGGGGTTCAAAAACTGAACGAAACAGGGGATGTTCAAAAAACGCACGGTCGTTTCCGAACATCCCCTTTGCATGATCCGACGACGTACCGGAGAAAAAGAAAGGGGGTTCCGCACGGGAACCCCTTATTTCTGTTTTGCCGTTTGCGGCGGTTATGCGCCGTAGGTGCAGAGCGCGCCGACGTCGAGGTCGATCGTCTGGGTGATCTCCGCGCCGCCCTCGAGGTTTTCATATACGTACACGAGCGCGTAGTGCGGAACGGGATTCGGCACGACGGGCGTGATCTTGCAGAGCAGGCAGCGGTTCTGTCCCGCGACGACCTGCGTCGCAAGGTTTGCGACCGGCTCGTAGTTTGCGCCGTCAAGGGATGCAAGCGCCTTATCGAGGTTCGCCTTGATCTCGTCGGTGATCTCATACGATTCTGCGTATGTCCAGCCGCCCATCAGCGTTTCGTCCGCGGGGATCGGCTCCGCCTCGCCGTACTCGTTCGGAATGACGGGCATATCGGCAAAGTTCATGACCGAGGCGTTGCCCTGCAGGTCCTGATAGATGTACACGAGCACATAGGTCGGCTTTGCGTCGGGATAGACGACCGTCGCCTGCGCGAGGAAGCAGTAGTTGGTTCCCGCCACGACCTGCGTGCCGAGGCATGCAATGGGCGTGTAGTTCACGCCGACCAGTTCCGCAAGCGCCTTCTCAAAGACCGCGCGAAGCTCGTCGGTCAGCGCGGGATCCTCCGCGTTTGCCCAACCGCCGGCGATCGGCTCGTTGACGGGGGATTCTTCCGTCTGCGCGTTCTCCTCCGCAGCCGCCTGCGGTTCGTCGTTCTTCTGTCCGGCGGGCGCGTTTGCCTCCGTCGTCTTTCCGCATGCGGCGAACGCCGCGATCAGCAGCGCGCAAAGCATCAAAGCGATCAGTTTCTTCATGGTATTGATTTCCTTTCTGTATCATGTATTGTTGTTCAGGCAATTTTGCGCGGGCGCTTCGGCGTCCGTACATCATATATACTGTATGATACGGGATTCGGTTGCGCGGCACAAGAGATTTTTTGTAAATATTCTGCGAAACCGCAAAAAAAAGCTGTGCGGAAAAGCCCTTGCGGGATGGGAAAAAGTATGGTACGATACCGGAAAGATCCGAGAAACGCAAGGGAAACAACCATGCTGCCTGTGCTGCTTCTGAACGCGGTGAACGCCGTGCTTGTCGCGGGATGTATGATCTGGGCGATCCGGCATACGAATCCCGCCCGCGGTCTGTTTCGCTTTTTCACCATACTGTCCAACCTGTTCTGCGGGGCTGCGTCGCTGGTCACGGCGATCTTTGCGGCGACCGGCAGCCTGCCGTTCTTCGTGCTGCTGCTGAAGTACGCCGCCACGTCGGCGGTCGCGGTGACGCTGCTGACGGTGCTGTTCTTTCTGGTCCCTGCCACGCGCGATTTCAAGCGGATGCTGACCGGTCCGGAGTTCTTTCTGCATCTCCTGTGTCCGCTGCTTGCGATCGTGTCCTTCCTTGCCTTCGAAAAAAAGACCGCCATGCCCGCGTGGACGATCGCCGTCGGCGTCGCGCCGGTCGTGCTGTACGGACTGGTCTATATGAAGCAGGTCATCTTTACGCCGGAGGGACGCGGCTGGGACGATATCTACGGCTTCAACCGCACCGGCAAATGGCCGGTCGCATTTGCCCTGATGCTGCTCGGCACAGTGCTGATCGCGTTCCTGCTCTGGCTGATCTGAACGGTTTTTTCCCGCCGCCCCGTGCGGCTTTCTTTTTTTTACAAAAAATAAAACCAAACCGGTCGTCTGACACTCCTATTAGTCGAAAAGCAACAAACGGGGGACAAAAACAATGGATAAATCGGGATTTTTTGTAATCGGCGGGTTCGTCATGATCCTCTGGATCGTCGGTCTGGTGATCCGGCTCTGCGCAGGCTCCAGAAGCGAACAGGCGGTCACGGACGTCGATACGGACATGCAGAAGCTGGACGCGCTCGCACAGCGCGTGCAGAAGCTGAACGGGGTCTTTCGCAACACGCTGCGCGGCGGTGCGGCGGAGAACGAGGTCAGGAGACTCCCTGCGTACCTGAAGGAATACGCAGAGCTCGCGCAGGAATATTCGCAGCGCCGCAAGGAGCTGCGCGAGCAGTTCAACAAGGCAAGCGAAGCGCTTGAAGGTCTGCGCATGTCGCAGAACATGCTGGGCGGCGCGAACGACCTCGGCGCGATTCCGTACTATATCCGCGAACACGACTATAACAAAGCGGTACGGCAGTTCAACAGCATGTCCGCAGACGATCTTTTCGATCCAGAATTATACCGGCAGGTCTGCGAATACTGGAAAAAACGCTGCGCTTTGGCTGCATGAAACAAAGAAAGGAGATACTTCATATGAAACGCAGATTCTTCACGATCTTCACAGGTCTTTTACTTACCGCTCTTCTTCTCGGCACGGTCGGCTGCGCAGACAGCGTCCTGCAGACGTCTCTCAGGGGACCCTTCGAAAACGCATTTACGCTCGAACAGCCCGGGGAGAACGAAACGATCCTGATCCAAAGCCCGCAGGACGACGAGCCCGCACCCGTCTATGCAGCGCCGGAACCCGAAGAGGCGCCGGAACCCGAGCCTGTGCAGGAAGAAGCGCCGCATCAGGAGATGCCGGTGTACACGGCTCCGCAGCACGTCGTCTGCCCGCAGTGCGGCGGATCGGGACAGTTCTATAACCCGATCCTGTACTTTGACGGCATGTTCTGGCAGGGCGGATATACCGCCTGTCCCACCTGCGGCGGAAGCGGCTGGTTATATTGAGTTTGTTCCTCCTGTATCATATCCCTCCCACATGCGGGAAAAGCCTCCGTTTTTCGGAGGCTTTTCTCTTTCATGTCCGGTTTTTCGGACATGGCATATGTTATGTTGAGATCGTTAAAACCAAAGGACGGTCTTTTCTGTCCTTACTGACAAAAGAAACGCAGAAGCGTTCGAAAGGAGAACAGTCATGAAAAAAACGATTGCATGGATCCTCTGCATCCTGATGATGCTTGCCCTCATTCCCGCCGCGTTCGCGGACGGAAACGTGCTGCCGCCGGCGGAAGCGCTCAGCGACGACACGGTCCTCGTCGGCGTTTCCGGCACGTTCACGGAGGACCACGCCGCGGTGCTCCGGGAGCTGAACCGCATCCGCTATCTCGCCTGCTATTACGGCGATCCCGACCCGCGCAACCGGGAGCACGCGCTTTCGCTTGCGGACACGTCCGGCGGCGAGGAGCCCTCGGACGCCGTGCTGGCGCAGGAGAACGGCGACTACGTCCCCGCACAGTGGGATTCCGATCTGCAGCGCATCGCGGAGATCCGCGCGGTTGAAGCAAGCATCAGCTTCAGCCATACCCGCCCGAACGGCATGAGCTGCTTCACCGTGGAGATCAACGGCACGGGCAGCTTCTGCGAATGCCTTGCGTCGTCGTCCGACGCGGTCTATTCGCTGACCATGTACCGCAGCGAACGGCAGGACTGGATCGACGGCACCGACGCCGTGACCGGTCACTATACCGCAATGATCTCGCCCTCCCGCCGGTATTACGGCATCGCGGGGTTCCGTGATGTGTCCGGCTACGGCGCTTCTTCGCTGGAAGCGTGCGGCTCGCTCGGCGGCAGCACGACGCCGATCGCGCGGAGCGGCGTGTATATGCAGATCACGGAGCTGCCGACAAGCGTCTTCGACGGCGCGGCGCTGAACGGAAACGACGCGATGAAGGTCGGCGAAACGCAGACGCTTGAGATGCTTCTGAAGCGCGGGACCAAGCGCACCTTCACCCCGTACGAGCCCGTAACCTGGCAGAGCAGCGATCCCGACGTTCTGACCGTCGACGAAAACGGCAGGGTCGAAGCGCTGAAGAGCGGCACGGCAACGGTCACCGCGACCTTTGCGGAACAGACGGCGACGCTGGAGATCACGGTCACAACCGACGGATCCGCGGAGCCCGAAGATCCCGAACAGCCTCAGGAACGCTCCGGACAGTGCGGCGACAACGTCTTCTGGAAGCTCGGCGACAACGGCGTGATGACCGTATCCGGCGAAGGCGAAACGTGGTGGTTCTGGGACGAGAATCCCACCTTCTGGGAATATCGCGGGGATGTGAAGGAGATCGTCTTTGAGGACGGCGTCACGGGCATCGGCGGCTACTTCCTGTACGATATGTACAACCTTGAAACCATGCGTATCTCCAAGACCGTCCGGACCATGCAGGAAGGCAACTGGGGCACCCCGCGCCTTGCGGTGATCACGGTCGATCCGGACAGCACGCACCTGACCGCGATCGACAACGTCCTGTACTCGAAGAACATGCGGGCGCTGTGCAAGTACGCCTCGCAGAAGCCCGACACGTATTACCGCATCCCGGACGGCGTGGAAGAGGTCTGTGAAGCGGCGATGTATTCGAACAATCTTCGTACGGTCGTGCTGCCCGAAAGCATAAAGCTGCTGGAGCCTGTGGCGATCAGCGGCAAAAACCTGACGGACGTATACTTCCGCGGACTGCCCCCCGAAGACGGCGGCGCGGGCAGCGACGTATTCGGCGATCCGGACCTGATCACGGTGTGGTATCCGGACTGGCTGCGCGACGCATGGGCGCCCAACGGCGAAACGATGATGGATATCTACCGGATCGCGCCGTATTACTCACCGGTGCAGCAGATCGAGCTGAACGCGGAGGACGTCGGCTACAAGGGCGAAACGCCGTACGTCGTCTATGACGGCAAGGCGCATACGCCGCGCTTCACGGTGCTTGACAGAAACGGCAGCGTCGTCGACGAAAGCGAATACACCGTGACCTACCGCGACAACACCGCGCCCGGCACCGCCTATATCGACGTGCAGTGGAAGGAAGGCGGTCCCGTCGTGACGCAGTTCTTCAAGATCTATCTGTCCGAAACGACGGAGACGTACGTCGAAAACCGCGCCGACGGCGTCCGGATCACATGGAAGCCGGTCGAGGGCGCGAAGGGCTATGTCATCTACCGCCGCGCGTGGAACCTCACGAGCGCCGGCTGGACGGGGTTTGCGCGCTGGTACAACACGACCGAAACCACGTGGACGGACACCAAGGTCTATGCCGGCACGCGCTACCAGTACGGCGTCAAGGCATACTTCTCCGATCCGATGGACAACTACAATCTCGGTCTGGTCGGACCGCTGAAGACGACCGTGCGCATCACCAGCCGCACGCTGCTCGGCGTCGACGCGGGTGAAAAGCAGATGACGGTCCGCTGGTCCGGCTCGAAGTACTTCACCGGCTATCAGATCCGGTATTCGACCGATCCGACGTTCAAGACCGGTTCCGTCGCGTTCAAGGTCACGCGTCCGGACGCCTACCGCAACACGGTCAAGAACCTCGTTTCCGGCACGACCTACTACGTGCAGGTCCGCTCCTATCACGAATTCGAGGGCATGACCTACTTCGGCGAATGGTCCGAAGCGCTCTCCTGCACCGTACGGTAATACCCTGCGGAGGCGGTCGGCATGTCTGCCTTTCCTGCCGACCGCGCTCTTTCCCGAAGGACCTCCGGACCCCCGCTCCGGAGGTCCTTTTTCTGCGGACGAGGGGCGGCTTCCCCGCAATACGGGCTTGTCAACGCGGCGGAGATTTGGTATACTGTAAACTGAAGAAATCTGTGGGAGGACATATGGGAAAGAAAGCGAATCATCCCTCGAACGCGGACCGCGGAAAGCGGATCCTGCGCGAAGCGAAAGCCGTCGTTCTGATGTCGCTGATGATCACGATCGAGGCGCTGGCGGTCACGCTGCTGTACACGCCGGCGGGCGTGGTCACGGGCGGCGTCACCGGTATCGCGATGCTGATCACATACGCGACGAACGGCGCGGTTCCGAACTGGATCTTCGTCGCGGTCGCCAACATCCCGCTGCTGATCCTGGCGTTTAAGTACCTGCACATCCGGTTCACGGTCTACACGCTTCTGATGACGGTGCTGTTCGCCGCGGAGCTTGCGCTGTTCGGCAACCTGCAGTTTCCGGCGCTGTTCGACATGAGCGAGCCGGCGTGGCGCGTGGTGAGCGTGATCTTCGGCGCGGTCACGATGGGCGTTGCGGGCGGCATGATCGTGCGGCTGGGCGGCAGCACGGGCGGCATGGACATCGTTTCGCTGCTGCTGAACCGCAAGTTCTCGATCTCGATGGGCACGATCTCGATGTCGCTGAACGTCGTGATCGCGCTTGCGCTGGGCGTCGTGAAAGCGATCGGCGCGGGCGATTACCGCATCGGCGTGGAGAGCGCCGCACTGTCGTTCATTGCGCTGTTCGTCACGAGCATTGCGTTCAACAACATCATCCTCGGCATCAACCGCACCAAGACGCTGTTCATCATCTCCGACAAGTGGGAGGAGATCGCGCCGGACGTGCTGAACAAGATGCACCGCGGCGTCACGTATATCCCGTGCCGCGGGGCGTACACCAATCAAGAAAAGACGCTGGTCTATATCCTGACGAAGACGATCGAGCTCGGACGCATTCGCCGGATCGTCCTCGAAAAGGATCCGAAGGCGATCATTTCCATCATCGATACGCGGGAGGTCATCGGCAAGGGCTTCTCCGCAGTCAACTGACAGAAAGGAAGGAAATTTGCTATGAAGAATCGGATCGAAGAAACGCTGCGCGATCAGATCGAAGACCTCAAGGCGCTCGTGCGCATCCCGTCCGTGTCCCGCGGGGATCCCGCGGAGCCGGGTAAGCCGTTCGGCAAGACGGTGTACGAAGCGCTGCAGGCGGCGCTGGCGATCGCGCGCAGGCTGGGTCTCAACGCGTGGGACGTCGACGGGTACTGCGGCGTCGTCGAGTACGGCGAGGGCGAGGAGGTCCTCGGCATCCTGGCGCATCTCGACGTCGTTCCGGAGGGCGAGGGCTGGTCGGTCCCGCCGTACTCCGCAACGGAACGCGACGGCCGCATCATCGGACGCGGCACGCTGGACGACAAGAGTCCCGCGCTCTCCGCGATCTACGCGCTCGCCGCGATCAAGGACCTCGGCTTCCCGATGAAGCGCCGCGTGCGCGTCATCCTCGGCTGCGACGAGGAGATCGGATCTCTGGGCGTCGAGCACTATCTGAAGGTCGAGGGACAGCCGACGCTGGCGTTCACGCCGGACGCGGAATACCCCGCCGTCAATTCCGAGATGGGCATCATGCACACGACGTACGAAAAGCAGTACCGTTCGGAACTTCGGATCGACTGCGGTTCGGCGGCGAACGTCATCCCCGGCGTGATCCGCGCCGAGCTCCCGTGCGAGGCGATCCCGGTGGAAGCGCCCGAGGGCTACACGGTTACGTACGAAGGCAGCCGCATCACGGTCGAGGGCCGCGGCGGTCACGCCTCCATGCCGGAGTTTGCGAAGAACGCGCTGCAGGCGCTTTTGCTGATCCTTGTGCAGCAGCCGCTTCCCGCAGAGGATAAGGCGACGGTGCTTGCGCTGCACGCGCTCTGGAAGCTCGACATGCACGGCGAAACGCTCGGCATCGACGTGACGGACGAATCCGGCAGGATCACCTATCAGCCCGACGTGATCCGCTTCGACGAAAACGGCGTGCGCTTCATCGCCGACTGCCGCCATCCGTTCTCCGCAAAGGCGGAGGATCTGCTCGCGACGTGGGACGCGGCGTACGGCAAGGCGGGCTTTGTCCGCACCGATACGGTCATCAAGCCGGGACACTTCATCCCGGCGGACAGCGAGCTCGTCTCCACGCTGATGAACGTGTACAACGAGATGAACGGCTCGGACTCCAAGCCGCTTTCGATGGGCGGCGGCACCTACGCGCGCGAGCTCGACAACGCAGTTGCGTTCGGCACCGTGCGCGAGGGCGAGGAGAGCATGTGCCACATGCCGGACGAGTCGATCTCGATCGAGGACATCCGCTTCAACACCAACGTCATGGCGGAGGCGATCCGCCGTCTGGCAACCGTATAATATGGCGCTCGTATACATTGCAGAAGACGATACCGACATCCGCGAACTGGAGACCTACGCGCTGAAAAGCGCAGGTCTCTCGGTCGAATCGTTCCCGGAAGGAACGTCGTTCCTTGCGGCGGTGAAGGAACGCCTTCCCGATCTCGTTCTGCTCGATATCATGCTGCCCGGCGCGGACGGGCTGCAGCTTTTGAAGCGGCTCCGGAACGACCCCGAAACGCGGTCGATCCCGATCATCATGGTCACGGCGAAGACGTCCGAAGCGGACAAGGTCAAAGGGCTCGATTCCGGCGCGGACGATTACCTTTCGAAGCCGTTCGGCGTCATGGAGCTGGTGTCGCGCTGCAAGGCGCTGCTGCGCCGCACGCACCGGCCCGCCGAAGCGGTGCTGCGCTTCGGTTCGATCGAACTGGACGACAGCCGCCACCGCGTGACCGTCGACGGACGGGAAACCGAGCTGACGTTCAAAGAATACGGGCTTTTAAAGCATATGCTTTCCAACATCGGCACGCCCGTTACGCGCGCGCAGCTCATGGAAGCCGTGTGGGGCTTTGCCTTCACCGGCGAAACGCGTACCGTGGACATGCACATCAAGACGCTGCGCAAAAAGCTCGGCGACGCAGGGAACCTCATCGAGACCGTGCGGAACGTGGGCTACCGGATCGGGAGGTAGGCGTGATGAACGAAACGATGCTCTCCGGCATCCTGGACGCGCTGGAGGACGGCGTTGCGGTATTCGATCTCGAAGGCACCGTGCTGTTTCTGAACGCAAAGGCGTGCGAGCTGCTGCATATGACCCCGACGACGCTCCGAAGGATCCACGACCTGCCGGAGGACGTGCACGCGTTCTTCGGCGGCGTCCGCAGCGGCAGAAGCGAAACGGTCGAGCTGTTCGGGCAGGCGGTACGTCTGCACTACCAGGACACGTATCAGGACGGTCTGCGCACCGGCGCGGTGCTGATTCTGACCGATCTCGGCGAGCAGCAGCGGGCGGACCGGATCCGCCACGAGTTCACTGCGAACGTCTCGCACGAGCTGAAGACCCCGCTGACCTCGATCTCCGGCTACGCCGAGATGATCGAAAACGGCATGGCGAAGGACGAGGACGTGCGGCGCTTTGCCGAGCGCATCCGCCGCGAATCGAACCGCATGCTGTCGCTGGTGTCGGACATCATCACGCTGTCCGAACTCGACGAGCGGGAGATCCTGGAGCAGGCGGAGACCGTCGATCTCTATGCGCTTGCGCAGGAGACCGTCGAGACGCTGAAAAGCGCCGCCATGCTGCGCGGCGTTTCGGTGCAGCTTTCGGGCGGATCGATGGCGGTCCACGGCGTTCGCTCGCTTCTCTCCGAGCTCATCTATAACCTTCTGGACAACGCGATCCGCTATAACCGCGATAACGGAACGGTCTCCGTGCGCGTTGCGGACCGGAAGCTGTCCGTGCGCGACACGGGCATCGGCATCCCCAAGCATCACCAGAGCCGCATCTTCGAGCGGTTCTACCGCGTGGACAAGAGCCGCAGCAAGGCGACCGGCGGCACGGGACTGGGACTTGCGATCGTCAAGCACATCTGCGAGGAGCACGGCGCGGACCTGAAGCTGAAAAGCGCCGAGGGCATCGGCACCGAGATCACGGTCACCTTTCCCGCGTTCGAATTGTGAAAGAATCGAAAAAAGTACAAAAGAAAAAAAGGATTTTTGAAAGAAACGTCGTATAATAATATTGTTCTTAAGAAGAATATTTTTCTTAAGAAGAATGATTTAATTCAATTTAATTAAGAAGAATATTGTAATTACATCTACTTAAGAAAAATCATTGTAATTACATCTGCTTAAGAAGATCGTTCTTAAGAAGACAGTCTTCTGATCCGGCTGCAATGCGCCGGAAAAAAAGAGAAAAGAACAGGAACGGGCAAATTTTGAAGCCCGTTCCTGTTTTAGTAAGAAAACAATTTGCATGCGCCGCGCTGCGTGTCTTACCGCGGACCCGAGAAGTGCAGAACCTGCGACGACGGGAAGCAGAACGTGTCCACCAGCATCGGAACGCCGCCGTAGCCCTCGCAGAGCAGCTCCACATGCAGGACCGCCGATCCGACGGGGACCGACAGCGCTTCCGCAACGGTGGGATCGGCAAGCTCCGCGCGGAATTCGACGTGCAGCGATTCAATGTGCAGAAGCCGGCTGCTCACGATCAGCTCGGCAAGGGAGGTCTTGAACTCCCGCCGGAAGATCTGCGGGACCATGTCGGTACGCAGATATGCCGTGCCGTACGCAAACGGCTTGTCTTCCGCCATGCGCACGCGCGTGACCCGGCGGACCTTCGTATGCGGCGGGATCTTCAGCAATTCCGCGATTCCCGGCGGCGCGGGCACGAACGAGATCGAAAGATTCCGGATCCTGGATTCGATGCCGACCCTGCGGATCGAATCGATAATCGTCGGCTCGACCGTAAAGCGGTACAGCGTTTCCTTTGGTTCCGTGCGGAACGAGCCGCGTCCGCGTTCGCGCGTCAGGATCCCTTCGCGCACCAGAACGTCGAGCGCGCGGCGCACCGTGTCGCGGCTGACGCCGTATTCGACCGCAAGCGCCTGTTCCGGTTCAAGCGGCGCGCCGATCGGCATCGTCATGAGCTTTGCGCGCTGCTCGTCGGCAATGCAAAGGTATTGCGGGATCCCGGATGATTTGTTCATAAGCATTCCTCCGTAACGGTCGATGAGGTCGTTTTGGGAATGTGAAATTCAGTTTATTCGGCAAGCAGCGCTTCGATTTCCGGCAGCGCGCGCTCGGCGCATTCGCGGCCGATGCGGATCGCTTCCGCCGCGCCGGCGGTGGAGACCATGCCCATAAAGGACACGTCCGGCTTGATTCGGACGTCCACCGTGTCGGTCCTGAGCCTTGAGATCTCCTTCTGCATGATGCTGAACGTGCGCAGCAGCGCGGAATGTGCGCCGGGCGCCTTGTCCTCGGGGATGACGAATTTCTTCTTGATCGACAGATCCACGCCGATCACGATATCCGCGCCGTGTTCCCGCAGCACCTCGACCGGAAGCTCCTGCAGCATGCCGCCGTCGACGTACCAGTGCCCGTCGATCTTCACCGGCGTGAACACGCCCGGGATCGCCATGCTGGCGCGGCCCGCTTCATACAGCTTGCAGTGCTCGAAGATGTGGAACTCCGCGGTTTCCAGATCCGCCGCGCCGATGAAGCAGGGGATCTTCGTCTGCTCCACGGTCAGATCGTGCGTCAGCGTCCGAATGATCTCCGCAACCTTGTTGCCCGAGAAGAAGCCGCCGCGCGTGACCACCGTCGGATCGATGATGTCCTTGGGCATCAGCGTGCAAAGGTATTTTTCCAGCATGTAGAGGTCCGTGCCCGCCGCGTAGATCGCCGCGACCAGCGCGCCGGCGCTTGCGCCGGAGACCATGTCGATGGGAATGCCGTGCTCCTCCAGCACCTGCAGCACCCCGATGTGCGCCATGCCGCGCCCGCCGCCGGAGGCAAGCGCGAGGCCGACTTTTTTCCGTTCGCTCAAAGCGTTCATCCTTTCATCTCGAGAACGATCGTTCGTTCCTTTTCACCCCGATTATATCAAAGGACGCGACAGTTTGCAAGGCTGCGCAAAGGATTCTCTTTATGTCCGCAGGACATTTCATGCCGCATGACGGGGCATCCTCCCGAACGCCCCGCATGACGGCAGGCAATACATGATACAAAAAGATCCTTCGTCGCCGTTCCGGCTTCTCAGGATGACACAACAGGGGTGCGCGGCATTACAGGTTCCGCTGTTACGGGCGGATGCGATCCGCCCCTACGGTACATTTGCGCGCCTCATGCGCGTGACAATTCCCCCCCCTTTACACAAGGGGGGCAAGGGGTTCGCGCAGCCAAAAGCCTTCTCCTCCGAGGAGAAGGTGGCGAGGTTTGCCGAGCCGGATGAGGTGGACACGCCGAAAAGCGGAACGCTTTTCGCGGATCAATGAATTGCGCCTGCGCCGCATAACGGGGCGCAGGGAAGCGTGCAGCGCACAATTTCACGGGAGAGGGAAGATTTTTCTTCCCTTTTTCCGATCGCTTTGTTATAATATAAGGGTTAAGGAGAGTGTGCTTATGGATTCTGTAAAAACAATCGCTGCGGCGCTCGCGCCGCTTTGCGGGACCGACGAGGCGACGCTTGCCGATTGGATCGAGGTCCCGAAGAATACGGAAATGGGCGATTACGCGTTCCCGTGCTTCCGCCTGTCCAAAACGCTGCGCAAGGCGCCGAACGCGATCGCGGCGGAGCTGCAGGCTTCTCTGACGCTGCCCGCGGGCTTTACGAAGTGCGAGGCGGTCGGTCCGTACCTGAATTTCTTCACCGACAAGGGCGCGGTCGCGGGCACGGTGCTTTCCCGCGTTCTCTCCGAGGGCGACGCCTACGGGCATTCGACCGAGGGGAACGGCAAGACGGTCTGCGTCGAGTACAGCTCGATCAACATCGCAAAGCCGTTCGGCTTCCACCATCTGCCTTCCACCGCGATCGGCAACGCGCTGTACCGCATCTATAAGGCGCTCGGCTACCGTACGGTCGGCATCAACCACCTCGGCGACTGGGGCACGCAGTTCGGCAAGATGATCACGGCGTACAAGCTGTGGGGCGATAAGCCCGTCGACGATTACTCGATCCGCGAGCTCGTCGCGCTGTACGTGCGCTTCCACGAGGAGGCGGAACAGGATCCGTCCCTAAACGACACCGCCCGCGCGTGGTTCCGGAAGATCGAGCAAGGCGATCCCGAGGCGCATATGCTTTGGGAAAAGATGAAGGACGCGACGATCCGCGAGGTCAAGATCACCTACAAGCGCATGGGCGTCGACTTCGACAGCTGGAACGGCGAAGCGTTCTATGAGGACAAGATGCAGCCGATCATCGACGAGCTCCGTGAAAAGGGCATCAGCAAGGTCGATCAGGGCGCGCAGATCGTGGATCTAAGTGAATGGAACATGCCGCCGTGCATCATCGTAAAGAGCGACGGCAGCACGATCTACGCCACGCGCGACCTCGCCGCCGCCTGCTACCGCAAGGCGACCTACGACTTTACAAAGCTTCTGTACGTCGTGGCGTATCAGCAGGATCTGCACTTCAAGCAGTTCTTCAAGGTGCTGGAGCTGATGGGGCGCGACTGGGTCAAGGACTGCGTGCACGTAAACTTCGGCATGGTTTCGATGGAGGGCGGATCGTTCTCCACGCGCGGCGGCAAGGTGCTGTACCTCGACGACGTGCTGGACGCGGCGGTCGAAAAGACCTACGACATCATCTGCGAAAAGAGCCCGGACCTTGCGGACAAAAAGAGCGCGGCGGAGGCGGTCGGCGTCGGCGCGATCCTGTGGTCGGTGCTGTATAACTCCCGCATCAAGGACGTGACGTTTTCCTGGGACAAGGTGCTGAATTTTGACGGCGAGACCGCGCCGTACGTGCAGTACACCCACGCAAGAAGCTGCTCGGTGCTCCGGAAGGCGGGCGAACGGCCGCAGGAATACGACGCGTCGCTGCTTTCCGATCCCGAAAGCACGGCGCTTCTCAAGGCGATCGCGGCGTTCCCGGAGGCGGTGCGTTCCGCCGCCGAAAAGTACGAGCCGTACGTGGTCGCGCGCGCGATCATGCAGATCGCGAACGCGTTCAACCGGTTCTATTACGAACAGCGGATCATGGCGGACGATCCCGCGATCCGCGCCGCGAGGCTCGCGCTGTGCGACGCCGCGCGTCAGACCCTCAAAAACGGATTGAATCTACTGGGGCTTGCTGCTCCCGAAAGGATGTAATATGCTGGATATCAAGTTCGTCCGGGCAAATCCGGACCTCGTAAAGGAAAACATCAAAAAGAAGTTTCAGGATGACAAGCTCGTTCTGGTCGACGAAGTGCTTGCGCTCGACAAGGAATACCGCGAGGCGCACGTCCGCTGCGACTGGCTCAGAAACCAGCGCAACGTGATCAGTAAATCCATCGGCATGATGATGGCGCACGGCGAGCGCGACAAGGCGGAGGAAGCCAAGGCGCAGGTGGGCGCGATGGCAAAGGAGATGGCGGAGCTCGAGGTCCGCGAGACCGAGCTCGAGGGCGAGATCAGAAAGCGCATGCTCGTCATCCCGAACATCATCGACCCGACGGTCCCGATCGGCAAGGACGATTCCGAAAACGTCGAGATCGAGCGCTTCGGAGAGCCCAAAGTGCCCGACTTCGAGATCCCGTACCATGTGGACATCATGGAGCGTTTAAGCGGCATCGATCTCGATTCCGCGCGCAAGACGAGCGGCAACGGGTTCTACTATCTCATGGGCGACATCGCACGCTTGCACAGCGCGGTGCTTTCCTATGCGCGCGACTTCATGATCGACCGCGGCTATACCTACGTCGTGCCGCCGTTCATGATCCGTTCCGCGGTCGTCGACGGCGTGATGAGCTTTGCCGAGATGGAGAACATGATGTACAAGATCGAGGGCGAGGACCTCTATCTCATCGGCACGTCCGAGCACAGCATGATCGGGCGGTTCATGAACACGTTCCACGACGAAAGCACGCTGCCGCTGAAGCTCACGAGCTATTCGCCCTGCTTCCGCAAGGAGGTCGGCGCGCACGGCATCGAGGAGCGCGGCGTGTACCGCATTCATCAGTTCGAGAAGCAGGAGATGATCATCGTCTGCAAGCCCGAGGAGAGCAAGGCGCTCTATAACGAGCTGTGGAGCAACACGGTCGACTTTTTCCGCTCGCTCGACATCCCGGTGCGCACGCTCGAATGCTGCTCCGGCGATCTCGCGGATCTGAAGGTCAAGAGCTGCGACGTGGAGGCATGGTCCCCGCGGCAGCAGAAATACTTCGAGGTCGGCAGCTGCTCGAACCTCGGCGACGCGCAGGCAAGACGCCTCGGCATCCGCATCAAGAACAAGGAGAAGGGCAACTACTTTGCGCACACGCTGAACAACACGGTCGTTGCGCCGCCGCGCATGCTGATCGCATTCCTCGAAAACAACCTGCAGGCGGACGGCACGGTCCGCATCCCCGAGGTGCTGCGTCCCTACATGGGATTCAGGGATCACATCGGATAAGCATGCAAACGGGAAGGACGCGCCTTCCCGTTTTTTTGCAGACAAAGAAGCCGGAAGGAGCAATCCTTCCGGCTTTTCATTGATCGTCAGTTCGGCTTGCGCATGCCGCAGAGGTAGCAGAAATTCGCTTCCGTTTCGTTCTTCGTGCCGCAGTTCGGGCAGTTCCATTCGGTCGGAACGGGCGCGGGCTTCGGAGCGGGCGCTTCTTTAAGCGGTTTTCCGCAGCGCAGACAGGTCTTGCGTTCCGCGCTCTGCCGCTGACCGCAGTGCGGGCAGGAGATCACATCGGGATTTGTCAGCGTCTCTCCCTTGAATTTCACGCCGCAGTTCCAGCAGACCCGGCGATCCGCGGGCTGCACCGCATCGCACTGCGGGCAGCGGATCCGATCCTCGCCGTGGATGATCGGTACGACGATAAGGTTCGGATCCACCTTCGGCGGTTCCTTTTTCGGTTCGGGATATTTGACACCGAGGTCCTTCGGCGCCGCTTCGATTTCCTTCGGCGCGGCGGTCGGAACGCCGTTTTGCAGGAGCTGCTTGATGTCGGAGAGCAGCTTTTTGCTTTCCTGATTCGTTTGCCGGTTGATCGCCGTATCCTCCACATACTGTCCCAACGCGTACATCCCCGCGCAGCTGAGCCATGCGGTAAAGGTTCCCAGCGCCATGACCAACAGGAACATACCGAACCCGGCGAAGAATCCGGCGCCGTCGCCTCTGTAGGCGCATGAAGACAGTTTCCCTGTGACGACCGCCAGATAGATCGCATAGGCGATCGTTCCGACCATCATGAGACCGAAGAGCACTTTTGCAAAGCTTTTGAGCTTGCTTCCGATATCGTCAAACATAGAAAGTCCCTCCTCCGTTCATTATTGAAATTGTATTTCTTTTCGCGGGGATTGTCAATCGCCTGCGCGAAAATCCGCGAAAAATGCGATCCGGCGGCAGGGGATTGCGCTGCAGCAAGGGCGGGGAAGCGGCGCCGCTTCTTGACGAGCCGCCCGCGCGCATGCTATCATAGGAGCAGAAAAACGATTCCGGTCCGAAGGACCGAACGAGGGGTTTATGGATGTATTCAACGTGATCTCCCTGATGGGCGGGCTTGCCATGTTCCTGTACGGCATGCGGCTCATGGGGGATTCCTTAAAGGAGAATTCTTCCGGAACATTGAAACGCGCCATGAGCAAGGTGACGAACAATCCCCTGAAGGCGTTTGTTCTCGGCGTGCTCGTGACCGCGCTGATCCAATCCTCGACCGCGACGATCGTCATCACAGCGGGTCTGGTGGGCGCCGGGATCCTGACGCTGCATCAATCGCTCGGCATCATCATCGGCGCGAACGTCGGCACCACGGTCACGGGTCAGATCATCCGCCTTCTGGACATCGACTCCTCCGGCTCGTCGTTTCTGCGCGTGTTTCAGCCGTCCACGCTCGCCCCGATCGCGCTGATCATCGGCATTGTGCTGATCATGACGAGCTTCTTTAAAAATGCCCGGTCCGTCGGCAACATCGCGATCGGCTTCGGCATCCTCTTTTCCGGTCTTCTGAACATGACCGGCGCGGTCAATACGCTTGCCGATGCGGGCGTGTTCGACAAACTCTTCGCGCGGCTCGGGGACAACCCGTTTCTGGGCTACGTCACCGGCGCGGGCGTGGCGTTCACGCTGCAGAGCTCCTCGGCGACCATCGGCATCCTGCAGGCGTTCTCGCAATCGGGGATGCTGGCGTTCAAATCCGTCTATTCGGTCATCGTCGGCGTCTACCTCGGCGACTGCGTGACCACGGCGATCGTCATCTTCATCGGTTCCAAGGCGGAGGCGCGCCGCGTGGGCGTCGTCAACATCCTGTTCAATCTCTGCAAATCGGCGCTGGTGCTGATCGTTGTGACCGTCGTGCACAAGCTGGGGCTTCTGAACGGGCTGTGGGACAAAACGGTAAACTCCGGCATCATCGCGAACACGAACACGATCTTCAACCTCTGCTGCGCGGCGGCGCTGCTGCCGATGATGGGCGTTTATGAAAAGCTGAGCCGGAAGATCGTCAGGGACAAGCCTGCGAAGGACAGCAAGTACAAGGACGTCACCGACGCGCTGAACCCGGTCTTCTTCAACACCCCCGCGCTTGCGCTGCAGAGCTGCTACAAGACGCTGCTCGCGATCTTCTCCGCCGCGCGAACGGGCATCGAGCGGTCCTTCGGACTGCTGACGGCGTTCGATCCCGCCGTCTGTCAGGAGATCCTCAGGGAAGAGGAAGAGATCGACCGCATGACCGACGCGCTGAGCAAGTATCTCGTGAGCTTTCTGCCGCATCTGACGATCGAGCATCACGTTTCGATCCTGAATCAGTATTACAAGGTCGCGTCGGAATTCGAACGTCTGGGAGACCATGCGGTGAACATCGCGCAGCTTGCGGAATCCATGCAAAAGAACGGCACGCACTTTTCCGACGCCGCCGTTTCGGAGATCACGGTCCTCGAAAGCGCGCTCATCCGCATCCTTGACGAGACCGAGCAGACCTTCACGAAGCGCGACGTGGACGCCGCGGCGCGGATCGAACCGCTGGTGCAGGTTTCGGGCGATCTCATCAACAAGCTGAAAAAGAACCATCTCCGGCGCATGAGCACGGGCGAATGCAACGCCTACGCCGATACGACCTTCTCGAACCTGATGGTGGAGTTCCACCGGATCGGCGACGTGTGCAGCAACGTCGGCATCGCGACGATGGTCCGCGTACATCCGGAGCTTGCCGATCATGAGCATCTGTATTTCGAACGGCTGCACGCCGGCGGCGACGAGGCGTTCGACACCGCGTACAAGCGCGCGTACCGGCAGTATTTCTCGCTGCTGGAGCGTCCGACGCCGTCCGCGCCGAAAGAAAACGAAACGCCTGCGGAGAACGAACCGTCCGCAGAGCGCGAACCGTCCGCCGTACCGCAGGCGGAAGAAGCAAAGCCGCAGTCCGCAAATCCGTAACCGCAGCCCTGTTTTCGATAATTTAACCTTCCTTCGCGTCCATCAGCATCCAGCCGAGGCTGACCGGCGCGGTAAACGGCGTGCCGCAGAAGACGCAGACCCGCGCGCCGACGGCAGGCAGGGGGCCGCCGCAGTTCGGGCAGTTGAAGCCGACGACCTCGCTGTCCGGATCGTCCGCGTAGCCGGCGACGTAGGTCAGAACGAGCCGCTTTTCGCGCAGGACGTCGGTCTTGTCATTGTAGCCCACCGCCGCCTGACAGGTCAGGAACTTCCGGCGCGACGCGTTGTCGTACCCCGCGATCGAAACGCGGTGCACCTCGATCCCGTCCTTCACGTCGTCGGGCAGACGGTCCTCGAACGACTCGCGGAATTCCGCCGTCGCGTCGTCCTTATAGAGAACCTTTTCCTGCACGCCGCTTTCATAATACGTCTTTGCGTCGCGGCGTACACGCTGACCGAAGATCCGCGCGTTGAAATCCGGAAAATCCTTCAGAAGCTTCGGCAGCACCACCGATTCCAGCGAGGACAGCGAACGCGGTTTTTCCGGTTCCTTGTCCGCGGCGATCGCCTCGTCCAGCGCGTTTTTGAGATAGCCGATCCGCTCGCGCATGCCGCGCGTGGCGCGTCGAATGCCCAGAAAGCCGCCGAACAGCGTCAGAATCCCGCCGCCGACGATCAGCGCGATCACCCATTTTTCCATACGATTCCTCCGAAAAACAGTTCCTTTTCTTCAGTTTGGACGCAATCGGGAAAAAAGTCAAGAGCAATCTTTCCGGCGGTCCGGATTTTTCCGATAATTGCGACAAAATAGCACCAATCCGGGTTGACATTAGCCGCGCCTTGCCTTAAAATATATGATAAGAATGTATATCATTCCAAACCAAATAAAGAAATGAGAGGGGTTTGCATGGAAGAAAAGAAAAGAACGATCACCAAAGTCGAAGACGGTGAAAAGGTCAAGAAGACCGTAAAGAAGGCGGAGGAAGTCAAAGAAGCCGTCGAAGAAGAAGTCAAAGAAACCAAAAAGACAAAGCAGGTTGAAACGCTGACCAAGGCGGAGGAGAAGAGCAAGGCAACGACGCTGCGCATTGTCGCCGCAATTCTTTGGGCGTTTGCAATCGGTTTTGAGGTTCTTGCGATCCTCTTCCTGTTCAAGAAACTGTACATTCCGTGGCTGCCGCAGATGTGGGCAATGATCATCTGCATCGTGCTCGATCTGATCTGCTGCGTCATTGCGGCGCTGCTCTGGAAGAAAGCAAGCCACCTCGATCCGTTCAAGAAGACCAACAACAAGGTTGGCTTCTTCATTCTCACACAGCTCGGCGTGATCATGGCGGCGATCTGCTTCATCCCGTTGATCGTCCTCGTCCTTGCCAGCAAGGATAAGCTCGACAAGAAATCCAAGATCGTCGTAACCGTCGTTGCGATCGTCGCGCTGCTCATCGCGGGACTTCTGGGCGCAGACTTCAACCCGATCTCCGCGGAAGAAAAAGCGCAGGCGGAAGATTCCATCACCGGGGACGTCTTCTGGACCGCGTTCGGTCACAAGTATCACCTCTATGGTGATTGCGGCTCTCTGAAGAATTCCGCAACGCTGTACAACGGTTCCGTCACCGCCGCGATCGACAACGGCCGCGGAGAACTGTGCTACTTCTGCGCGAACAGAGCGGAGAAGGAACAGCAGCTCAAGCTGGATGGTCTCAATGTCGAAGAAGGCGTCGAAGCCGCAACCGGAGAATAAGCCATGGCGGGGATCGATATGAAGTCCCTGATGGGGCTGGTCGGCAGCGACGGCATCGAAGCGCTGGCGAAATCGACGAAGACCGATAAGAGCAAGGTCACGGCGGTGCTTTCCGACGCGCTTCCCGTGCTGGTCGGCAAGATGTCCGACAATGCGTCGACGAAGGACGGCGCGGAATCGCTGAACAAGGCGCTGAACGAGCACAAGACCGGCGACACGATCGACGCTGCGGCGTTCCTTGCGTCGGCGGACAGCGACGACGGCAAGAAGATCCTCGGGCATATCCTCGGCAGCGACGAAGCCGCGGCGACCAAGGCGATCTCGAAAAAGAGCGGCGTGTCCGGCAAGAAGGTCGGCACGATCCTTTCCACGGTTGCGCCTCTGCTGCTGTCGCAGCTCGGCAACAAGAAGGACGACGATTCGAGCGCAGGCATCGGCGGGCTTCTGGGCGGACTTCTGGGCGGCGGCTCGCAGAGCAGCTCCGGCAGCATCGGTTCGACGCTGCTCGGCAGCCTCTTGGGCGGCGGAAGCAGCTCGCAGCAATCCTCGTCCGGCGGTCTGTTCGGCGGACTTCTGGGCGGACTTTTAGGCGGCAAGGAAGAGGAGAAGGAAGAGGAAAAGGAAGAGGAGTCCGGCGGTCTTCTGGGCGGGCTCGGCTCGCTTGCCATGAACCTGTTCGGCGACAGCTCCGCGCTTTCCGAATCGACCTCCGGCAAGAAAAAGACCGGCAAAAAGACCGGCACATCCTCGGCAAAGAAAAAGACCGGCACGACCTCGAGCGGCAAGAAGACCGCGGCGAAGAAGCCTGCGTCGTCGACCGCCAAGAAGACGGGAACGACCGCGACCGGCAAAAAGACCGCGGCAAAGAAGCCCGCATCGTCGACCGCCAAGAAAACCGGCACGACAGCAACGGGCAAAAAGACCGCCAAGAAAACGACCGGCAAGTAATTCATAAAAACAAAAAAGAGGCTGTTCAATCGTTTTTTGAACAGCCCCTTTTTTATGCGCGGATTCAGACCGTGCCGGTGAGCGTGACCGTCAGCACGCCCGGATTCACGGTGATCGTGCCGGCGTCGTCCTGCGTGAACGTCGCGGCGGGCACGGAGAGCGTTCCCTGCGTGCCGGAGGGCAGCGTGAAGGTGTTCGCCGCAAAGGTGAAGTCCGTCGAAGGCGCGCCGTTCACGGTCACGGCGACGTCCGAAAGCGTCAGCGGGAAATCGTCGGTCAGGGACAGCGCCGTCGCCTCGACGTTGCCGCGGTTTTCGATCGTGAAGGTCACGAAAAGCTGTCCGCCGCCGGTGATCGGGTTCGGACCCATTTCCTTTTCGATCGACACGTCCGCGTATTCCGCGACGGGCACGGTCGCGGAAGCGGTCAGCGGTTCGGCTTCTCCGACCGAGACCGTGTTTGTGATCTCGCTGCCGACCGAGAGCGGCGCAAAGGAATTTGCCGTCGCCTGATAGATCAGCAGCGCGTTCGCGTCCGCAGGGATCGACGGGATCGTGAACTGAACGCCGCCGGGCACGGTCTGCGGTTCGAGCTCCTCCGAAAACGTCCCGTTCACGTACAGCGTTGCGCTTTCCGCAAGGGTCAGCGGCACGACCGGCGTGTCGGAACCGGCGGGGGTGTACGCGCCGAGATCGTCGGTGACGGCAAGGTTTTCGATCGCCGCCGCGCTGAGGTTGTGCAGCGAGATCAGATAGGTCAGCGTCGAGCCCTCGCGGTATTCGTCCTCGAGCGCGCGCTTTTCGACGGAGAGGGAAGCGTTCCATTCGGTCTCCGCAAGGTTGGACAGTACGGACGCGGTCGTCGTGCCGTAGGTATATGTAAGGTTTGCCTGATTTGTGATCGTTGCCATGGGATACTCCTTTCCGGACGGCGTACGCCGTCCTCGGTATACTATGCAGAACGTAAAAATCCGGTTACAAAACAGGGCTCGCCGAAATAAAAAAGCCCCCCTCTTGTCTGAGGGAGGCAAACCGTTTGCCGTGTTGCGATCAGAATCCGGACGCGGTCACAATGACGGAGAAGATCCACGTGATGAAGATACAGATGAGCGCAAACGTCAGCGCGCCGATCCCGAGGCAAAGCCCCACGGCGGAGAAGACGATGCCCTTGACCGAACGCGTCGCGCGGCGAATGCTGCGGATCAGACCGAGCACGCCGAGAACGACGGCAGCCGCGCCGAGAAGCATGGCGAGGACGATCAGAACGATCAGGACCGGACCGTATACGGGCATTCCTTCGTACTGATAATTGGCGGCGCGCCAGATATTGCCGAACAGTGCAAGAAAGTATGTGATCAGCGACAGGACAAAACCGACGATGCCGAGCGTCAGCGCGGCGCCCTGAAGCCGGATCGGAACGGGCTGACGGGCAGGCTGTTCCGTGACGGTGGTTTCATAATACTCCATGTAAATGCTCCTTTTCCGAAATTGCAGGTTTCATCCGGGTCTGCGGCGTGTTCACTGCACCGAACGCGTCGGGCAGATCGTGCCGCAGACGCCGGTTCCGATGTTCTTATTGATCGGCGGGGAGATAGTACGCCTTGATCATTTCGTACGTCTCGCGATGGAAGACCGCCTTCTCCTTGGCTTCGGTGAGCCATTCGTCGAACTGCGCTTCCCACGCATCCTCCCGAAGCGCCGCCATCGCCGCGATCCGGACTTCCTCCTCGATCGACGCGCGGTCGACGGGACCTGCCTTCACGACCTCGATGAGCTTCACGATCACGTACGCGTCGTCGACGAGGACCGGCTTGCTGTACGTGCCGGGCTCCAGATCCTTTGCGTAATCGCCGAGCGAGCCGTTGCGCGGGTCGTCGCCGTTCACGTACACCAGACGCTCGTCCAGACCGGACTCGTTTTCGGGCGTGCCGTTGTAGGTCTTCATGACGTCCTCAAACGTCGCGCCGCCTTCGAGCGCGGCATACGCCTCGTCGATCCTGGTGCGGATGTCGCCGTAGTAGCCTTCCTCCAGCGCGTCGTTCTCCGCCTTCAGCGCCGCGTATTCCTCCGCGATCTCCGCCTGACGATCCGGGTTTTCGTTGTTCAGCATGAGCGCGCCGTATTCCGCTTCCAGATCCTTCATCTTCGTCGCGTTTGCTTCAATCTTTTCATCGGGCTCGCCGTTCGGCGCAAGCCGGATGACCTGCACGCGGATATAGCCTTCCGGCACGTACAGGACGGGCGTTTCGCTGTCGACATCGATGCCCTCCGCATGGTAGTAGTACTCCAGCGGGTTCTCGTCGAACGTCTTCTTCTGCATTTCCAGCGTCGAGTCGTACCATGTGTCGATCGCATCCGTGTCGATCTCGTCCGCGTTGAGGTTCGCCTTCAGCGTTTCGCTGAGCTTGTCGATCCGGAGACCTTCGAGAATGCTGTCGTGCTCCATCTGCAGATAGTCGTCAAAGACGAAGCCCTCGTGGAACATCTGGGCAAGCTGCTCGTTGATCGCGTTCAGCGCGACGTCAAGCTGTTCCTGCGTGAGCTGGGTCGCGCTCTCCGGGATCTCGTCGGTCGCACCGTAATAGTACGCAAACTGGCACAGCAGCGCGTCGCGCTCCTCCTCGACTTCCGCATGCGCTTCGCCGTTCAGTTCCAGCTCCTCCTCTTCGGTGAGGGCGACGCCGAGCTCCTCCGCCTTCCAGAGCGGCACATAGTTCCGAATGATCTCGTCCTCCGCCATGGAAAAGCACTGGTCGACGATCTCCTCGTTGATGGAACCGGAGTAGCTGAACATGCCGATGTAGGAGTCGAACAGATTGGCAACGTCGTTTGCCTTGATCTGAATGCTGCCGAGCTCAACGGCGATCGCTTCGCCGTCAAATTCCGGTTCGGAGGATTCGCCGGAAACCGGCGCGGGCACGGCCTGCGGACCGCCGGCAGACGTGTCGGCGGGCGTGTCCTCTTCCTTCGGAACGAGGCAGCCGACGAGCGACAGCGTCATCAGAAGCGCGGTCAGAAGCGCAAAAAAGCGTTTGGTGAGTTTCATATGATTCAGGGATCCTTTCTTAATATGCTTGTCCTATTATACTCCGAGTTCGGCGTCTGCGCAATGCATCAGCCTGTAAATTAATTGTGGAAGATTTTTGACAAAATCGCGAATACCGCGCTTTTTGTCGGTCCATACGATCGCCGGCGGCTCGTTTGCAAGCAGCCGAAGATTCGGTTCGGAGGACAGCACGGCAAGAAGCTGCATGCCGTCCGGATGCGCGGAGGCGTCGTACGTGAGCGTCGTCTTGCCTTCGCGCACGGTGACGGAGGAGAAGCCCGCGCGCTGCGCGTACGCGCGGATCAGCGCAAGCTGCATCAGCGTCAGCACCGGTTCCGGCAGGTCGCCGTAGCGGTCGTTGAATTCGTCGAGCAGATCGGTGTACGAATCGCTGTCGCCGATCCCCGCGATCCGCTTGTACATGGCGAGCCGGTGCAGCTCGGAGGGCAGGAACGACTTCGGAACGTACGCATCGATCGGCACGTCGACCGTCGTTTCGATCTCCGGCGCAAGCGTTTCGCCCTTCGCCTCGGCCACGGCGCTGCGCATCAGCTTGCAATAAAATTCATAGCCGACGTCCGTGATATGCCCGTGCTGTTCCGCGCCTAAAAGACTGCCCGCGCCGCGGATCTCCAGATCGCGCATCGCAAGACGGAAGCCCGCGCCGAACTGCGTGAACTCGCGGATCGCCAGAAGCCGCTTCTGCGCCGTTTCCGAAACGGCGCGCGCCTGCGGCACGGTAAAGTACGCATACGCCATGCGGGTCGACCGTCCCACCCTGCCGCGAAGCTGATAGAGCTGCGCAAGCCCGAGCTTGTCCGCGTCGAGCACGACGAGCGTGTTCGCGTTCGGAATGTCCACGCCGCTCTCGATGATCGTGGAGCACAGGAGGACGTCGATCTCCTTTCGCAGAAACGCCATCATCGTGTTCTCCAGAAGCGCTTCCGGCATCTGTCCGTGCGCCATCGCGATACGCGCCTCCGGCAGCAGCGCCTGCAGGTGTTCGAGCGTCGAGCCCATCGTGATCACGCGGTTCGACACGACGAACGCCTGTCCCCCGCGCGAAAGCTCTTTCTGCAGCGCGGCGGCGACGAACGCATCGTTGTATTCCGTGACGAACGTCTGTACGGGGAAGCGGTTTTCCGGCGGCGTTTCGATCGTGCTGATGTCGCGGATGCCCGTCATCGACAGGTTCAGCGTCCGGGGGATCGGCGTCGCGGTCAGCGTCAGCACGTCGATCTCGCTGCGCAAGGCCTTGATCTGCTCCTTGTGGTTCACGCCGAAGCGATGTTCCTCGTCGATGATGAGAAGCCCGAGATCCTTGAATTTCACCGATTTCGCCAGCAGCGCATGCGTGCCCACGACCACGTCGATTTCGCCGGTCTCAAGTCCGCGCTTGACCTCGGCGCATTCCTTCGGCGACTGGAAGCGGGAAAGGCACGCCACGTGCACCGGAAAGTCCGCAAAGCGCTGCAGCAGCGTATGATAATGCTGCTGCGCAAGGATCGTCGTCGGCACCAGGAACGCCGTCTGCTTGCTGTCCTGTGCCGCTTTGAACGCCGCGCGCATCGCGACCTCGGTCTTGCCGTAGCCCACGTCGCCGCACAGCAGCCGGTCCATCGGACGCGGCGACTCCATGTCCGCCTTGACGTCCTTGATCGCCTGCGCCTGATCGGGCGTCTCCTCATAGGGGAAGGCGTCCTCGAGCCGTTTCTGCCACGGCGAATCCTTGGAAAACGCAAAGCCGCCGTTCTGACTTCTCGCCGCGTAAAGCCGCGCAAGGTCGATCGCAAGCTTCTTTGCGCCGGCGCGCGCCTTTTCCACGCGCTGCTGCCAATCCCTGCCGCCGAGCTTGCTCAGCTGCGGGGGCACCTCGGCGTCCGCACCGATGTATTTCTGGATCCGGTCCAGCTGATCGGTCGGGATGAAGAGCCGATCCTCGCCGCGGTAGGCGAACAGCAGATAGTCCTTCGTGCAGCCGTTGACCTTGAGCTGCTCCACGCCCAAAAACCTGCCGATGCCGTACGCCTCGTGCACCACGTAATCGCCGACGGACAGGTCGGAAAACTTCAGCGTGCCGTTCTTTTTGCGCACGCGCGCGGCAGGGCGTTTGCCGAACAGCTCCTGCGCCGTCAGAACGCAGAGATGCGATTCCGGGAACACAAAGCCCTGCGGCAGGGATTCCGAAAGGATCAGCGCTTCGCCGCGCACCGGCGGACGGGACAGCGTTTTCGCATAGCCGATGGAAAGATTGACGTCGCCGAGGACGTCGCGCATGCGCTCCTGCGCTTCGCCCACGTACAGCAGCACCGCCTCGCGCGATTTCAGAAGCTTTGACAGCTCGGTGACAAACTGCGCGGAATCGTTGAGGTACGCGGGCGCGGGCTCCGCGGTGAAGCTCACGCGCGCACGGTGGCGGTAATTGGCATAGGGGCGGAACAGCGCGTAATACGCCGCGGTATGCCGCGTGTCGAGCCGCCGCATGACCGTGTCCGCGCCGCAGAGAAGCTTCCCCTGCGACGGGTGTCCCTCGCCGCGCTCCAGCGTCGCCGCAACCGTTTCGGCAAAGATCAGCTCCGCGGCGCGCGCCTCGTCCGCGATCCGTCCGGGATCGTTCAGCAGAAGCACGCTGTCCTCGGGCAGATAGTCGACGAGCGTTTCGGTGACGGGGTACAGAAGCGGAACGAGCACGTCCGCGCCGACGCACGGCCGCCGTTCCTTCCACGATTCGCGCTGCGCGTCAAAGCCCTGCGCGTTCTTTAGAAGCCGCAGCGCGCGCGCCATCGCCTCGGCGGTCTGCGGCGTTTCAAAGGCGGGCGGCAGCACGGCGGAATCGACCTGTTCGACGCTGCGCTGCGTCAGCGGATCGAACACGCGCATCTGATCCACGTCGTCGCCGTAAAACTCGATGCGGTACGGATACGCCGCCTGCGGGGGATAGACGTCCAGGATGTCCCCGCGCGACGCAAACTGCCCGGGTCCCTCGATCTCCGCCGTGCGCTCGTAGCCCGCGTCCGCAAGCTGCGCGATCAGCGTGCGCGGATCGACCGTATCGCCGACCTGAACGCGCACGATCTGCGACAAAAACGTCTCATGCTGGACAAGACGCTCCATCAGCGCCTCGGGACAGGTGATGATCAGGGAGGGGACCGAAAGCGCCAGGCGCGAAAGCACCGAAAGGCGCGAGGATCTGCGCTCGGAGGAGACCGCCTCCAGATGCACAAGCGGCAGCTCGCGCGGCAAGAAAAGCCCCGTATCCGGGCGATATGCGCGCTGCAGCTCAAAAAGCCGCATCGCCTCCGCGGGCGTCGGCACGACCCAAACGACCGTCCGCTCCTCCGCAAGCGCGGCGTTGACGACGGGGCGATGCGCCTCCGAAAGCCCGAAGACGGCGACCGTTCCGTCACCGTTTTCCAGCGATGCATGCAGTTGTCGATAGCCGGGGTCGTTTGCGACCGCGCGTAAAAGCTCTTTCATACGTTCGTTATGGTGCAAAATCGCACCAATCAGGCTTCGTCTTTGTGTCCGTCGATCGAGACGGAGCGGTTCTTTTCATGCTTTTTATTGTACTTGCTCTGCGCCTCGCCGATGTTGCCGGAGACGATCAGCGCGGCGGCGTCCGCGGCGTTTTCGAAGACCTCGTCCAGCGTCTTCTGCTCCTCCTTCGAGGGGCGCTTCAGCACGTAGTCGCGCAGCAGGATCGATTCGTCCTTGCCGACGCCGATGCGGATGCGGGAAAAGTTCTCGGAATGGATGCAGGCGATGATCGAGCGCAGCCCGTTGTGCGTACCGGCGGAACCGTTCGCGCGGATGCGCATGCTGCCGAGCGGCAGGTCGATGTCGTCACAGAGCACAATGAGACGCTCCGGCGCGAGCTTGTAGAAATGGAGAAGGCTTTGCACCGCGTCGCCGCTGAGATTCATATAGGTCTGGGGCTTCGCTAAGATCACGCGCTCGTTTCCGATGCGCCCCTCGCCGTACAGCGCAGAAAAGCCCTTGGTCTTCACGCGGATATCCAGCTTTTCCGCAAGCGCGTCCAGCGCCTGAAAGCCCGCGTTGTGCCGTGTTTTTCTGTAACTCAGCCCGGGATTGCCGAGCCCGACGATCAGATACATATCCGTTCCTCTCCGAAAATGGTATTTCCCCACGCCCCGGACGGGGGAGGGGTATTGAACGGGCGTGTGCCCGTATCCTTTATTATAGCATGCTTTCTCTCCCCGCGCAACCGGAATTGCGGCGTCCGGCGCGTAAAAAATCCCGCCGGGGTTCCGGCGGGATCGGATCGGGCTCGGTCAGGAGTAGATCTTGCAGTTCGGGAGCGCCGCCTTCAGCGCGTCGATCTGCGATTTTTCCACCTTGTTTCCGCTCAGGGACAGGGTGGTCAGGTTCGTCAGCGTCAGCAGAACGGAGGTGTCCGTGACGGCGTTGTTCGAAAGGTTCAGATACGTGAGCTTCGTAAGCTTCCGCAGAAAACCGATATCCCGGATGCCGTTGTCCGTCAGATAGAGCTTTTCGAGGTTCTCGAGCTTGCCGATCGGGGAGTAGTCGCCGATCGGGTTCTTGCCGAGGTCGAGGATTGTCAGGTCCGTCAGATCGCCGAGCACGGAAACGTATTTGACCTGATTGTTGTTCATGTACAGCGTCTGCAGCGCCTTCATATCGCCGACCGCGGAGATGTCCTTGACCTGATTGTCGGTCAGGTTCAGGTAGGTCAGCTTGGTCAGGGCGCGCAGGAACGAGATGTCGTCGATGCCGTTTCCGGCAAGAAAGAGCTTCTGGAGATTCACAAGACCGGCGAGCGGATACAGCTCTTCGATCTTGTTGTGCCCGAGGTCGAGGATCGTAAGGTTCTTGAGCCCGTCGAGCGCGGAGATGTCGACGATCCGGTTGTTGTCGAGATAGAGCGTTCTGAGCTTCGTCAGAAGCACCAGCGGGGAGACGTCCTCGATTTCGTTGTTGGCGAGGTTCAGATAGCTGAGGCTTCGGAGCCCGCGCAGCATGGAGATGTCGCGGATGCGGTTGCTGCCGAGATACAGCGTCTTCAGCTTGGTCAGCTTGCTGAGCACGGAGAAATCGGAGATCTTGCTGTTTGCGAGATCCAGCGTTTCAAGACCGGTCAGCTTTTCGAGCACGGAGATATCGGCGATCCCGTTTTCCTTCAGGAACAGCGCGGTCAGATCCGGCATGCCGCCGACAACGGAAATATCCTTGATCTGATTGCCGGAGAGGTTCAGCGAGGTCAGCTGATGAAGATTTGCAAGCACGGAGATATCCGTGACCTTGTTGTTCGCAAGCTGCAGGTCCTGCATCTCGGTCAGATCCTGCAGCACGGAGAGATCCTTGATCTGGTTGTTGCTGAGCTCAAGACGCGTCAGATGCTTCATCTCCCGAAGCACGGAGATATCCGTGATCGCGTTATCCGAAAGCCGCAGATCGGTAAGCTCGGTCATGCCGGCAAGGAAGGAGAGATCCGCGACCTTTGCGCCCGCGAGCGACAGCGCCGTCAGACCGTTGAGATCCTTGAGCACGGAGGGATCGGCAACGGGATTGCCGGACAGGAACAGCCTGCGAAGTCCCGTCATGCGGCCGAGCACGGACACGTCCGCCACGGCATTGCCTTCAATGTCCAGCTCCGCAAGCGCGGGCAGCTTTTCGAGCACGGAGATGTCGGAGATCCTGTTGCGGGCAAGCTTCAGGCGCGTCAGCCCCTTCAGATTCTGCAGCACGGAGATGTCGGAGATCCCGTTGTCCTCGAGATACAGCGAGGTGAGGTTTTCAAACAGCGCAAGGTCCGAGATGTCGGTCAGCTCCGCTTTCGGCAGCCGCAGCTCCGTCACCGCAAGGACGTCCGTGATCCGGATATCGTCGGTCAGGCTGTACGCCTGGCGGAAGGCGGTCTCGAACGCCGGATCCCGGAAGGAAACCGTGGGGACCTCCGTCGCCTTCGGGGCTTTCGTCGCCTCGGACGTATCCGTCTTGCCGGCTGCGGTGGGTTCGCTCACAGCGGGGCGATCCGTATCGGCGGGCTCGACGTCCTTTTCCTTGATCAAAAACAGAATGATGAACACGACGGCGGCGATCAGCAGCAGCGCGGCGATGGGCAGAATGATCCAAAGCGCGCGGCTGCCGTTCTTCCGCTCGCGTGCTTTGCGTCCGCTCTTCTGCACGATGGCGGGCTTCTTCTTCGGGCGTTCGCCGTCGGGCTTGCCGCCGTTCATGGAATGCGCTTCGTCCGGCCAGAGGGACGGGTCCGGCGCAGGCTCCGGATTGCGCGATACCGGTTCCGCGGGGGGATCCAGCGGCGCGCCGCAGCATGCGCAGAAGGACTGATTTTCATTGACGACAGTTCCGCATTGTTTACAAGTCATAGAATGCACCTCTTCCGATTGATGATGGGACGGTCATGCTTTATCGCGTTCAAAGACCAGGAAATCCTTTTTACCCTGGCCGATGGGCACCTGAAGCTGGAGCGTGTCGCCGTTCAGCGAATACGGGATCTGGATATCGTCCATCACCAGGATCGCCGTGCCCCGCTCGATGAGCTCATAGCGGAACGAGCCCGAGGTCGTCTTTCCGTCCGAAAAAACGGTCCGGGTCCCTTTGCCGTGTCCGTCGAAGGTGTAGGATGCGGCATAGGTGCCGTTTTTGATCTCCTCGGCGCGCTCCTTGTGCTGCATGGAAGCGACCATGTTCCATGTGCCGGCAAGCGCGTCCTGCTTTCCGCAGCCGATGAGCGTCAGCGCGGCCGCCGCAAGCAGAATCCATGCGATCCATCGTTTCATATAAAGCAAACCTCCCGTCCGATGATATTATCAGTATAGCGGCAAGCCGATTTGATGTCAATAAACGGAACGGCGTTTCGTCGGATGTTTCTGCCGGGGAACGAAAAAAGCGGCGCAAACGCGCCGCATAACGGAGGCTAAGTCAGCCTTCCTTCTTCGACATATAATAGGAAACGACGAAGCCCGCGGCAAGACAGAGGACCGCAGCGGGGATGAACCACCACTGCGCAAGGCTTGCGCCGAACGCGGGACCGAAGCACTTCGCCTTCAGGAAGATCGCATAGGGCGAGGCAAGCATCAGCGCAAGGATGCCGTAATAGGTCGGCGTGGGATGCTTGTCAAGGAGCCACCGGATCGCCTTCGACACGATCAGAAGACCGAGGATAATGCCGATGCCGAACGGGATCAGCACCAGAAGATGCGGACCCATCGCGGCAAAATTCAGCGTGAAGAGACAGACCACGGCGCTCTTGAGGTGCGTCATGACGCTGTAGTAGTATCCCAGCACGAGCATGACCATCGAGCCGGAGATGCCCGGTACGATCATGGTGCCCGCCGCGATAAAGCCGAGCAGCAGAGCAAGGAGCGCGCTCCACACGCCGTTGTGCAGCGCGTCGACGGCGCGGTAGGCGGGGGAGGTCAGCGTTTCGCCGGAATCGCGCGCGGTGATCGTCAGCGTGCCGTCCGCGTTCATCTGCAGATCGAATACGCTCGCGTTTTCCTTTTCGACGGTCAGGAACGCTCCGCCGGAAAGCTGCAGGAACAGCTTCTTGTCCGTGCCGCTGCGCAGCTGGTAGCCGTCAGAAGGCTTGCCGAACGTGCCGCCTGCGCTCTTGATCTCCCACACGGAAACGCTCGTGTCGCCGTTGTGCACGGTCAGCGTGTCTTCGCCGCTCTCCGTCAGCACCACGCGCTCGCCCACGGAAAGCGTGTCGGCGGCGGAAAGCTTTTTGAAGCTTTCGGACGTGTTGCTGTTCAGATACGGCAGCAGCACCATCAGCGCGATCATCACGAGCGCGACGAGGATGTAGCCGGGCTTTACCTTATGTCCCCTGATGTTTTTGAACAGCATCGGAAGCGAGCCCAGGATCAGACCCGAGAACAGCAGGATCGTGAAGAACTCGAAATTCGCGAGCAGCCATGTGACGACGAACGACAGCGCGACGACGCCGAGTACGATGCCGACCGCATACGGGATCAGCTTTTTGATCGCGGCGCGGCGGCGGACTTTGTCCTTTGAGGTGATGGAGACGGCATCCTCGTAGACGCCGATGGCGAGAAGCATCGATCCGCCGGACACGCCGGGGATGACGATGGCGAGACCGACCAGCGTGCCCTTGAGCACGGCGACGATCCAGTTTAAGATTTTCTTTGACGTTTTCATGGTTCCATTGTACGGCAGCGCGGCCGTTTCGTCAACCGTGCGCGGGGATTTCTTACATCTTATTCACAAACGGGTCTGCGGCGTTTTTGTTCGCAAAACGTTGAATTTCCGACAAACTCATTTCACAATCGGCGCATACAATAGCAATCGTAAAATCAAACATGCGATGGAGGTCGCTCTGATGGAATATAACGGATACAACGGATATCGCGGATACAACGCATCCTATGAACCGAAACGGAAAAAGCAAGGCGTCGGCGCCGCGGTGCTGATCGCCTGCACGGCGATGGCGGTGGTGATCGGTCTGTTCGCGGGCGTTCTGCTGATGAACAGCACGATCCGGAAGGAACGCGCCGCAGAAGTGAAGCCTGCGGTGACTGCAGCGGCAGAGGAGCCTGCGCAGATGCCTTCCGGAGAGACGGCGGCGGCGACTTCCGAGCCGGCGCAGGCGGGATCGGTCTCGACCGGATTCGCCTATGAAGGACAGTATACGCGCGCGCAGATCGTGGAGCTTTGCGCGCCGAGCGTCGTCGGCATCGACGCGGTGTTCGAAACGACGGTCTCCTACTGGGGCAGACCGCAGACCTATGAACAGCAGGGCAGCGGCAGCGGCGTGATCCTGACCGCGGACGGCTATATCGCCACCTGCGCGCACGTCGTGGACGGCGCGAAGTCGATCACCGTCACCCTGAACGACGACGTATCCTATCCGGCGACGCTCGTCGGTTCGGACGCGCGCAACGATCTTGCCATCATCAAGATCGAAGCGACGGATCTCGTTCCCACCGTGCTCGGCGACAGCGACATGCTGACCGTCGGCGAGGACGTGATCGCGATCGGCAATCCCCTGGGCGAGCTGCGCGGCACGGCGACCGGCGGCATCATCTCGGCGGTCAAGCGCAGCATCACGGTCGAGGGAACGGACATGCAGCTGATCCAGACGGATGCGGCGATCAGCCCGGGCAACTCCGGCGGCGGACTCTTCAACGCCTCCGGCAAGCTGATCGGCATCGTCAACGCGAAGGTGTCCGATTCGAACGCGGAGGGTCTCGGCTTTGCGATCCCGGTCAACAGCGTGGTCAAGGAGATCAACGATCTTCTGAACTTCGGCTACGTCACCGGCCGCGCGTACCTCGGCGTATACACGCAGAACGTCACGCTGACGAACGACTTCGGCTTCTTCTCCTACGGCGGCACGCGCTGCGTGCAGATCACGGACGTGGTGAAGGGCGGTCCGGCAGAGGCGGCGGGACTGAAGGCGGGGGATCTGATCCTGGAGATCGACGGCAAGACCGTATCCTCGAACGACGTTCTGTCCGATCTGATCGCGTCCTACAACGCGGGCGATTCCGCAACGCTGACCGTTCGCCGCGACGGAAACCGCACGGAGATCCGCGTCACGTTCGCGGAGTATGTTCCGACCGAACCGTAACATTCAAATGAAAAACGGGAGCCGCTGCAGATTCTGCAGCGGCTCCCGTTTGTTTTTCGGGAAAAGGGTGCGTCAGCGCCTCAGCGGAGGCAGGTCGGACGGCGTGGTCGCCTTGGTGACCTTGAATTCGCGGGAATAGAGGACCTTTCCGCTCTTGCTCTGGTATTCGACCAAAAGGCTGACGTCGCTGATGTATGCGCCGAGCGCGTTCACGCCGTTCTGATAGAACGACGCAGACAGATCCACGCCGTATTGCAGCGAGGACCGGAGCTGTTCTTCGCTCGTGTAATAGGGATCGACCGTATAGCGGGCGCAAACGGTGATCCGATGCCCGCTCAGGGAGACGTCGGTGCGAAGCGTGCCGAGCGACAGCAGACCCGAGAGCGAGGAGGCGAGGTTCGCGTCGTCGATCCATTTCTGCAGCATGCGGTCCTGTCCGCTCTTGATGTCGCTTTTCGCGGAGGAGCAGAAGGACGACCACCTGGAATCGAGCTTCTTCAGCGCGTCCCGGTCGCGATCGGCGAACGCCTCTTCGGTGCTGTCCTGCAGATCGTAGTATTCCTCAAGCTTCGACGAGGACAGGAAGGCGAGCTCCGTCTGACGGAACGGGGTCTGATTGATGGAACGGTACGTCGAGAAGACGGAGCGGAGGTTGTTTGCAAACGCGGACCACTCGTCGATGCGATCCTCCAGATCCTCCAGCTCGCCGTCTTCGCAGGCGTTGCGGATGGCTGCTTCCAGCGCGCGGTTTTCGGCGGACTCGCTGTCGGTCAGATACTTCTTCTCGTCGGCGGTCAGATATTTCGTCTGGATCTCGGCAAAGATACGTTCCTTGGTCTGCTCCTCCGTTTCGGAGAGCAGGTCCCACAGATCCGACGCGGCAGGCGTGCTGCGTTCGGCGACGGAGGCGCACGCCGCGCAGGTAAGCAGCGTCATAAGCGCCAGTATCACGGCAATGATTCGTTTCATAATCTGATCCTCTTTCGTTTTGCGGCAGTTGTTTGTTCGGTTTGCGGACTCAATCGTCCAGATCCACGAACTGGCTGTGGATGTAGGCGAATCCGTCGTCGTATACGATCATCGCCCATTCGCCCTGGATCTCGATGACCTCGACCTTCTTTCCTTTGTTGATCGCGCCGAGACGCTCGCTTTCGACGTCCGGCTCCCTGCGCACGGTGACGCGGTTGTTGACCCGCACGATCGTGCCGATATGGTGCACGGCGACGTAGTCGCGGTGGACGTAGGCGACGCCGCCCATGTATTCGATCATCACCCAGTCGCCGACTCTGCCCAGCACGATGACCGTTCTGCCCCACTTGAATGCGTCGAGCTTCCTGCTGTCGGAGTTCGGCTCCTCGCGGACGTTTGCGGCGTTGTTGCAGTGCAGGATCGTGGCGACCCTCCGCTCGGTTGCGGGAACCGGCGTCGGGGTCGGCGTGGGAGTAGGCGTGGGCGTAGGCGTGATGTACGGCGTGGCTGTGATGTCCGGCTCGGGCGACAGCGTAATGGGCGGATCGTTCATCAGATCAAAGGGGGCGGGATCCGACTTTGCGGTCGGCGTCGGATCGTCGTGCGGCAGTTCCGCCGGGCGCTGTTCGGGCGCTTCCGTGATCTGCGCGGCCGACGCTTCGACCTGCTGTGAGACCGGCGTCTGCCCGTCTGCGACGGAGAGGTATTCGTTGATCCGCACGGCGGAGACCTTGGATCCTTCGAACAGGAACGATTCCGTTTTGGCGATCTGTCCGTTCGGACCGTAGGTGATCCGTTCGACCGGCTTTTTCGACAGGGAGATCTCCTTGAACCCATGGATCACGGAGAGATAGGACTCCTTCGTCAGGAGCGTTCCCGCATCGTCGTAGGAATAGGTGAAGATCTCTCTTCCGAGCGTATCCTCAAGATCGCCTTTCGCTTCCGCGATCAGCCCGTGAAGCCGCGTTCCGGGGACGGAAGGCTCCTTCTCCAGGAAATAGCGGATTCCGATCTCGACGGGCTCGACGTCGTTGAATTCGTATGTGACATGCACCAAAAGGTCCCTGGCGTCGTAAACGCTCGTTTCGCGCAGGGTGAAGCCCGCCGCGTTGTCATAGGTCGAGAGCGTCTCGGTCCGTCCGCCGTCCGGATCCGGAACGACCGTTTGCTCAGAAATGAATCCGAAGACGGCTTCGCCGTTGCGGTATTGCGTCATCAGTCCCCCGTACGAGAACTTTGCGTTTGCGTACTGCGGATAGCTCTTCAGGCATTCCATCGCGAAGGAGCAGCAATCGGCACGGGTAAAGGAACCGCGGGAAACGTCCGTAAGCTTCACGACGGGTACGGCGTCGGTCGGATTCTCGCATGCGATCCGAACGTCATACCGGCAGCCGTCCTGTTCCCAACTGATGAGGGAGGGGCTGTTTTCGGCGTCGTATTCGTATCGGAAGGTCAGCGTCTCCGCGTCGGTGCGCTTCTCGCGAACAAGGCAATTCGGCTCATACGAATAGATCGTGGAGGACAGACGACGGAGGGAGCCGTCCGATTCGACGCTGTTGAGCGAGGACTCGCGCAGCACCGTCCGGTTCGCTTCCTGCTTTTTTGCGGCTGCCTGTTTTCCGGACAGGAGCAGAAGCGTCGCGCTCGCCGCGATGAGGGCGACGAGGGCAAAGAGGATCGTAAGCCCTGCCCAGAGCGGGAAACGCTTCTTTTCGCCTTTGGGCTTGCTTGTCTTTGCACGGGCGGGCTCGGGCGAAGACGGCGCGGGGACTTCTTTTCTGCGATAGACCTTTCCGCAGCGGGGGCAGCGGAAGCTTTCACCGGGCTTGATCCGGTCGGTATTGATATTTGTCTGACAGTTTTTGCAGATCATAACATATCTCCTGTGAAAACCGGTACGTCGTCATCTTCCGTTTCTTCCGTCGGTTCGGTACTCTGCGGGGGATCCTTCTTTTCGGGCGCGGGGTCCGCTTTTCTCGCGGGCAGGGACCGGAAATACAGGATCAGACCGACGACGCCCATCGCAAGGATCGCCCATCCGAACAGTCCGATCAGGAACTTGCCGAAGGCGCCGGAAACATGGAAGGTGTTTTCAAATTTGTATTCTCCGCGCAGGACCGCCTGGATCCATCGGATCATGACGGCGTTCACGGAAACCACGTGCCGTTCGAAGGTCGAAAGGGAAAGCTTCTCGACCGTCGAGCGGATCCCGGACAGCACGGCGGCGTTCCAGATGATGACCGTGAGACCGTCCGCGATCAGAAGACCGTAGGTGAACGGATGTTCGCCTTTTCGCCTGCGCAGCAGCAGCGGCAGCAGAACCGGCAGCGGCAGCAGAAGCAGGATCAGCATCTCCGGATGCCCGACCAGCGTAAACGAGGGCGCGTTGGTGCCGCTGAGGGTGAATTCGCCGCCGAACGCAAGCTTCATAAACGGCATCCCGGTCGAGCGCGCCGCAGAGTAGACGAAGCGGCAATACGGGAGGAACGCCGCGAGCACGACGAGCAGCAGCAAGAGCTTCGAAACGAGGGAAATGATCCCGAACGCCTTTTGCTCGCGCGTCCGGAATTCGATCGCGCGATTCAGACGGGCATTGAACGACGCGGGCTTCGGCGCGGACGGAACGGGTTTTGATTCCGGCTTCGGCGCGGGCGCCGCAGGCGGGATCCGCTGCGGCTTGCTTTGGGTTACGGGCTTCGGCTCCGGCTTCGGCGCGGGGGCCGCAGGCGGGATCCGCTGCGGTTCGCTTTGGGTTACGGGCGGAACGACCGCGGGCGATTCCGCAATCGGCTGTTCCGCCGCCTGCTTCGGGATGCTCCGCTTCTTGATGGGCGATCCGCAATGAACGCAGAATTCTGCGTCGTCGCGAAGCTGTTTTCCGCAAGTTTGACAATACATACCTGTTTTCTCCTGCTTTTTCGGTTTATGTTTGTTCGTGCAAACCGGTTCTCTTTGCCTATTATACTATATAGACGCGGGAACGGACAATCGGGTTTGATGATTTTTCGATTTTTTTAAAAGAAAAAAAGATATTTGCGGGAGATGGATCGAAAAAAGCCCGGGACGAACCCGTCCCGGGCATGTGTTTTTACGGATGATGCGGCGTCAGAACTGGATGACGATCATCGGTCGGACAGCCTTTCCGCTGAAGTTCACCTGATATTCCCAAATATCGCCGTCGTCGTGTACGCAGTAGGCGCAGTTCGCCAGACTGGTATCATACCACCACCAGCCGTAATACTCAACGAACTCATAGGTCTTGCTGAAATCGCCGACCCACCAGAGGCAGCGCTTCGCGTCCGCTCCCTGCGAGATCGCGTACTCGGTCGAGGACGTTTTCCGATAATTCAGCGGCAGCCGCTTCGCGTCCTCCTTGCTCATCAGCGATACCGGCGAAGCCATCACGGCAGTCTCCTCGCTGCTGAACGCTCTGTTCCTGAAATCTTCGTTCAGCCACTTAAAGATGTCGCTGCCCAGGAAGGTGACCTCTTCGTTCTTGTTGTGGAACTTCCTGCTGTCGAGCGCGTAGACGGACAGCAGCGTGACCTTGTTGCCTTCCTTTTCGACCACGTACCATTGGATCGGCTTCTCGCTGCCCATGGACGTCTGCGGATAGTTGCCGAACGTTACGACGTCGTACAGCGAAAGCTCGCTTGCCGATGCGACCGCTCTGCCGTTTTTCTTCAGCGGATGATCCGGCGCCGGTGTGGGCGTGGGTTCCGGCGTCGGCGCGGGTGTGGGTGTGGGCGTCGGTGCGGGCGTGGGTTCGGGCGTGGGTTCGGGCGTGGGTTCCGGCGTCGGCACGGGTGTGGGTTCGGGCGTCGGCACGGGTGTGGGTTCCGGCGTTGGCGCGGGCGTGGGCGCTTCGGTCGGCGCTTCCGCGAGCGCGGGCGTCGTCGCTTCTGTGGATTCGGACGTCGGCGCTTCGACCGGCTCTGCCGTTGCCGCAGCTTCGACCGGCTTTTCTTCCGTTTTACCGTTGCAGTTCGTTGCGGAGAAAACGATCCAGACGACTGCCGCCAGCAGCAGCGCGGACAGAACGGTGACGCAGGCGATCAGTACCTTTTTCCCTTTTTCGGGCGGCTGCTGTCCGCCGTTCCTGTCATACTGAGAACGGGTCCCCCTCGGCGGCTCGGCATATTGATCCTTCGGTCCCTTTGATACGGGCGTTAGCTTTTTGGTTCCGCTCGGAAACGCGGTCTGTCCGTATTCCGAGCCGTTTTTATCGTACTGATTTGCCATATGATCCCCCTTTTACAATAACATGTGTGATCCGCGGCGATGCCGCAGTACGGTCATTCCTCGTTGCCGTCCGCGGCGGGTGTACAGCGTCAGGATTCGATATTGATCCACAAAGCGGGGCGAACCGCGCCGTCCCAGGTGTGGACACGAACGCCGTCATAGCCGACGGAGCCGACATAGTTGACAATTGCGGCGAGAAAAGAATTCATGCCGGGCGACCGCAGCCACCACCAGCAATTCCCGTCAAGAGGATTGATGTAAGCGCCGCGCTTCACAGCGTATGCCGTTGCCTGACATTTCCTTGCGCTCTCCCCGGTGAGGTATTGATTGACTTCCGTAATGCTCAGGAGGAACACCTTGTCCGTCGTGTCGCGTCCGGGAGAAGTACCGTATGACGGATTCCGATCCGCCGTAACCGTTTCGGTTCGGATCATGGCCTGTTCATCGGCGCTGAAGGCGTTGTTGAGGAAGGTATCGTTCAGCCAGCCATGTAAAAAACAGGTTTCCCATGTTACTTCCTGTTCCTTGGCGTTATATGGCCGGCAATCGAGCGCATACCGGCTGATCACAAGCACCCGATCTTTTTCTTTTGCAAGAACCAGCCATTCAATATCCTCTGTGCCGTTGTATGGATTGTTGTCCTGCTCATAAGAGCCGAACAGAATGATATCTCCTGCTTTTGTGCCGTCGGGTAAACGCAGTCCCGGGCGTCGGCGCTTTTGTCGTTTTTGGCGTTTCCGCGGCAGCGATGGGGTTATCTTCCGTCTTGCCTCGGTGTGTTGCGGAGAAGACGATCCAGACGACCGCCGCGAGCAGCAGCGCGAACAGAACGGCGATGCAGACGATCAGGACTTTTTTGTTTTGATCGGGCTTTTGACCGCCGTTCCTATCATACTGAGAACGGCGTTTTCCCGACGACCCGGCATATTGATCCCCCGGGTCCTTTGACGCGGACGTCAGTTTTTTGGTTCCGCCCGGAAACGCGGTCTGTCCGTATTCCGAACCGTTTGATCCGTTTTTGTCATACTGATTTGCCATATGATCCCCCTTTTACAATAACATGTGTGATCCGCGGCGATGCCGCAGTACGGTCATTCCCGATTGCTGTCCGCGGCGGGTTCCTCCTGCGCGGCTTTCTTTTTGCGAACCGCGAGCAGGAACACCAGAAGCAGGGCGAGGTAGGCGACGAGCAGACCCAGCGTGAT
>CADAPG010000004.1 GCA_902789675.1 uncultured Eubacteriales bacterium
GTGATCCACTTTGCCGTAAAGTCGGACGGCGAGAGAAGCCCCGTTTCGAAGAACGCTTCGCTCCACTCACCGGGTTCACCGTTCTCGTCGTAAAGGCGGATCCTCCAGTTCACGCGCTCGCGGGAACCGAGTGCAAGCGGGTATTCCGCGTGCATGACGTCGCTTTCAACTTTGCCGCTGTTCCATTGATCGCACACGATCTCATAAGCGGTCTGTTTGATTCCGCCCCCGCAGTTCCACGAAAGGCGCGGGTGCTGTACGTCGATCCCGATGGGATCAAACAGGTGTTCGGTTTTCAGACGGATCGCTTTCATTTTTGTTCCTTCCAGAATGATACTGCATGATCGAACCACGGTTCGGCGTTCGTGCCCTTTGCAAGTCCCACACCGTGCCCGACGCCTTCAAATTCCTCGTGCCGGTAAAAAACGCCTGCTTTTTCAAGCGCTGCCGCAAGCATCCGGGCGTTCTTCGGAACGACCGAGGTGTCCGCCGTGCCGTTCCACACATAGGTCGGCGGAAAGTCCTTCGGAATGTGATTCTGGACGGAAAGCCGTTCGACCATCGCAGGATCCGGGGTTTCGCCGAGAAGATTCTTTCGCGTTCCTGCGTGCGTGCCCTCGCCCAGCGTGACGACCGGATAAATGAGGATCAGCGCGTTCGGCTTCGGCACGTTTTTCCCTTCCGTAAAGATGCTTGCCGCAAGGTGTCCGCCCGCCGAGCTGCCCCAGAGCGACCAGTGTTCCGTGTCGAGGTTCCAGTCCGCCGCATGCGCAAAGATCTCGCGGATCGCCCGCTCAAGATCGTCCTGCGGTGCCGGATACTTTGCTTTATTCTTCACGCGGTAATACGCAACGATCGCGTGATATCCCTTTTCGTTCAGCGCCTTCGCAAACGGCAGTCCTTCCACATACGAGCAGACCATGCGGTACGCGCCGCCGGGCACGATCACCGCGAACGAATGCTTCCTGCCGTCCTTCAGAAGATACGGCCTGATCCCCCATCGGTTCGGACGCCAGAAATCGTACGCCGCCTGCAGATTTTCGGAAAACGTTCTCATTCCTCGATCTCCGCCGCTTCCGCGCTCTGCGCTTCGTGACGCGCTTTGATCTCTTCCTGTTCCTTATCGATCGTCTTTTCGACCTTGATGAATCGCAGGATCAAGGCGCAGAGGATGCCCGTAAAGACCTCCAGTCCGACAAACGCAAAGGTAAACATATTCTTGACGGAATCCGGCTGTCGGAACGCAACGGTATAGATGCCTTTTGCGTTCGCTTCGATCTCGCCCAGCGGAATCTGTGGGATCCGGCTCCCGATGACGGACGCCGCGTTTGCAAACGCCTGATAATCCGCGCTCGCGACCGCCTTAAACTCGATCGGCTCGATATATCCCGTCTTGAACAGCAGCAGGTTGAACACGCCGGTGATGATGCCGACCATCGCGACCGCGATGATGTTGTAGATCGACATCGCGTTGCCGTCGACGCGCTTGCCGGTTTTCCACTCGAGATGATCCAGACAGTCCGCAAACAGCGCCATAAAGACGTATGCACACGGCAAGCCCCCGATGTTTTTGATGAACTGCCCGATCAGCATGATAACGAGGTTCGTCGGGAACAGCCAGCAAATCAGCGAGCCGATCGCATAGATCACGAACGCCCACATGGTCACGGTCCGCTTGCCGAACCGCTTCGCCAGGGGCCACACTGCAAAGATGCCTATGCCCATCGGAATGCCGCCGATCACGGAGATCAGCATCTGCGTTCTGCCGTCGTTGTAGGTACCGAGCACATAGTTGCAGTAATAGACAAGTCCGATGTTCTTCATACAGGAACCGACCGTATATACGAAAAAGTACAGATAGATCAGGACCATGTACTTGTCGCTGAAGATGATCTTCGCGCATTCTTTGAACGACAGTGTCTTGTCGGTCCGGTCGCCCGCCTCTTCGGTCAGGCGTTCCTTCGTGAAGAAATACTCCAGAAGCGTCAGCGGCAGCGCAAGGATCGAAATGATCGTCATCAGCGTGATCCAGCTGGACTTGTCCACGTCGATGATCGGCATGATCACCATCGGGAACAGCAGCGCAACGAGGATGCCGCTCATCATGATCGTGGTGATCTGATTGAAGACCGAAAGTCCGCCGCGCGCCTTGCCGTCGCGCGTGGAAAGCGGAACCATCAGCCCGTGGCTCATGTTGAAGATCGTGTATGCGAACGAATAGAACAGGTTATAGGAGACCATGACCCAAATCACCTTGACCGTATCATTCGATTCGGGCACGGTAAAGAGCAGAATGCCGGTGACCGGCACAAGGATCGCAGACAGCAGCAGCCACGGACGCGCCTTGCCCTCTTTGGTGCGGGTGCGGTCGATGACGCGTCCCATCGCAACATTGGTAAACGCGTCGACGATCTTTGAAATGATCGGAAAGACAAAGAGGAACATGCCTCCCCAAAGTCCCTTGAGCTTCAGAACATCGGTGTAATAGACGTTCAGATAGGTCGCAAGCACCGCGTTCAGAAGCAGCGCGCCGGCAGGTCCCAGAAGATAGCCCAGCCATTTTTCCTTTGCGGTGACCTGTTCCGATGTGATCAGACTCTTGGGCAGTTTCATGCGTTTTGCTCCTCCTTCGGCAGTTTCGGTACGTCAATCTTTTTCATAAAACAGCGGATCCCTTTGATGAGGTGTCCGTTGGTCAGCTCGGCAAAACCCTGCGCGAAGTTATAGGGCATCCGGTTTCCCGCGCACATCGAGAGCGAGCGCGGCGAATTGCTGTCCATGATGCGCTTCATGAAGTATGCGCCCTTGATCGCGTTGTCGCGTTCCGGTCCCTCCGGCAGTTTCTGCGCCTGCTTCATCTGCTTCTTCACAACCGACAGCACGGCGTTATAGAGGATGCGGCCCATGAAGCTCTGATTGAGATCGGTGAAGCGCGATTCGACCGTCACCGGGAAACTTGCCTGCGGTTCCGGCACGGTGTATGTGTCGGCGTATTCCGTTTCCGGCTCGTCCTCGACCGTAATCGAAACAGTCTTCGATTCGCCGGGGTTCAGATAAATCTTCTCAAAGCCTTTGAGCACGCCGTCCACGAACAGCTGCGCAACCTCGCCGCCGAAGCGATCACCCGTGTTTTCGATCGTATGCGTATACACGTTGCCGTTCTTTGTCCATTCGGAATGCGCAAAGGTCGTATAGGAAAGTCCGAAGCCGAACGGGAACCGCACAGGGACGTTGTGTTTGCTGTAATAGCGATAGCCGACCTCCGTCCCCTCGGCATAGATCTCGTTGATTCCCTTGCCGAAGGTTTCGTGCGAGGGAACGTCCTCATAGCGCATCGGCCACGTCTCGGCGAGCTTGCCGGACGGATTTTTCACGCCGAACAGCAGATCATAGACCGCCGCGCCGCCGTTCTGTCCCGGCAGATACATGTTCAGGATCGCATCGACTTTATCGCAGAACGGCAATTCGAACGGCGAACCGCCGAACAGGATGACGACGACCTTCTTCCCGCTTTCCGAAAGCGAGTCGATCAGCCGGAGATGGCTTTCCGGCATGCGCATGTTCTCGCGGTCGCAGCCCTCGGATTCGTATTCGTCCGTCAGCCCCGCAAAGACCAGGACCGTGTCGCTCTCCTCGAGCGCGTACGTCTTTACGCCGTGCGCGTCGAACGCGTCCTTCGGCGTCGTGACCTTCGTCGGTCGGATCATGGAGCTGCCCGCGCCCTGATAGCGCATGTTTTCAAAGAGCTCGCCCGCAACGTGCAGCTTCTCCGTGCCGGAAAGCGGCAGCACGCCGTCGTTCTTCAGCAGCACCGCACAGTCCGCGGCGATCTCGGCGGCAAGCGCGTGATGCGCGTCCCAATCCACCGGCTTCGGATCGGCGGGCTTCACGGTTTTGCCGACCCAGTTGAGGATGTTCCGGCAGGCTTTGTCGAGATCTTCCATCGGGAGCGTGCCGTCTTTGACGCCGTCGAGGATCCACCTGCGGCAGATCGCCGTATCGCCCGGCATTTCAAGGTCGAGTCCGGCTTTCAGGCTTGCGACGCGGTCGTGCATCGCGCCCCAGTCGGTCATGACGACGCCGTCATATCCCCATTCTTTGCGGAGCACGTCGGTTAAAAGCCACTTATGTTCGGAGCAGAACGTCCCGTTGACCTGATTGTACGCGCACATGATCGTCGCGGGATGCGCGTGCTTTACGATATACTCGAACTGCTTCAGGTAGATCTCTCGCATCGTCTTTTCACTCGCGATCGAATTGCCCATGAAGCGGTAGTTTTCGGAATTGTTCAGCGCAAAGTGCTTGACCGAAACGCCGACGCCCGTCGACTGCACGCCGTTGACCTCCGCCGCGCCCATCACGCCCGCAAGATACGGATCCTCGGAAAAGTATTCAAAGTTTCTGCCGCAGAGCGGATTGCGCTTGATGTTGACGCCGGGACCGAGCAGCGTATGCACGCCGTAATACCGGCACTCCCTGCCGATCGCCTCGCCCATTTTGCGCGCGTTTTCCGGGTTCCAGCCCGAAGCGGTCGTCGCCGCCGTCGGAAAGGACGTTGCCGGTTCGCTCTCGGAGACGCCGTTGTCGCCGCCTTCCTTCTGCAGTCTGAGTCCGTGCGGACCGTCCGACATGCGCAGCGACTGGATCGAAAGCCGCGGGATCGGATTTGTGTACATGAAGTTCGTGCCGGAAACCAGCGCCGCCTTCTCCTCGACCGTCATTTGCTGCAGAATCCGTTCTGTTTCCATCCGGGTAGCCTCCTCGATTGTTTTCATTATCATCATTATACAATTTCCGTTTCTTCTTGTATTGCATTATTGTAATATATTTCGTATAATTGTAATGAATCGGAGGATGCCGTATGAAACAGATCGATCTCAGATACCTTGTCAGGTCCATGGGGACGCTGTCCGGCGTGCCGGTGCGTCTCTATGAGAACGCCGTCTGCACCTTTGCGTGGTTTCCGGCAAAGCTGCCGAAGGATCCGTTTGAACTTTACAAAAGGGAGATCCTTTCAATCACGGCGCACGTAGGCTACTTTGTCACGCCGCTGTTCCACTATTACGGCGTGATCCGCACGGCGGAAGCGTCGATCGTGCTCGGTCCGACGTCGCAGATCATGGCGAGCGAGCAGGACCTTCGGGAGCTTGCCTTCCGGCTCGACGTGCCGAAGGATCAGATCCCCGCGTTCGTGACCGGCATGACCGGCGTCAACCGTCTGCCGGTGGAAACGCTGCTTTCGATGCTCTGCACCATGAACCACATTCTGAACGACGGGGAGATGCTTGCCATCTCGGACGTTATGATCTACAGCGACGAACAGGAAACGATCAAAACAAGCGTGGAGCAGCGCCGCACGGAACGCGTCTACGGAGAGTCGGACGCCCCGCGCGACGTGCACAACGCGCTCGCGATTGAAGAAGCACTGATGGAGATCGTGCACAAGGGCGACACCGCAGCGCTGAAGCGCTGGCTCAGCGAAGCGCCCGCCATCCGCGGCGGAACAATCGCGCCGACGCAGCTCCGTCAGCTCAAAAACACGTTCATCGTCTCCGTGACGCTGGCGTCGCGCGCCGCGATCCGCGGCGGCATGCGCGAGGACGACGCGTTTTCCCTGTCCGACGGCTATATTCAGCGCGCCGAGCTTTTGTCCGATCACAGCAAGCTGATGAATCTGCAGTATCACATGATCCTCGAATTCACCGAGCAGGTGGAAAAGCTGCATCTCGGGCACCGGCCGTCCAAGCTCGCGGGGGACGTTGCAAACTACGTCCGTCACCATCTTTCCGAACCGATCAGCACCGAAAAAATGGCGCGGGAATTCTATCTGAGCCGTCCGTATCTGTCCGCAAAGTTCAAACGGGAGACCGGCGAAACCCTGACCGATTTCATTCTCCGCGAAAAAACGGAGGAAGCCAAACGCCTCCTCCGTTATTCCGATAAATCCGCTTCCGCAATCGGCGCGTATCTCGGTTTTTCCTCCCACGGACACTTCATCCGCGTCTTCAAAAAATATGCCGGTGTCACGCCGAACGAATTCCGCGCAAGCGTCTGAACCCCCGCAGCTGCCGCAGGGGCTTTTCCCCGCTCAGAAGCTCCGGATCAGCGACGCGTCGAGCGCGCGGATGATCGCCAGCGCAAGCCGCACCGTTTCCTCGTAATCAAACGCGGACGCGATGCAGGTCGGTGTATGGATGTATCGCACCGGTACGCCCAGCACGATCGCAGGCGCGCCGTTCAGCGCCTGGATCACCGCAGCGTCGTTGCCGCCGCCCTCGCGCACGGACGCCTGCGCCGCAATCCCCTCCCGCTCCGCAAGGTCCAGCGCAAACCGCTGATACCGCGGATTGATGATGACCGAGACGTCCATGAACCGCAGCATCGGTCCGCGCTTCAGCGCCGTCTGCACCGCATACGGTTCCGTGAACGTATCGTCCGCGGGACAGCCCTCGAACACGATCGCGATGTCGGGGCGGATCCGGTTTACGGCGGCTTTAGCGCCGCGCTCCCCGACCTCCTCCTGACTGGAAAGCGATGCGACGACGTCGACGTTCAGATCCTCGTCCGCGATTTGCCGCATAACCTCCGCCATTGCCGCGCAGCCGATCCGGCAGTCAAACGCCTTGCCGAACAGCAGACCGTTCTTTTCATCGGACGAGAAATGCGGCACGGGCACGACCGGTTCGCCGATGCGGATGCCGAACGCGTTCTCCGCCTGCTCGGCGGACGTTGCGCCGACGTCGAGCGACAGATCGCGAATCTCCGCGACCCCGCCGCGTTCCTTCTCCGCCGCGCTCATAAAATGCGGCGGCTTTGCCGCGATACAGCCCGGGATCCAGTCCCCGAAGCGGTTCCGCACCAGAACGCGCATGCCGGGAAGCGTCGCCTTGTTCCAGCCGCCCAGCCCCACGAGGCGCAGCGTGCCGTTCGGGCGGATCGAATGCACCATGAATCCCACTTCGTCGCTGTGCGCATCAAGCATCAGGACCGGCTTGTCTCCGGTGTTTCTGCGGCGGCAAATGAACAGATTGCGCAGCCCGTCCTCCTCAAAATCGCAGAGATCCCGAAGCGCTTCGCGCATGATCGCAACCGTTTCGTCCTCAAACCCGCTCGGCGCTTTGGCGTTCGCCAGCGCTTCGATCAGCTTCCGTTCCCGTTCCGTCATTTTCATTCTTCCCTCCGTATACATTCCGATGTTTATGCGCGCGCGCCGAGATCCGGCAGCCGGTCGATCAGCGCGGCGATCGCGTGTTCGTCGTTCGACGGCAAAACCACGTCCGAAATTGCGCGGATCGCGTCGTTTGCGTTTTTCGGACAGACGGCGATATCCGCCTCCGAAAGCAGTTCAAGATCGTTGTTGTAATCGCCCGCGGCGATCAGCGTCCGGTTCCGGTAACAATCCAGCCCGCGGCAGACTTTGAGCGCCGTACCCTTGTTCACGTTCTTCGGCAGCAATTCGAGATAGACGGAGCCGGGGACGATATCGGTCGTTGCGTAGACGCGGTCGAACCGATCCGAAAGTCCGTTTGCCGCGATGAACGCTTCCGCTTTGCGCAGCTTTTCCGGCGCGCCGAACAGCAGCGATTTGAACCACGGCGTCCGCTCCGCCTCCTCGATGCTCACGAACAGGCTGGATCGGTGCAGCTCCCAGAACGGAAGGTTGAGCGTCTCTCTCGGTGAAACGTAGAGGATATCCGTTTCGGTATAGACCTGCAGGTTCATGTCGGGGTGCCGTTCCCTGCAAAACCGCAGCACGGCGGCGATCGCTGCGCTGTCGGCAAACTGCGTATAAAGAAAACGTTTCTGCCCGTTGTCGTACACGCCGGCGCCGTTCAGAACGATGCTCGGCGCGTTGAACGCAACGCCGTCCAGGTACGTCAGCATATTGCCGGGACAGCGTCCGGTCGCGATGGCAAAGAGTCCGCCCGCCTCCGTATAACGGCGGATCGCGTTCCTGTTTTGCTCGGAAACCGCGCCGGTATGATCGAACAGCGTGCCGTCCAGATCGCAGAAAATTGCCGTTTCGTTCGGTTTCATGGGATCCCTCCTGCCTCTTTGATTCGGTATTCCTTCAATGTTTCAGTATATCATGCCGCGGACGGATTGACAATCACCGAAAGAGCATGCGGCGGAAAAACAAAATTTATATATAAAAATGTCTTTTTCCCTGTTGATTCCGGTTCGGTTTTCTGTTAAAATAAATATACGCGGAGTTATTTCCGTGAAGTAACAATCAGGAGGGAAATCATGAAAAAGATTATCGCTGTCATGTTGGCTTTCGTGATGGTGCTGGGTCTGGTCGCTTGCGGCGGCTCCGACAAACCGGCAGCAAAGAACGACTCCAATGTGCAAAAGGTCATCCAGGAAGCGGAAGGCCTGACGCTTGAAGAACTCTGCAAGAAAGCAATCGAAGAATCCAACGGTGCGACCTTCTACGGCGTGGGCAACTCCAGCCGCGGCAAGTCCGCTCTGCCCCTGTTCATCGAATACCTGCAGACAATTGATCCGAACTACACGCTCAACTTCGAATGGCAGCAGCCGAAAAACAACAAGATCTTCGATCAGCTGACCGCCGACTCCATGAAGGAAAAGGGCACCTTTGCGGTCACCCTGATCCAGGACGGCAACCAGATCGAGAGCAAGATGGTCAAGACCGGCATCCTCGACACGTTCATTCCGCTCGACTGGGCAAATGCAAACGGCATCAAGGCAGCCGACTATAAGGGCTATCTGCCGCTGCAGACGCTGAACAAGGTCTTCGAGTACAACTGCACCGGTTCGAAGACGTTCACCAACTGCTGGGACTTCGTTGCGGAAGGCGAACACGGTCTGTTCATGGACATCGACTCCGAGATCGTCGGCAAGAACTTCCTCTACATGCTCACGAAGGATGAGTATGCCGGCTATCTGAAGGATGCGTTCGACAAGCTCCCCGCCGACAAGCAGGCACAGTTCAAGCCCGTCATCGATTCTCTCGAAGCGGATGCGAAGGACCTCGGCCTCGGCGCAAACGGCGCATATGCGCTTGCGTGGATCAAGCTCTGGGTCGAGAGCTATGCGGCACAACCGGACGACGGCCCGATCTGCAACACGCTGGTCGACAAGTCCGCAACCGATCAGTTCGGTCTGCTTGTTTACTCCAAGCTCCGTTCCGTTGAAGAGTCCGACACCATTTCCAAGAACAACATCAAGGTTGCGGCGTATCAGGACGGCTACGAGGGCATCGGCGGCTACGGCTACTGCCACTACATGTTCGTTCCGGACAACAGCCCGCTGCCCTGGACCGCATGTGCGTTCATCGCGTTCATCACCTGCACCGTTGACGGCTTCTCCGCATGGGGCAAGGATATGGGCGGTTACTCCTCCAACCCGACCGTTGCGGCAGGCACCGAGGAAAAGTACGGCCACAGCAAGGGCGGTATGAACGAAGCCGGCGAGGTCGAGTTCGAGTGCAAGAACGACCGCGGCTATGACTGGTGGATCAAAGAGGGCAAGCTCGTCATCGAGGATCCGGAGTACTGCGCATCCGTTGCGTTCACCGTCGGTTCCTGGATCGAGATGCTCACCAAGTACAAGGTAGACTGATTTATTAACACAACGACCATGATCGGAGGCGCCTTAATGGATTTAGGGCGCCTCCGATGGAATAAAGGGAGGAATTCGTGCAAACAGCCGCACCCACACGCGCCATGAAGCGGCGCATTCGGCTCAATAAGCTGAAAACGTTTTTCTCAAAACCGCAAAATATCATCCTTTTGGTGCTAGGCATTATTCTGACCTTCACCACCGTCGCGCCGATCATCGCGATCGTCCGGGATACGATCCTGATCCATCCGGGCACGATCGACGCGCATCTGACCGGCGAGTCGGAAGGATATACGCTCGTCAACTATATCGATCTGTTCACCTCGGGACTTGCCAAACAAAACCTGTGGACGCCGCTTTTGAACACGGTGCTTTTGTCCACCATTTCCTGCGTGGTATCGATCGTTTTCGGCGGACTCTTTGCGTTTTTGGTTACCAGAACCAATCTCAAGTTTCGGAAATATTTAAGCTCCATCTTCATCTTTCCGTACATCATGCCGCAGTGGACACTGGCAATCGTCTGGAAGAACCTCTTCTACTCGAACGCCGTCACGCATACCTCGGACGGTCTTCTGGCCTCGGTATTCCACCTTCAGATGCCCGGCTGGTGGTGTCAGGGTCTGTTCCCCTCCGCGATGGTGCTCGGTCTGCACTACGCGCCGTTTGCGTACATCCTGATCGGCGGCATCTTCCGCAATATGGACGCGAACCTGGAGGAGGCGGCAACGATCCTCGATACGCCGCGCTGGAAGACGATGTTCCGCATCACGCTCCCGATGATCAAGCCCGCGATCCTGTCGACGGTACTGCTGGTCTTCGGCAGCGCGATGGGCAGCTATCCTGTCCCGCACTATCTGAACCTTGAAACGCTGTCCACGAAGTACATTTCGCTGAACAGCAAATATACCGGTGAAGCGAGTATCCTTGCGATCATCATGATGATCTTCGGCATCGCGATCCTGCTCGCCAACCAGCTCACCCTGAAGAGCCGCAAGAGTTATACGACTGTTACCGGCAAATCGGGACAGATCTCCCGGTTCAATCTCGGCAAGCTGGGCAAGTACGTGATCGGAGTGATCTTCATCGTCATCACGTTCTTCACGAGCATCTACCCCATCATCTCGTTCGCGTTTGAAACGTTCCTGCCGAACCCGGGCGATTACAGCTTCCTGTACACCGGAAACGTGCAGAATCTGACGGCCAAGTGGTGGCTCACCGCCGAAAACGTCACCGAGAACGGCATGTACGGTCAGCAGGGCATGCTGTACAACAGCACGATCTGGCATGCCTACGGCGGCACGCTGCTCGTCTCCTTCGCCTGCGCGCTGACCGCCGGCACGATCGGTACGCTGATCGGCTACGCGGTAAGCAAGAACCGCAGATCGAAGTGGGCGAACTACGTCAACAACATGGCGTTCCTGCCGTACCTGATGCCTTCCATCGCGGTCGGCGTCGCGTTCTTCATTCTGTTCTCGAACAAGTACGTCAATCTCTACAACACCTACTGGCTGCTGATCATCGTCGGTACCGTCAAGTACATCCCGTTCGCCAGCCGCGCGTCGCTGAACTCCATGCTGCAGCTGTCGGGCGAGATCGAAGAAGCAGCGATCATTCAGGACATTCCGTGGTTCAAGCGCATGTTCCGCATCATCGTGCCGATCCAGAAATCCTCGATCATCAGCGGATTTATGCTGCCGTTTATGACGTGTCTTCGTGAATTGTCCCTGTTCATGCTTCTCTGTACGCAGGGCTACATCCTCTCCACGACGCTGGACTATTTCGATGAAATGGGTCTGTACGCGTTCTCAAGCGGTATCAACCTGATCCTGGTCGTCACGATCCTGATCTGCAACACAGTCGTCAACAAACTCACCGGCGCAAGCCTGGATGAAGGCATCGGAGGTTAATGATATGCCTAAAATCGTATTGGAAAACATCACGAAGCGTTGGAAGAAGTTCTACGCTGTCGAAAATCTGAATCTCGTTATCGAGGACAATGCGTTCGTCACGCTGCTCGGTCCGTCGGGCTGCGGCAAAACGACGACGCTCCGCATGATCGCGGGTCTCGAAACGCCCACGGAAGGCCGCATCACGATCGGTGACAGAGTTGTGTTTGACAGCGCTGCGGGCATCAACGTCCCCGCCAACAAGCGCAAGGTCGGCTTCCTGTTCCAGAACTATGCGCTGTGGCCCAACATGACCGTGTACGACAACATCGCATTCGGTCTCAAGAACATCAACGAGCCGAAGGAAACCTTCGACTATGACGCGAAGAACGCGGCGCATCTTGCCGAGATCCTGAAGGATCCGAAGGGCGTTGCGGACGTCATCAACGACTGCCGCGACAAGAACGGCGTCGTCGACAAGAAAAAGGCGTACATCAAGCTGATCGACAGTTATTCGATCTCCATGATGACCGCAAAGACGCTGCTCGGCTACAATTTGCAGGAGGATCAGAGCAAGGCGCAGCAGATCGCGGACGGTCTCAAAACGAAGCTCAACAACGCGATCGCCGCGCATAAGGCAAAGGGTGAGGAGCTCGATAAGGACTTCCGCGTGCTGAAAGACGGCGAACCGATCGTCGTAAAGCGCAAGCTCTGCAAGGAAGAGATCGACCTCGCGGTCCGCAGAGTGTCCCGTATCGTCAAGATCGGCATGTTTATGGATCGCTACCCCGCGGAGCTGTCCGGCGGTCAGCAGCAGCGTGTCGCAATCGCAAGAACGCTTGCGCCGGAACCGAGCGTGCTCTTCATGGATGAGCCGCTTTCGAACCTCGACGCAAAGCTGCGTCTTGAGATGCGTTACGAGCTGCAGCGTCTGCACGTGGAAACCGGCAGCACCTTTGTCTACGTCACGCATGACCAAATGGAAGCAATGACGCTGGCAACCTCGATCTGCCTGATCAACAACGGCGTGCTCCAGCAGTACGAACCGCCGCTCACCGTCTATAACCGTCCGAACAATCTGTTTGTCGCGGACTTTGTCGGCAACCCGTCGATCAACTTCATTGAGACGCACGGCGAACAGAAGCAGGAGTACGGCAGCATTTCGCTGAAACTGCTCGGCGACAATCACGTGACGTTCCATCCGAACGAGCCGATCTCGATCGCGGAATGGAACCGTGCGCGCGACGAGTCGATCGAAGCCGAAGCCGCGCGCCGCGCCGAGCTTGCAAAGCAGAAGGGCTATGTGGAAAAGGGCAACAAGGACGAGGTCTTCCGCTACAACATCGCCCGCGTCGAAGAGGTCGATACCTCCATCGAAGACGCGCCGGTCATCCGTGACGGCGATTTCGTGCTCGGCGTTCGTCCCGAATTCATCCGCCTTGCGAACGACGGCATCGAAGGCGAGATCTACGGTGCGATGCCCACCGGTATGGAATCCACGCTGAAGATCCGCACCGGCGAATTCCTGCTGACCAGCGTCGTGTTCGGCGACACGCTCTATGCGATCGGCAGCAGCACGCACATTCACTTCGTCGGCACTTCGATCATGCTGTTCGACCGCAAGTCCGGTCGCTATGTCACGTCCGGCAGCATAGAGATCTGACATTCCCCGGCAACAAGCGCAGTCGATTACCCGACTGCGCTTTTCTTTGCAATCAAAAACGCGGAGTCCATGCGGACTCCGCGCAGGATCTGACGAAATGCAGCCGTCGTCAAGAATGTCTTTCCGTCTGTTTTTTCCGCGCCGCTGCCTGCTGCGGATCAATCCTCCGCGAACTCCGTCCGGCGGATCGACGTCAGGGAAAGCGGGCTTTTCAGAACGACGGGCGAACCGCAGTACCGGCAGCTCGGTTCCTCGATGTTCACCTTCGCCCCGCAGTTCGGACATTCGATCATGTTCAGCCCCTCATGCAGGCTGAACACCCGCCGATCGCTTTCATGTCGCAGCGCAACATTCCACCAGCCGGTTTCCGAAGACAGCTTCGATCCCTCTGCCGATACGATGCGCAGCTGCACATCCGCTGAGATCAGGCGTCCCTGCGCCGTCTCCCTGACCTGCCGGTTCCGGAAATCGAGTACGTCATAGTCGGTAACGCGCTGCACCGAAGCGTCTCCATCCGTGTAGAAGTACCGGTTCAGCTCTGCGGAAAGCCCGTTGTGATATGCCTTCAGAGACAGCCCTGCAGCGGAGAGAGCCCGAAGAAACGTCTGCAGCGAGGTGTTCTGCCGCTGCTGTTTCTCCTGTTCCTTCTGCCGGACCACAAGCCTGCTGCGGATAAACTGCAGCGTAAGGAAGGCGGCAAGCCCGAGAAGAAGTCCGATCGCAGCGCCTTTCACATAGTCCATGAAAAACGCGGTCCGGCTTGCGCAGACGGTGATCGGCATGCAGACCGCGATCCCGACGACAACGCAGAGCAGAAACCACAGCGCGTTCTTCGCGGATCTGCCGACGACGGAGTCGGCATGGTCGCGCTCCCCCGCCTTCCGATCGGCATACTCCATATTTCCCGGCGCGCCGCAGTACGGACAGCCCTCCGAAAAATCGTCCCGGTCGGCAGTTCCCCCGCACGCCGGACACTGCAGCAGTCCGTCCTTTGTTTCCGGATAGACGAAGGAATACAGGATCCCCGGGTTGAATTCCGTTTCCTGCAAAACGCATTTTCCCCCGGCAAAGTATTTCTTGTCCAGGATCACGCCGTTTTCCACGTCGTCGCAATTCACGCCGTCGCTGCTTCTGCGCTTCGTGACCCCGTTGTCATAATACTCCGTAATGATGCGGATCCGCTGCCGCTGCAGACGCTTTTTATGCAAGCTCTCGTATACCATGCCTGCAGGCTCTCCGTTCAGTGATTGTTATTGTTGTTATTATTGTTGTTATTGTTGTTATTGCCGCTGCTGCCGCCGGAGTATCCGCCGCCGGAGGAGCTTCTCTGCGACGCCAGATAGGATGCGGAGTACGTCACATTGAAGCGGGTTGCATCCATCGTCACCGCATTGACCTTTCCGCCCTGACTGTTGAACGGCATCGTGAAGACCATGGGCTCGGTCTCTCCTTCAAAGGTCAGTTTGAGCGAGTTGTCGGGGAACGCCTCCGCAAGCCTCAGCTTGCCGGACGCGAACGACTCGAACAGGTTCGCCTCCGTTTCCTCCGAGATCATGCAGTACTGTCTGAGCTGCTGTAACCCCGCAAGCGTCATGATATCGTTGTACGTCCTTGGAATCATCGTTTTCATCGTTGAAGCATCTCCTCGTTCAGATAGTAAAATTCTAAGTTCGGAAACGGCAGATCCATCGCCTGAATGTGATAGAACGCGTTGTTTTTCTGTTTGGCATAATGAATATCCCGCAGCGCGCCGGTCGTGAAGAACACATTGTTTGCCGCAGTGCGGGAAAGCGAAAGCCCGTACCGCCGGAAGAAATGCGTCAGATCCACCGCGTCGTAGCCGGGAATCGCGGAAGGCTGCTCCTCCGCAACCTGTTTGTAAATCAGCTCGGTCGCAATATGCCGCTGCTTTTCGCGGTTCTCGTCGCCGTAAACGATCATGTCGCCGGTCAGCAGCTGGATGAACAGCATATTGTTCTCCGGATACGAACTGCACTTCTCCAGCAGTCCGTGCCGCACATGCAGGGTCACGCGGCTTTCCGGCGTCATAAAGGTGAACGTGCGGTCCTTTTTGATGATCTGCGGCGCAAGCGGAAAGCGATTGCCGTCGATCTCCAGAACGAACGCGGTTTCGTCGTACACCGCGCGAAGGTCCGGATCGCTGTCGATGATGTGCCGGAGCGCCGGGATCCCGTTCGGGATGCGCGGCAATGCAAAGTCCGGGATCCGTTCGGGATGCATCTCAACGACATAATCCAGAACGTGCTCGCGGTTCAGCGGATCGGGCGTCACGCCCCAGACCGGATACAGCGCCTGCTGCAGACCGCAGGTGTAGCTCTTCGGCGAAGCGTTGACGCGCTTGACGAACGGGCAGCCCGTCTTGCAGACGGACAGGTATCCGCACGCCGCGCAGTCCTCCGAAAACCCGCAGCCGTGATGGATCTCCGCGATCTTCCGCTTTGCCGTTTCCATGATCTCCGTCATCGAAGATTCATAGATGTTGCCGTAATAGAATTCGGGATGGTTCTGTCCGCGCACGCAGGAATATATGTCGCCGTTCCGCTCCAGCAGGAAGAATTTCTCCCCGCAGTTCATACAGTTCGTGCAGTAATCCGGACCGAATTCCGCGAACCATTTGGTGTTCAGCGCTTCCTCCAGCTCGGTCCCCGCAAAAGCCTCCCGGATCGCGTGATAAAAACGAAGCTGTTCCTCGTCCGAAAGCGGATGCAGAAGCTCGTTCGTGTCCGAATCGAAGCCGACCATGAAGTTGAAATCCGTCATATCGAGACAGGTGTTCCGATGCAGGAACCAGATGTCTTCGATCAGCTCGTCCATGCGGTCCAGATGCTCGCGGAAGATCGTTGCCGAGACTTTTTTGCGGTTCGGAATCTCCTGAAGCAGCGAAACGTTCCGGAGGATACGATCCAGCGTATCCCTGCCGTCCTTTGTCACGCGGTACGCGCGATGCAGCGAAAGCGGCAGATCGATGCTCCCGGAGATCGATACGTTGTAATCGCGGATCGTTTCGATGTGCCGGTCCAGTTCGAACAGGTTCGTCTTGATGTGCGGCGTACCGAGGCGGAACCCCGCGCCGGACAGATAGCTTCCGTTCGTATCGTAATACGCGGCAATATACGCGACGACCGCACGGAAATCCTCCTTCGAAAGCGTCGTCACCTCACCGCCGTGCAGCGAGATGTTGAACGGCATAACGCCCTCGCTGCGGCATTTATCGACGGCGTATGCAAGCGTCTCCAGCGGCGTATGTTCCGTTGCGATCGCCTTCGTGCCGCCGCCCAGATAACAGTAGCGGCACTGCATATTGCATGCCATCGTCGGCACGTACAACAGATGAATGAATCGTTCCATCGTCTTTCCGCTCCCTGCAGATCAATAATACTCGATCTCTCCGTATGTATCCTTGAACGCCTTTTCTCCGACAGATGCGTTTCTCGGGATGCGGATCGACTCCATTCTCCCGCACTCGCGGAACGCGGACGGACCGATCGAACGCACCGACGCCGGCACATAGACGCGCGTTAAGGAAATACATCCGCGGAACGCGGACTGACCGATCTCACGGACAGAACCCGGAATGTCGATCTTCTCCAGCGATCTGCATCCGCGGAACGCGGACGCGCCGATGGTGTCCAGCGAACGCGGCAAGGCGACCGTCTTCAATGCGGAACATCCGTCGAACGCGTGTCCGCCGATCCGCATCACACCCTCTGGGATCTCGATCGCGCTCAGGCTGCTGCAACCGTTGAAGGTATCGCCGCTGATCTCGGTGATTCCCGACGGCAATGTGATCTCTTTCAGTCTGACGCAGTCCAGGAACGCCCCGCCGCCGATTCGCGTTACGCTCTGCGGGATGTCGATCTCGGACAGCCTGCTGCAGCCGCTGAAGGTATCGCCGCGGATCTCGGTCAGCTTCGAAGGAAGCCGGATCGCGCAGAAATCCATGTTGATGAACGTCTTTCCGCGGATTTCATTGACCGGAAGCCCGTTGTGCGTTTCGGGCACGACGATCGTATCCTCGCTGCTGAGGCCGATGCTGCAGTAGCGAACAGAATACCCGCCCATGTTGTTTCTCTCATAGATGAACCGCGGTTTTGCAAACAGGACGCAGCAAACGATCAGAACGATCACCGGCAATGCGAAGACCGCGATCAAAGAAAACAGTCCGTTCTTCGTTCCGCTGACCTGGCTTGCAAGGATGTTGTCAATCGGATCCATCGGCCGTTTCTTGACTTCCTTGACCAGATAACCGTACACGCTCATGCGTGACAGGATGATCGCATACGCGACGGTTGCAGCCGAAAAGATCAGAAAATTCAGGAAAAAGGTCTCGTGATACAGGCAAAGGTGTACGATATCCAGAAACAGGATCAAGCTGTACGCAAAGCAGATCAGAAGCCGCAGCAGCAGGATCTTGTTTGTGATATTGGTTTTGATTTTGTTCTCCGTAAGAAACGCCTGAATATACTCCTTCAGATATGCATCCGCGTTCTTGTTCGTGACGGGTCTGAAGATCTGCGCTTTCTTTTCGATACTGACCGGATTTGCATGGATCGGATTTCGGCTCACTTGAATCCCCCCTAACGTTACCGGTATCATACCATAACGGGGTTCGTCTGACAAGGATAAAAACGACACAATTTCCGTCCGGCGCAGCTCGATCGCCGCGATTCGATGCGTTTGCAAGGGTTGCAAAAGACGGCGGAATCGTGTATCATATTATACAATGAGGTATGGGGGAAACGATATGAAAAGAACCGTCGGAACGGTCGTCTCGGCCGTTGTTGTGATCGCGCTGCTGGTTTTGGGGTTTGTGTTCGGCGGTTTTGCGCTGACCGAAACGCAGTCCGAAACGCTGAAGATCCTGCTGATCGTGTGCGGCTGCAGCGTCGCCTTCTGCTTTGTCGTCGGCGAGCTTGCGCAGAACTTCTCGCAGATGGACAAGCTCTGGAGCATTCTGCCGATCGCGTACGCATGGATCGTCGCAGGCAAGGGCGGCATGAAGCCCCGCCTCGTCGTTTACGCGCTGATCGTCACGGTCTGGGGCGTCCGGCTGACGATCAACTTTGCGCGCAAGGGCGCGTACCGGCTGAAGTTCTGGACCGGCGAGGAGGATTACCGCTGGTCGATCGTGCGGAGCAATCCGATCTTCCGGCACAAGCTTGCGTGGACGCTGTTCGATCTGTTCTTCATCAGCCTGTACCAGAACCTGCTGGTGCTCGGCATCTGCCTCCCCTCGCTTGCCGCCATGGAATCGACCGCGCCGTTCGGCGCGTGGGATATTGCGGCGACGGTGCTCGCCGTGCTGTTCCTTGCGCTGGAAACGGTCGCGGACGAATATCAGTGGCGATTCCACCAAACCAAGAAGAAGCTGCTTTCCGAGGGAAAAGCGCTGCCGAAGCCGTACGATCTCGGCTTCAACACGACCGGTCCGTGGTCGCGCATGCGGCATCCGAACTACCTCGGCGAACAGGGGATCTGGCTCAGCCTGTATCTCTTTGCGATCGGCGCGGGCGCCGCAAGCCGCGGCGTCTTCCATTGGTCGGCGGCCGGTCCGCTGCTGCTGATCCTGCTGTTTATGGGCAGCTCGGCGCTCGGCGAATCGATCTCGTCGAAAAAATATCCGCGGTACAAGGACTATATCGAACAGGTCCGAAAATACATTCCCATCCGGAAATTCGATCCGGACAGACATTGAATCAAGGAGGATCCCATGCAGAACTTTGATTATCAGACCCCCACAAGACTGCTCTTCGGAAAAGGCGTGATCGAACAGCTTCCGGAGGTTTTGGGCGCGATCGGCAAGACCGTACTGCTTGCCTACGGCGGCGGCAGCATCAAAAAGACCGGGCTTTACGACAAGGTCCTCTCGCTTTTGGAGGGCTTCACGGTCGTGGAACTACCCGGCATTCAGCCGAATCCGAAATACGATCCGAGCGTCCTCGACGGCGTGCGGCTCTGCAAGGAGCGCGGCGTCGACGTGATCCTGTCCGTCGGCGGCGGCAGCGTGCTCGACTGCTCCAAGGCAATCGCGGCGGGCGCGAAATACGACGGCGATCCCTGGGACCTGATCACCTACAAGGTCAAGGCAAAGGCGGCGTTGCCCATCGTGGATATCCTCACCCTTGCGGCAACCGGCAGCGAATACGACTGCGGCGGCGTGATCTCGCGCACGGAGACCAATGACAAGATCGGCTATATCGACGAGCTGCTCTTCCCCGTCTGCTCCTTCCTCGATCCGACCTATACCTTCACCGTCTCGAAGAAGCAGACCGCGGCGGGCTGCGCGGACGCGATGAACCACATCATGGAGCAGTATTTCTGCGAGGACAGCACGCTCCTGAACGACGGCTTCTGCGAGGCGGGCTTCAGGAGTCTGATGATCAACACGAAGCGCTGTCTCGAAAACCCCTCGGATTATACGGCAAGAGCCGAAATGATGTTCGCCTGCACGCTCGGCTGCAACGGCATCTATGCGCTCGGCAACAGCCCCTCCGGCTGGCCGCTGCACGGCATCGAGCACGCGCTGAGCGCGTATTACGACATCACGCACGGCGAGGGGCTGGCGATCGTCACGCCGCGCTGGATGAAGCACGTTCTGTCCGACCGCACGGTCGACCGTTTCGTAAAATACGGCGTCAACGTCTTCGGCGTCGATCCCGCGCTCCCGAAGTTCGAGATCGCGGAACAGGCGATCGAACGCACCTACGCGTTCTTTGAGGAGATCGGCATCCCGATGCACCTTCGCGACGTCGGCATCGACGAATCGCGCATCGACGAAATGGCGCGTCACGTCGCGGAAAACGAAGGGCTCGAAAACGCATGGGTCCCGCTTTTCGAAGCGGACATTGCCAAGATCCTGCGCGACTCACTGTAAAAGCAGCAAAACAGGCTGCCGCAGATGCGGCAGCCTCAGGCTGTTGGGAAGGTGGGCAGAATCCACGTTTTCGCGACGGAGCTATACAAGAGTATGCATGGTACGCGCGGGTAGCGCGCGATCTACCTTTGTAACGAAGTGGACCGAGCGAAAACGCGGATAGTTTGCGGCGAAATAATGAAAAGAAAAGGCGTTTTAGAGGAGGTTTGTCAAGGGGTTTATTCAAAGCACAGTCGGTTTTCGACCGGCTGTGCTTCTTATTTTGCATTTCAACCTTATCATTTGATAAGATACTTTGAATTCACACATTCTTCATACATATTTTGCATCTCTATTGCATGTATGGCTTATAATGACAAAAAGGGGGTGTGTTTCTTGAAACGCTCGTTATGGATGATGCCTTTCCTGTTGATTGCAGCGCTGTTGTTTTTTGGCTGCAGCAATCAGGTCGCCGCACAATCCGCCGCTTCGTCATCCGGCGGGTATATCATCGAAAAGGACGGCTTTTTCTATTTTGCGAATCCGGCAGATGATAATCGTCTGTCCCGAATGGATGATCATTTCGATTCCGTGATCAGATTAAGCGAGCATATGAACGAAACGCCTTTTATCGAGTTGTGCGAAAGAGACGGTTGCTTATACTATCTGCAAAGCGAAGCGTCGAAAGAAGCCGATGCCGTGCACGTGAAGCATCTATGTCGTTATAGTCTTTTGACAGGTACGGAGGATGTCCTTTTTTCGGCAGATATTGTCGGATATGCCGTTGCGGATGAATGGGTTTATTGCAGCACGGTCAATCCCGTGCAGATGTATCGTATCCGCTTGACAACGTCGGAGTCGGAGACAATCGGCAAGGAGTATTCGGACGCCTTTGTTATGCATGATCTTGCCGTTCGCGGAAACAATCTCATTTATGCAAGTCATGAATCCATTATCGCAAAGGATTTGACAACAGGAGCATCGGAAGGTATTCCGGGATACTCTTACGCTATGGCTGTTTCGGGCGACATGTTATACAGTATCAACTACAATCGCAATTATGCGCTTGAACGGTACAGTCTCAATCGTCTTTCATCCGATAAAGGAACGACTCTCATTGAGCAAGATGCGGTATCGTTTGCAGTTCAAGGCGATAAACTGATCTATTCCACGTCGTCCGGAGACATCTATGCAATGACGAAAACAGGCAAGCAGCGACTTGCAACCGGAACCTGTCCGATCCTGACACAATCATATCTTTTTTATCTTGATGCAGATGGAAATATCGGCAGCATGGAAATCAAATCAATCCCATAATAGCAATGAAAAAGCCGGGACTCCGGCTTATTCTTTTTGCAGGACTGCCTTTTTTTGAATCGCGTTTAGAAGCAACGCTCCGAATCCGCACGTCCCGATATAGCAGGTTGTCACCGCTGACTGTATCGGTGGTGTATAAGTGCGTCCTTACGGTAAAAAACGAGCTCCCCTTGTCAGGGGAGCTGTCGAGGCTTGCCGAGACTGAGGGGTAGTCATCTCTCCCTCCGTCACCTATCGGTGACACCTCCCTCGTCAGAGGGAGGTCGAATCGTCCTGCTGCAAGCTGTTGCGGCTGTTTGAAAAACACCTTTTGAGAGTAGCTCTTCGCGCCTTTTCATCCGACAGGTATTCTTTATTTAATCCTCGCCGCAGACGGTCGATGGCGACGCGCGGGTAGCGCGCGACGGCACTGCTGTAACGAAGCGACAGCGAAGTGGTCTGACTCCTTTTACGGCAGCCTGTTTTGTTATGCCTTTTGATAGAAGGTGTAATGCTCCGTCTTGACAAAGCCTAGCTTTTCGTAGAACGGCATATCCGAGATCACGTACGCTTTCTTTGCGCCGAGCGCTCCCGCGCGGTTCAGCGCCTCATAGAGCAGCGCCTTTGCGATCCCCTTTCCGCGGTGCTTCGGGATCGTGCAGATCGGTTCGACGTACGCGTAATCCGTGCCGTCGTGCTTCCAAAGGCAGACGAATCCGGCGTATTCACCGTTCGGGCTGACCGCGCAGAGGTTCAGATCGCGGCGGAAATGCATTCGTTTCTGCGGTGTCGGTTTCTCCTCCTGCTCGAACTGCGCGCGGTCCTCGCCGTGATTGAAGCCCTGCCATAGCGCCCACTGCACCGCGCGGAAATCCTCGTCCGGATCGGGTTCATAGAGCCGGAATTCGGGATCCAGCTCCGCCGAAAGCGGCGCGTCAAGGTCGATCGACATGATCGTCTCCGTCTGTTTGATCGGCGCAAAGCCCGCCGCCTGCGCCGCTTCGATCTCCGCGGCGTTCCCGTCCGCGATCGCGATCGCAAGCCCGGAATCGTCCTTCAGCGCGCCGTACGCGTATTTGAGGACGTCCGGGTACAGCGCGGCATACGCAGGCAGCACGCCGCAGAACGCCTCGCCGAAATACATGTCATAGATCGCCGCTGCGACGATCCTGCCGCCGTCGAGCCACAGTCCGATCGCGTTCCGCATTCTTTTGGCAAACCAAGGATGCTCGTACATCCATTCAAACCGCGCCCAGTTCCAGTGGATGTGCGTGCGATCCTCACGGTTCAGCTCGATCAGAAAATCGCAGACCGCCTGATAATCCGCGTCGTCATACTGTCGGAATTCCATGTCTCACCTCTGCTCCTTCAAAAGCCAATCGTCCAGAAACCGCATCTGCTCCTCGGTGTGGAACCAATGTTCGCCGTCCGGCATGACAGTGAGATCTGCGCCGTGCGCGTCCGCAAAGTCCTCGATCGTTTTCCGCGGCTGGAGGTTATCGCGCTCCGCGTACAGGATCGCGGTCGGCGCGCTCCATTCGACCGGATGCGTGCGGACATAGTCGAGATACTCCCACGAAAGCGCAATGCCGCCTTCGAGCGGGATCGTGCCCGCCGTTTTCAGGTCCTCCTCCGTCACCTGCGCCTGCGCCATCAGCGCAAGGATGATCGACTCCATATCCACGACCGGCGAAATGAAGTACGCCCGCTCAAGCAGCGCGTCGACGTCCGCGTGCATCGCAAGGAACGCGCCGATGCTGTACCCGATGAGGCTTACGCGCCGGTATGTGCCGCAAAGTCCGAACACCGCGTCGCGGATCTCCTCGCCCGCGGTCCACGGTTCGATCCCGTGATAGTCGAGCCCGATCACGTCGCAGTCCGGAAACAGCGGACGGTAGTGTTCCGCCTCCGCCGCGCTGCCGCCCAGCCCGTGCAGAAACAGCACCGCGTCCTTTTGCTTGTTCACGCGCTCGTCCAGCACGAGCCGCATGTCCACGAGCGTCTGCCAGCCGGTCTTCCGCGAACGGAAGCCCATCGGGTTCCGCCCGTATTCGACGAACCCGACGCTTTCATAGAGCGCGATCGCATGCGCGTTGTCGGCGACGACGGAAAGCTCAAGCTGCGCATAGCCCGCCGCCTTGGCGCATTCGATGCATGCCTCGGTGAGCGCGCGCCCGATCCCGAGCCTCCAATACGCCTTGTCGATGCTGATGCCGAACTCGGCGCGGTGGCGCGTCTTTTCCCGCGGACGGACGCAGCTGATTCCCGCAAGCCCGACCGCTTTTCCTTCGATCTCGGCAAGGATCTCGATCGCATTGTCGCTGTCCGTCTGCTTCTGCAGAAAGTCCGCTTCACCCTCCGGGGTGAGCGTGCTCTCTTCCGGATAGGACCCAAGAAAGTCTGTCTCAAAGTGCGTAAGATTGAATACGTCCAGCACGGCTTGTGCGTCCGCCGCCGTGCCGTTGCGCAGCACACATTCCCTGCCGTCCTTCAGCTTGACCGTTCTCTGATACTGCATGGCGTTCGCCTCCTTTTCCTTATCATAACAGAAACGCGGGACAAGTGCAACCTCATCCCGCGCCTTGATTGTTTTGTGTTCAGAACGCGATAAGCCAGATCGTACGGCTCACGATGTGCAAAAGCAGATGACTAAGCATCGCGTACTGGATCCCGTATTTGCGGTACAGCCTGCCGAACAGCAGCCCGAATGCGCCGTTCAGGAGGAAGCAGCGCAGCAGCAGAAGCGGCGTGAGCGCGCCGAAGGTCTGCAGTGTTGCCGGAATGTGTCCCGCTGCGAAAAGCAGCGCCGCGGCGACGTTCGCCACAATCAGAACACCGGTCGGAACGGTTTCCCGCTTTTTCAGGAAGATCTTCCAGACGAGGAACGCGATCAGGCTCATCAAAAAGAGCCGCATCATGACCTCCTCGATGATCCCGCCGTACAGGATCGAAGCCATCCAGGTGTCAACGTCGAACGTGCCCGTCGCCGCGTATGACGTACCGATTTCCGGGATCCACCGTCCGAACGTCCATGCGTCGAGGCTGAAAACCGCGCCGGCGATCAGCGATGCGGCAAACGTAATGCAAAGCGGCTTTTTCGCAAAGCGGAACGGACGCATGAGACCGATCCGATCGGACAGGATGCAGCCGAAGAACCCGCAGACCAGCGCGTACAGGACCGTCTGCACCACGGTGATCGCAAGCAGCGCCGTTTCGCTGCCGAGCTGTGCGACCGCCTCATTCAGCATAACGGGATCGACGATCTTCAGCGTATACCGCGCGGCAAAGAAGCCCGCGGCGAGCGCAACCGGCAGCAGCGCCAGCGTAAAGAGAAGCGCCCTTTTCGTTCGGCTCATGCCTCGTCGCCTCCCCAGACCTCCACGCAGAAGCCCTTATGTCCGCACGACGTGCAGGTGAGCCGGCGCGTTTTCGGCGTATGCGATGCAAAGAACATTTCCCGAAACGTCGGACGGAAGACGGTATGGCATTCCGGGCAGACATAGGCAACGTGCCTGTAATAGTACCGCGAGAAGAAGATCGCGAACGGGATCGCCAGCGCCGCCCAGAGGACGAAGACCCACCAGATCCCCTCGAGCGCCCAAAGCAGGATCCCCGCGATCTGCAGCGCAACAAGCGGCAGACCGAGCAGAAATGCCATGAGATACATGCGGTTCAGTTTCTTCTTGTTTGTCACGGTGATCGCGATATCGCCGATGGATTCCACGGTGAAATGCTTAGCGCCCGCGACGGCTTTCCGGAGCTCCGCAAGCTTTTCAAGCTTCGTGTCCAGTTCGCCGCGCTCCGTTCTTAGGTCCTGCTCCTGCTGCTCCAAAAGGACCTCGATCACGTTTTCCGGATGCTCCTCCTTGAAAAGCTGTCCGATCACGTCGATCGAAAGACCGATCTCGCGCAGAAAGCAGATGACCTTGAGCTTTTGAAGATCGCCGTCGTCATAAAGCCGACGTCCGCCTTCGCTCAGTGCGCTCGGCGTCAGGATCCCGCGCGTATCGTAATACTGCACGGTCCGCACCGTCACGCCGCAAGCCTTCGCCATTTCACCGGTTGTATATTGCGACATCGTTTTCACCTCCTTTCACTGCCGTTATAGCACATAACGCAGCGTCACAAGCAATACCTTACGCAGGGTATTTTTGTAAAAATCCGCAGAAATTCGATATTTTCCTTCTTTTATTCACCAAATTCCTTCGGTTGCTGTGCTTTGCAGGGATCAAAGAAACGGCGTATGAGCAAATCATTTCGTTCCGTCCGCGATTCGGACGACGATATCGCCGGTAGAGGTCGTGATCTCGCACTTGCCGCCCGAGGTGCAAAACGGTACGTGAACGTCGCCCGTGGAACTCTCGGTCTTGAAGAGTTTTTCCGAAAGGAGCGTGCCGGTCACGTCCCCGGTGCTCGTTTTCACCATAATCTCCGCCGCGTCGCTGCCGTTGAACGTCACGTCGCCGGTGCTCCTGTCGATCGAAATCGCTCCGTCGATCCGAACGTTTTCAAGCGAAAGATCTCCCGTGCTGCCCTCGGAGGTAAAGTTCTTTGCGGTCAGTCCGTTCAAGGTCGTCCTGCCGGTGCTCACCTTGACGTATACGTCGCCTGCGCATGCGATGTTCTGCATCCACACGTCGGCGGTCGATACCCTGCAGCCGATCGCATCCGCGGAAAGGTCGTCGAGGAAAATGTCGCCTGTGTCGGACTCGATCGAAATCTCGCCGGAAACCGACGCGCGGCTGCGGACGTCGCCGGTGGACGTCCTGATCGAAACGCTCCCGAAGCGCAGCCATTCCGGAATATCCGTGTCGCCGGTGTGCGTATCGATCGCAAGCGTTTCATACGCGTCTTTCGGCAGAAACACCGTGATCTGTTCCTTTTCAAACGAGATCTCAATGGGATTCCGCCATCCGCTTGTTTCCTCGGAAACGATCTTCAGCGTCCCGTTCTCCGCCTCGACGGTATGCGTGTTTCGCTTCGTCTCCCGGCACTGAACGTGCGCCGTGCCGTCGGAGGACCGCTCGAACCGAATGATCTCCGTGTTTCCGTGGATCTCGATGCCGCGGAACTCCGCCTCGACCGGGTAGTCCTTCAACTCCAACGACGCGGTCTCGAACGCATGGAAATTGAATTTTGCCGACGCAAGCGCGACAAAGCCGATGATCAATCCCGCAACAAGCAGGATCGTCGCAATAATCAAAGCTGCTTTTTTCATTTTGTACGCTCCTTTCCGACGAACAGATTCTTCACGCCGATCGCAATCTTTTTGGTCAGCTTCACCGCGCCTTTGCATGCCGCGATGCAGCCGAAGAACAGGAAGATCGAAAGTCCCGCAAGCAGCAGCGCCGCGCCGAGCGCGCAGAGTCCCGCAGGCGTTTCCCCGCTGATCAGCAAGCCGACCCCCGCGACGAGCAGCGCGACCGCGCATACCCAGAACACAATCTCGACCGCCCACAGCACGAGCACCAATACCCACAGAACAATGTAAAGCGACAGAAGCACCGCGCCTGCCGCCGCGAGCAGCGAAAACCAGACCGGGAAGCCGAGCACGATGAGCACGATCTCCCACGCGCGCATCTTGCGCTTCGTCTTGATCTTTTCGCCGACGATCCTGGTAAGCGGCGTTTCCGCCACGATCTGCTGCACGACCGCATCGACCGTTCCGATCTCGTTCACCGCTTCCTCCTCCGAAAGCCCCTCCTCGATCCGGTCGTCGATCATCTCGCCGTAGAATGTGATCCGTTCTTCAATATCCTTCTCGGGAAGACCTTTGAGCCCTTCCCTGAGCGCGCTTAAAAAGTCCTGTTTAAGCATGATTGCCCTCCCCCTTTGATACAAACTGGTAGATGGAAATGATCTCTTTCCATTCGCTTTTGAATTCTTCGAGCCGCCGGTGTCCCGCATCGGTGATGTGATAATACTTTCGGAGTCTGCCGTCGTGCTCCGCGGTGCGTACCGTCAGCATCGACGCCGCTTCCAGCCGTTTCAGGATTGTGTACAGCGTCGACTCGGACAGTTCCACATACGGCTTCAGGTCCTTGATGATCTTATAACCGTAGGAATCCTCGTTCTTGATCGCCGCCAGCACGCAGACGTCCAGCAGTCCTCGCTTCAACTGGATATCCATCGAATACCTCCTTTCATGCAATACTCCCTTTTGCGTAATACATCGTATCATGAGGTATTCAATTTGTCAACCGTTTTTTCCAAAAAAAGAAAAAAGCTCCGAAGAGCGATTTTCAAAAGGGCGCTAAGCCGTTCTGCCCGCTTGAACGAGCCATCCCTCATGAACGGCCGCGACGGTTGCAACCGCGCAGACGACTGCCGCGCCGTACCTCACATCGATGAAAGCAAGCGTCAGCGGGAATACGAACAGTAGTCCTCCGGTTACCTTGTTCAATATGGAATGCACCGATATCAGCTTTTTCTGTCGAATATATCCAACTGCGATATTCGCCGCCTTGATCACAGCAATGACGGCGATCCAAATACAGAGCCAGACCGGAACGTCCAGTACCGGAAGCAGCTTAAAAAGGCAAACCGCAACCAATACGATATCCGCGACCGTATCCAGCCTTGCGCCGAACGCGCTGTCGGTACCGGTTTTCCTTGCCACCGCGCCGTCGATCATATCGGAGATTCCGGCAGCGATATAAAGCACAAAAAATACCGGGGACAATGCCGGGCAAAACAGCAAGGCAACGCTGAGCACGATTCTGCTTCCGGTGATGAGATTCGCCATGTTACATCGGCGTCCCCACTTCGATCAGATTCCCGTCCGGATCATAGAAGCGGACGACCTTCTGTCCCCAGCTATGCGTCATAAGCCTGTTGACGTATTTGACCTCCGGGTAATACTGTTCAAGCTTTTCAATAAACCCTTCGATGTCAGATTCTTCAAAATAGAGCTCGCAGGCATTGTTCTCCGGAATGATCTCTCTTCCGATGAATTCTTTCCAGTATTTTTCTTCCTGCAGGACCAATCCTTCCGTCAGGATCATATTTCCGTCATTGTCAAGGATCATCTCAAGACCGAACAGATCCCGGTAGAACTGCCTGGATCTCTCGATATCTTTCACGACGATCAGTACGTTTTTCAGTTTCATCGTTTCCCTTTCTTCGAACCGGAGGAAGCCGTCTGTTTGCAGAGGATGCAGGTATACCGGACGACTGATCCGTCAGGATAGTCAATTCTCTTTTTTTCCTCAGAAAAACCGCATTTGCGGTAGAAACCGATCGAATCGTCGTCCGTCTGTGCTTTGATCCGTTCTGTTCCTTCCGACTCTATGACGCTTTGGATCAGCTTTTTCCCGATCCCTTTACGGCGAGTATCGTCAGATACGGCAATTCCGATAATCTCCGCAGCAGCGCCCGAACGCTTGAGAACCATCATGCCTGTTTTCCTGCCGCGATTCTCACAGACAAATACTTTCACCGACGGATCGTGCAAACAATCTTCCATCTGTGCCCGGTATTCCCTGTATGTCGGATGATACATGCAAGAAGCATAGATCGAGAATGCTTCTTCCGACAGCAGCCACTCGGTATCCTCGCATAATACAATTTTCATGATCGTCCTCATAAACGGGTTTGTCAGTATCTGTCTCCGTATTCCTTTCGTGCTTCCGCCGTCCATTTCGAGATGAAATCCGTCTTCGCATCTGTATAGGCGTCCCGGTTATGTTCATATTGTTTCCATAGCCGAAGCTTCAATGCTTCATATTCTTTTGCCACGTCGGGATGCTCGTTCAAATAATCACGGAAGTACAGTTCGGCATTGTCCCCGGTGTATCGCAGATGGATATGATACACCTTGTCCGCAAATCCGTTTTCGGTATATCCCATATTGAGCGAGATCCTGTTCGCCTCGCCGGACATCCTGATGAATCCGTTTTGCTCCAGAACGCGGGCAATCTCCTTGAGGTCAACGCCTTGAGGGATCTCAACCATCACATCCACGATGTTTTTCGCCCAAATGTTTTGGATCGCCGTGCTTCCGATGTGGCTGATCCTGTCCACAGGGTAATTTGACAGCAGCCTTTTGATCGAATTCTCCGTCTCCTTGTAAGATTCTTTCCATCTGTCATCGTGCGGGACAAGGAAGATCGGGAACAGTTCCCACAGTTCTTCCAACGTCATTTCCGAGAGTTTTTTACCCATATCATCCTCATAGATCAAAAAAGATTCTTCGTCGCTCCGCTCCTCAGAATGACACACGGAGAATCATCCTGCGCATGGTACAGACGATCTTCCTCCGTAACAAAGCGGAAAGTGAAGGAGCCTGCTCTGCGCTCAATCCTTCGCGAGCCTGTCGAGCGTCTCCCCCGTGACGCGCCAGATCGTCCATTCGTCCATCGGACGCGCGCCGAGCGAGCGGTAGAAGTCGATGCTCGGCTTGTTCCAGTCGAGGCAGACCCATTCCATGCGCCCGCAGCCGCGTTCGACCGCGATCGCGGCAAGCCGCTTGAGAATCGCTTTTCCATATCCCTTGCCGCGGTATTCCGGCAGCACGTAGAGATCTTCCAGGTACAGCCCCGCCCTGCCCACAAAGGTCGAGAAATTGTGGAAGAACAGCGCAAAGCCAACCTCTTTCCCGTTCTCGCAGGCAAAGAGTACCTCGGCACTTTGCTTCTCGAACAGCCATTCTCTGAGCAGTTCCTCGGTCGCGACGACCTCGCCGGACATCTTCTCATAGGCTGCAAGCGCTTTGATAAAGGACAGGATCAGCCCGCAGTCGCGTTCTTCCGCCGTGCGGAACGTCAGTTCTTCCATCGTCATTCCTCCGTCTTCCGTAAGTGTTCCAGATACGCTTCGAATTCGGGCGTTTTCGACCAGTATTTGATCCCCCAGTTTTCAAAGTTCCATTCGTCCGTATAGCCGTTGCATTCGTAATCGACGTACCATAATAGCCCGTCGTGCACGACAAAGTTCGTCGGGAAATAATCAATGTTCAGCCCCGCCGCCTTTGCCTTTGCCGCCATGTCGCGCACGTCGGCAAGATGCGGCTCCGCGCTGCGTCCGTCCCGCACGATCCCGAATACCGTTTCGCCCTCGATATACGCCTTGACGATCCGCTCGGTCTCCGGGTCGATCGCGTACAGTTCTGGAATGCGGATCCCGGCGTCCCGGAGACGCGCGTAATCGCGCCGCTCCGCCTCGATCTTGTCGCCAAATTGGTAATAGCTGCACGGCTCGTGATGGATCTGCTTCAGCACATACTGCGTTCCGTCCCGCTCCGCAAGGTAGGAATATCCGCCCTTGCCGTGTCCGAGCAGGCGAACGATGCGGTACTCCCGTCCGCAGACCGTCAATCTCTCTTCCATACCGGGCTCCTTTCAATCGGATCGGTTCGATTATACCACGCCGTCGCCGCAAAATCCAGCATTGCCGCAAAACCTGCGATTCCACGGAATCAGTCTGTCGGGAAGGGTGGCAGAATTCGCGTTCTTCGCGACGGAGCTATACGAAAGTATGCATGGTACGCGCGGGTAGCGCGCGATCTGCCGCCGTAATGAAGCGCAGCGGAGTGGAAAGTATGCGACCGAGGATGGCGACGTGCGGGAAGCGCGCGACGGCACCCCTGTAACGAAGCGAAAGCGGAGTGTTTCAGAAAACGCGGATAGTTTGCGGCGAAATAATGAAAAGAAAAGGCGTTTTCGCGCCTTTTCATCCGATAAGTATTCTTTTTATAAATCCTCGCCGCAAATGGTCGATGGCGACGCGCGGGTAGCGCGCGACGGCACTTCTGTAACGAAGCGACAGCGAAGTGGTCTGACCCCTTTTACGGCAGACTGAAGCGAGGCAAAACGCCTCGCTTCAGTCTGCATATTTTCTTCAGCTGATCTTGATATACTTCTTATATACGTAGCCGATCTCGCCGTTGAAATCGATCTTGATCCAGTTGCCGGACTTGCCCTTCACCGTGAAGGTCTCGCCGTTGGTCGCCGTGCCCAGCAGCTTGGAATTCTTCGTTGCCTTGGCGCGGATGTTCACAGACGTGTTGCACTTGATCGTGCCCGTCTTGCCCTCGATGGGCTCCTCCGGCGTGGTAAGCTTCACGTAGGTGTGGAACACATAGCCCTCGACGTCGGACTTGTACTGGATCTTGATCCACTTGCCTTCCTTGGCAAGCGCCTTGAAGGTTGCGCCCTTCTTCGCGGTTCCCAACAGCTTCGAGCTGCTGGTCGCCTTCTGCCGTACGTTGACGCTGGTCTTGCAGTTCACGATCTTTGCGACCTTGCCGTCGATCGGCGTCGGGTCGTCGGAACCCTCGTTCATGATCTTGATGTAGGTCTTGAAGACGTAGCCTTCCTTGTCGGACGTGTACTGGATCTTGACCCACTTGCCCGCCGTCGCAAGCACCTTGAAGGTCTTGCCCTTCTTTGCCGTGCCGAGAAGCTTCGACTTGCTCGTCGCGTCCTCACGCACGTTCACGCCGTTGTTGCAGTTGACGATCTTGCCGACCTTTCCCGAAACCGGCGTGTCCGAGGGTACGCCTTCGACGCGGATATACTTCTTATAAACGTATCCTTCCTCGCCGTCAAAGTCGATTTTGACCCAGTTTCCGAACAAGCCGAGCACATCGTAGGTGTTGCCCTTGTCCGCCGTGCCCAAAAGCTTTGACTTGCTCGAAGCCTTTTCGCGTACGTTGACCGATTCCTTGCAGTTCACGATCGTTCCCGTCTGTCCCTCGCCGCGAACCTCGGCTTCCTCGATCTCCGCCACATCCGCGACCGTCGCGGCAGGCAGCACCGTCAGCAGCATCATCGCCGCCAGCACCAGGCCCAGAATCTTTTTCATCCCGATTACCTCCTTGTAACCTCATGATTTTCTCTTCAATAATAAAGACGTTCAAAAGCGGCAAATGGTTGCATTTTTTGCCATCTTTTTCCTTTTCTTTTCTAAATGATACGACACAAATGCGTTCTATTTGTCACAAAACCTTGAAGAAGTTGTCACATAGTTGTAAATTCAGTCGGTGATCGGATGTGTTTTCAGATGTTCCTTGATCGCTGCAAAGGACGTGTCGCTGATGTAGTGTTCCATCTTGCAGGCGTCCTCCGTCGCGGTCTTTTCGTCCACGCCGAGGCGCATCAGGATCTCGGACAGGATCCTGTGCCGCTCAAAGATGCGTTCCGCCGCTTCCCTGCCGGTATCGGTCAGCGTGATATGTCCGAGAGAGTCGATCCCGATATAACCGCCGTTTTTCAGAATGCCCATGGCGCGGCTGACCGACGGCTTGGAAAACTGCATGTATTCCGCCACGTCGATCGAACGCACATGATCCTTCTGTTGAGACAGCACAAGAATCGTCTCAAGATACATTTCTCCGGATTCCAAAAGGGTCATACACGTTTCCTCTCTTTCGCTCTGATGATATTATACCGAAATTATACCGAAGTCGGAATCGAAATGCAAGCGGATCGCATCACGGAACATGAAAAAAACGCTTGACAAATTAGCATATGCTAACTATAATAGCAATCGGTTAGAGAATGCTAACCAATTCTTTTTCGACATTCGGTTAGCGGTTGCTAACAAACTTGGAGGAATGCAATGATGCCTTTGGTATTTGCAGACGACGGCGAGGTCAACGTGATCCGCGCCATCAAGGGAACGGACGAGATCCGTCACCACCTCAGCAATCTGGGCTTTGTTGTCGGCGGAACGGTGCAGATCATCTCCCGGATGGGCGGCAACGTGATCGTCAACGTCAAGGAAAGCCGCATCGCCATCGACGAAAAGATGGCGCAGAAGATTATGATTTAAAAAAGGAGGAAGCAATGAAAACGTTAAGAGACGCAAAGATCGGCGAAACGGTCAAGGTCAAAAAGCTCACCGGCGAGGGCGCGGTAAAGCGCCGCATCATGGATATGGGCATCACGAAGGGCATTGAGGTCTATGTCCGTAAGGTCGCGCCGCTCGGCGATCCGGTCGAGGTCACGGTGCGCGGGTACGAGCTTTCGCTTCGCAAGGCGGACGCGGAAATGATCCTGGTAGAGGAATAATACGGAACGAAAAGGCAAACGCCTTATTTTTTCAAAGAATGTGTTAGCATATGCTAACGATAGAGGAGGTATTATGAGTATTCGCATTGCCCTCGCGGGCAACCCGAACAGCGGCAAAACGACCCTGTTCAACGCGCTGACCGGCTCGAACCAGTTCGTGGGCAACTGGCCGGGCGTTACGGTCGAAAAGAAGGAAGGCAAGCTGAAAGGTCACAGCGACGTGATCGTCACCGACCTTCCCGGCATCTATTCCCTGTCCCCCTACACCCTCGAGGAAGTCGTTGCCAGAAACTATCTGATCAACGAACGCCCCGACGCGATTCTGAACATCGTGGACGGTTCGAACCTCGAGCGCAACCTGTATCTCACCACGCAGCTCGTCGAGCTCGGCATTCCGGTGGTCGTGGCGATCAACATGATGGACGTCGTGAAAAAGAACGGCGACAAGATCGACACCAAACAGCTTTCCGCGCAGATCGGCTGCAAGATCGTCGAGATCTCCGCGCTGAAGGGCACGGGCATTCAGGAAGCCGCCGAAGAAGCGATCAAGGCGGCGCAGGGCACCAGGACCGTGCCGCAGCATTCGTTCTCCGGTCCGGTCGAGCATGCGCTTGCGCACATCGAGGAAGCGGTCGTGCACGGACTGCCCGAGGAGCAGCAGCGCTGGTACGCGATCAAGGTCTTTGAGCGCGACAGCAAGGTCATGGAGCAGCTCGATCTTTCGGAAGCGACGAAGACGCATATCGAGCAGGATATCGCCGCCGCCGAAAAGGAGCTGGACGACGACGCGGAAAGCATCATCACCAACGAGCGCTACGTCTGGATCGGCAACGTCATCAAGACCTGCTACAAGAAGAAGGGCGCGGGCAAGCTGTCGACCTCCGACAAGATCGACCGCGTCGTGACCAACCGCTGGCTGGGTCTGCCGATCTTTGCGGTCGTCATGTTCCTCGTCTACTGGATCGCGATGGTCGCCGTCGGCGCGCCCGCAACCGACTGGGCGAACGACGGACTGTTCGGCGACGGCTATCACCTCGTCGGCATCGGCGACAAACAGGCGGAAGAAGCCGCGGACGATTTTGCCGCAGCCTCCAACGCGCTTGAAGCGTACGGCTTCGAATTCGACACCGAGGACGAAGCGTTCGACGGCGACGCGCTGATCGCGGAGCTCAAGGCGTTCACGACCGACGAGAAAACCGCGGTCGTCGAGGTGCAGGACGAGGAGACCCTCGCGCTGTCCGACGTCACCGTATACTTTGACGAAGTCCCCGAGGACGCGGACGAGGACGTCAACGCGATGTCTTTCAAGGACGCGATCGGCTACTTTGAAGAGAAGGGCTTCGACGAGCCCGATCCCGCCGATTACGGCGTGTGGGTCCCCGGTATTCCGGCGCTGCTCGACAAGCTGCTTCTGGACGCCGAGGGCAATCCGAAGGTTCCCGAATGGCTGTACGGGCTGATCATGGACGGCATCGTCGCCGGCGTCGGCGCGGTGCTCGGCTTTGTGCCGCAGATGCTGGTCCTGTTCCTGATGCTCGCGTTCCTCGAAGCGTGCGGCTACATGGCGCGTATCGCGTTCGTGCTCGACCGTATCTTCCGCCGGTTCGGTCTTTCCGGCAAGTCCTTTATCCCGATGCTGATCGGCGCAGGCTGCGGCATCCCGGGCATCATGGCGTCGCGAACGATTGAAAACGAGCGCGACCGCCGTATGACGATCATGACAACCACGTTCATCCCCTGCGGCGCGAAGCTGCCGTTCATCGCCATGATCGCGGGCGCGATCTTCCACGGCTCGCCCTGGATCTCCGTCTCCGCGTACTTCATCGGCGCTGCGGCGATCATCGTCTCCGGCATCATGCTGAAGAAGACGAAGATGTTCGCGGGCGATCCCGCTCCGTTCGTCATGGAGCTGCCTGCGTACCACTGGCCGACCCTCGGCAACGTGCTCCGTTCGATGTGGGAGCGCGGCTGGTCGTTCATCAAGAAGGCGGGCACGATCATCCTGCTGTCCACGATCGTCATCTGGTTCCTCTCCCGCTTCGGCGTCAATCCCGAAACGCATGCGTTCGGCATGCTCTCGGAGGACGCGATCGAGTACTCAATCCTCGGCACTGTCGGCAGAGCCGTCCAGTGGCTGTTTGCACCGCTGGGCTGGGGTGAATGGCGCGCGGTCGTCGCGTCCGTCACGGGTCTCGTCGCAAAGGAGAACATCGTCGGCACGATGGGCGTTCTCTACGGCGGCAAGGAAGCCTATGCGGCGCTCGGCGCGGCAATGCCCGGCGTGATCGGCTTCTCCTTCCTCGTGTTCAACCTGCTGTGCGCACCGTGCTTCGCCGCGATCGGCGCGATCCGCCGCGAGATGAACAGCGCAAAGTGGACGTGGTTCGCGATCGGCTATCAGTGCCTGTTCGCCTACGCGATCTCGCTGATGATCTATCAGTTCGGCCGTCTCTTCAGCGGCAGCGTCAGCGTAGTCGGTCTGATCGCCGCGATCCTCATACTCGGACTGTTCGTCTACATGCTGTTCTTCAAGAAGTACAAGGAAGCGACGACGCTGACCCAGAAGGTCCGCATCAAGTAAGAATCCGTGCCGCCGTTCCGGACCGCGGGGCGGCGGCGATTTCACCATCGAAGGGAGTGCGCGATATGTTTGCATGGATCAAAGCCAATCTTTTGACGATCGGAATCCTTCTTGTGCTCGCGGCAGCGGTTTTTGCCATTGTTTTTTCGCTGCTTCGCGACAGGAAAAAGGGTCGCTCCTCCTGCGGCGGCGGATGCGCGCACTGCCCGATGGCGGGCAGCTGTCACAAGAAAGCTGCCGACGGCAAATGATCCTCGCGTGATCGACCGAAACAAGCCCCGCACGAAGCGGGGCTTGTTTGTTCATGTGTTTTCCGACGACCGGGACCGTAAAGCGATTCAGTTCGTCTTTCCCGTCAGCACGTTCGACCACTCTCCGAAGTACGTCATGCCTTCGAACTCGTGATACGAGCGGATCCGCACATAGTACGTCGTGTTCGCCTTCAGATTCTTCAGCGTCGTCCAGTACGTCTGCGGATCGGCGATCTTGATCACCTGCGCGTTTTGGGTGAATTTCGCATCGGTCGCGTACTGGATCTGATAGCCGGTGAAGTTCCTGGACGGCTCCCACTTGACCGTCAGCTCCTTGTTGCCCGAGCGGACCTGCACCAGCTTGCGCGTCGTGATCCGCACGGTCGTTTTCAGTGGTCCGACCATGCCGAGGTTAAAGTTGTCGCCGATGTTGCCGCCGATCGTTGCACCGCTTACCGGATCGACTCTGCGTGCAAAGTACGCCTTGACGCCGTACTGATAGCGCGAACCTGCATAGACCTTATGAGTATCATCCGAGCCGTCGATCCAGCTTGTTTCGGTCACGTTATACCAACGCACGAAGTCCGTCCAGCCGTTCGTTTTGCTGCTCCACGCGCGGCGATAGATGACATAGCCTGCAGCGCCTTCGACAGGCTTCCATGTGATCTTAATGCCGCTCCCGATGTTTTCGACATAGGTTTCCGTCGTCGCGGGCAGATAGATCTTGAACCACCCCTGCGCCGTGCCGGAATATGCCCCCTTGAACGTCACGATCACGTAGCCGGTACCGGCGTTCGTATTCTCCCTGTACTCGTAATCATAGTCTGCGGGGTCGATCACGCTGCCGTCCGCGCTGTTCCTGACCGTGAACCGCGGCGTCTGCGCGCTGCCGTTCGCAATCACATACGGCGTTGCGCCTTTGAATTCCACATCCTCGTCGTTCCACTCCACAACGCCGTCGATCGCGGCGATCTCGATGAACGAGAGCTGCACGGTGACGTCCATCGGGCGGTCTTCCTCGTATGCGAAGCCTGTCGAAAAGATATAACGGAAGCTTTCGACCTGCTGCGGGAAGGTCACAATGCCGGTTTCATCATCCAATCGACAGGTGTCGTCGCAAAGTCTCACGTTCGGAAGCTGCTCCTTCGGCACGATCTGCGTCATATCGTATGTATAGATCCCGTTGCAAACGGTTCCCGTCTGATCCGGGATCACCTGCCCGCCGGGGGAAAGAGATTGCATCCCCGGCATACCGCGGACATCCAGCCAAGCAAGCCGATTGTCCCTGCAGCCAACCACCCCGATACGCTCGGATTCGCAGATCCGCAATTCGGTCAATGCGTTGCCCGCGCATTGCACCTCCCAAAGGCTCGTGTTTCCGGAAAGATCCAGGCGCGTCAGCGCATTGTCGCTGCAGGAAAGGGTATGAAGCTTTGTGTTTGCACCAAGGTCCAGTTCTGTGAGACGGTTGGAATCGCAGAGAAGATCTTCCAAGTTGATGCATCCTCGGACGTCGATTTCCGTCAAGACGTTCTCGTAGCACCTGATTGTATTGATCTGCTCCTTCTCGCCGAGCAGCAGCTTCGTCATGCCGTTCCGGCTGCAGTCCAGATAATAGAGTTCCGGAAGCATCCGCACATCCAGTTCGGCGATCCGGTTTCCGTTGCAGCTAAGCTCCGTCAATTTGGTATTGTTCCCGACGTCGAGTGCCGTCAGACGATTATTGCGGCAGACAAGTCTCTGCAGAGCGGGGTTATTGCCGACGTCCAGTTCGTTCAGCTCCGAATCGGTTAAGATCAGCACCTCGAGCTTCGGATTATTGCTGACGTCGATCGTCCCGAGCGGTGTGTTGCTGCAGGTCAGCGTCTTCAGTTCGGGATTGCTGCCGACGTCCAGCATGCCGAGCGGATTGCTGTCGCAATGCAGTTCATTGAGCATTTTATTCTTTGCGACATTCAGTTCAGTCAGTTCGTTATCGGCGCAGAGCAGCATTTTGAGTCTGGCATTGCGGGTGACGTCCAGTGCCGACAGCCGATTGCTGCCGCAGCTCAGATAATCCAGCAGCGTATTATGTTCAACATCCAGTTCCGTGAGGCGATTCCCGTCGCATTCCAGATGCATCAGATACGGGATCCCGCTGAGATCGACCGTCGTCATTGTGTTCGTATCGCAATAGAGGGACGTCATCGACAGATTGCTGCCGAGCACCAGCTCCGTGAGATGATTGGCGGTACAGCACAGCATCTTTAGCCTGCTGTTTCTGCTGACGTCGAGTTCGGTCAGCTGATTGAATCCGCAATCAAGCTCTTCCAGCATGGGAAAGTATTCGATCCCGCGCAGCGATCCGATTTCACAGTAATCGCAGGCAATCCGCTTGACAGCGTTGACGTTCTTTTCCGTCATATAATACGAGCCGTCGTTTTCGCGGACGACCGGCAAATGGGTGACGATCCAGTTCAGAAAAGCTTCGTCCGGAAAGTACTGCCGATCGATCTCCAGATAATGCTCCTCCGCACGTGCCTCATGCGGAAGCACGCCGAAGAGCATGATCAGACAGACGAACAGTGACGCGGTCCCCATCCAAAATCTGCGCATACCCGTTCTCCTTTCTTCTCTGCCGCTTCTTCTTGTCTTCCATGATACCCTGCGCATGCGGACGTCTTGTCACAGAACGATGTCGAAACCGTGTCTATTCTGTTACGATACTGTAAACGAAAAAGGAGCCGGTTTTCGGCTCCTTTCGCTTCAGAAAACTTATTTCTTCTCGTCGATGCGCTCGCGGATCTTCGCTGCCTTGCCGCTTCTCTCGCGGAGGTAGAAGAGCTTCGCTCTGCGGACCACGCCGTGACGGACGACCTCGATGCGGCCGATGCGCGGGCTGTGGTACGGGAAGGTACGCTCGACGCCGATGCCGTAGGACATACGACGAACGGTAAAGGACTTGCGGATGCCGCCGCCCTGGATCTTGATGACGATTCCTTCAAAGTTCTGCAATCTTTCACGGTTGCCTTCGACGACCTTCACGAAAACGCGAACGGTATCGCCGACTTCCAGCTCGGGCAGGTCGCTGCGGAGCTGTTCTTTTTCGAGTTCACGAATGATGTCGGACATGTTTAATTTTTCTCCTTTTCTGTATTGAAACAGGCGTTCACGATCAATGCTGTCGGCGGACCGCCCGATGTCGCAAAGCGCATTATATCATAGGTATTGCACGATTGCAAGCCCTATTTTTGCTTATTTTCCGGATTTTTTCCGAAGTTTCCCAGGAGGCACGGTCGCACCTTGCGCGTCTTTTCCATCGCCTCTTTGTGCCGCCACTTCTGAATGTTCGCGTGATGCCCGTTCAGGAGGATCTCCGGCACGTCAAGCCCCCGGAACGACGCGGGACGCGTGTACTGCGGGTACTCCAATAGCCCGTTCGCGTGCGATTCGTCCTCCGCGCTCTCCTCCGAGCCGAGGACCCCCGGAATGAAGCGGGAAAGGCAATCTATGAGTACCATCGCGGGCAGCTCGCCCCCGGTCAGCACATAGTCGCCGATGCTGATCTCCTCATCGATCAGCGTGTTCACGCGCTCGTCCACGCCCTCGTAATGCCCGCACAGCAGCACAAGCCGGTCGAGCTTAGAAAGTTCCCTGGCGCGTTCGCTCGTCAGAAGCGTTCCGCGCGGGGTCAGGAGGATCCGGTGCGGATGCTCCTCGCCGCAGACCGCCGCCATGCAGTCGAAGATCGGCTGCGCCATCATCACAAGCCCGGCTCCCCCGCCGAACGGGTAGTCGTCGGTCTTGCGGTGCTTATTGTCGGCATATGCGCGGATGTCGTGCGTTTCGATCGAAAGCAAGCCGCCTGCCTGCGCGCGTCCGAGGATGCTTGCTGACATCACGCCTGTGAACATCTCCGGAAACAGGGTCAGAATGTCAATCTTCAAACAGCCCGACCTCCTTTAAAACCGCGGCGTCGAACACGATTTTGCCGCTGTCGGTGTCGACCTCCGCAAGCACACGCTTCAGAGCCGGGACCATCAGCTTGCCGTCTGCGATCTCGTAGACGTCGTTCGCGCCGGTCTCATAGACGTTGGTCAGCTTGCCGTAGGCATTCCCGTCGGTGTCGAACGTTTCGCAGCCGCAAAGATCGGTCACGAAATACGTGTCCTTCGGCAGCTTCACCCGATGCGCCCGATCCACGCAGAGATACGCGCCGCGAAGCGCGTTCGCCTGTTCCGGCGTTTCCGTGCCTTCGACCGTGAGGATCACGGCGTCCGGCGCAACGGACGCAACAGAAAGCTGCACGGGGCGCATTTCCCCGTGCAACTCGAGATATGCTTCCGTAAGACCGCGAAAGCGCTTGCTCGAATCGGTCAGCGGCTCGACCTTGACCGCGCCGTGTACGCCGTGCGGACGCACGATCACGCCGATCCGGTAATACGCTGCGCTCACAGAATGTCGACGACGACCTTCTTCTCGTCGTTGATGGACGCCGCCTTGACGATCGCGCGGATCGCCTTCGCGATGCGTCCCTGCTTGCCGATGACCTTGCCGGTATCCTCGGGGTCGACGGAAAGCGTGATGATCACGCTGTCGTCCTCCTCGCGGGTGGTCACGGAGACCGCCTCGGGATGGTCGACCAGGCTCTTTGCGATGAATTCAACCAGCTTGTCCATAGCCGCCTCGATCAGTCGATCGCGCCCGCCTTCTTCAGAAGGCCGCGAACGGTGTCGGTGGGCTGTGCGCCGTTCTTCATCCACTGCTGCGCGCGCTCGTTGTCAACCTTCAGCTCAACGGGTTCGCTTGCGGGATTGTAGTAACCGAGCTCCTCCACGAATGCGCCGTCACGCGGTGCGCGGGAGTCCGCAACGATGATACGGTAGAAAGGCTGCTTCTTCGCGCCCATTCTTCTCAGTCTGATCTTCAACATGGTTCTGTTTCTCCTTATCCTTTGTTTTCTTTTTTTGATTTATATCGAATACGGCACTGCCGTTTTCGTCCGTTTTGCTGCGGGCGGATGCGATCCGCCCCTACATCTTACATGTGTCATCCTGAGCATGGTACGCGCGGGGAGCGTGCGATCTGCCTCTGTAACGAAGCGGAAGCGAAGGATCTTTTGGATTCTTCGTCGCTTTGCTTCTCAGAATGACAGGACATCGATGCTGTATTGTACCGTTTTTCCTTCAATCGGAATGCGCCCGCTCAGAATCCGAACGGGAAGCCGCCGCGCTTGATCTTGCCCTTCTTGCCCTTCTTGAACATGCCGCCGGTCATCTGCTTCATCATCTTGCGCGAAGCCTCGAACTGGTTCATCAGCTTGTTCACGTCCTGGATCGTCGTGCCGCTGCCGCGCGCGATGCGCCGTCTTCTGGAAGCGTTCAGGATATCCGGGTTGGCGCGTTCCTTCGGCGTCATCGCCTGAATGATCGCCTTGGTACGACCCATCGTCTTCTCGTCGATCTGCAGCCCGTTGAGCTTGCCGCCCATGCCCGGGATCATCTTGAGGATGTCCTCCATGGAGCCCATGTCCTTCATCTGCTCCATCTGATCGAGGAAGTCGTCGAGCGTGAAGGTGTCGGTGCGCATCTTCTTTTCGAGCTCCGCCGCCTTTTTCTGATCGAACGCCTGTTCCGCCTTTTCGATCAGCGTCAGCATATCGCCCATGCCGAGGATGCGGCTTGCCATACGGTCCGGATGGAACGGCTCGAGGTCGGTGAGCTTTTCGCCCGTGCCGGCAAACTTGATCGGCTTTCCCGTGACCGCGCGGACCGACAGCGCAGCGCCGCCGCGCGTGTCGCCGTCCAGCTTCGTGAGCACCACGCCGGTCAGCGGAACCGCCTCGTTGAACGCCTTTGCGACGTTGACGGCGTCCTGACCGGTCATCGCGTCGACCACCAGCAGGATCTCCGCGGGCTCCAACGCGTTGCGGATGCGCTTCAGTTCATCCATCATGTCCTCGTCGATGTGCAGACGGCCTGCGGTATCGACGATCACGACGTCCTTGAAGGTTCTGCGCGCTTCCTCGACCGCTTCCTGCGCGGTCTTCACAGGGTCCTGCGTGCCGTGTTCATAGACCGGAACCTCGGCTTTTCCGCCCACGACCTTCAGCTGTTCGATCGCCGCCGGGCGGTAGATGTCGCAGGCGCAGAGCATCGGGGACTTGCCGTACTGTTTACGGAGGAGCACGGCGAGCTTTCCGCACATCGTCGTTTTGCCGGCGCCCTGCAGACCCGACATCAGGATCACGGCGGGCTTTTTGGAGCCGAACTCCAGCTTCGCGTTCGTGCTGCCCATGAGGGCGGTCAGCTCTTCGTTGACGATCTTGATGACCATCTGCCCCGGCGTGAGGCTTTCGAGCACGTCGGTGCCGACGGCGCGCGCTTCCACGCGCTTGACGAAATCCTTGACGACGAGGAAGTTGACGTCCGCCTCTAGGAGCGCCAGCTTGATCTCGCGCATGGCGTCCTTGACGTCGCGCTCGGAAAGGCGTCCCTTGCCGGTCAGCTTCTTAAAAACATTCTGCAGTTTTGATGCGATGCCTTCAAATGCCATCTTCGTCCTCCCAGATTGCGGCGAGCTCCGCAAGATACCCTTCCAGCGCCGCACGGTCCTCGTCCCGCAGGGGGGCGTCCTTGAACCGTCCGCGCAGCGCGCGCAGAAGCTGTGTCTGCTTCGCTTCCTTGCGAACAAGCCCCACCGCCGCTTCGGTTTCATGCAGCAGATGCGAACCGCGCGCAATGATGTCGCGCACGCCCTGCCGGGAAATGCCCTCGCGCTCCGCGATCTCCGCAAGCGAGCAGTTTTCGTCGGTATACTGGCGGAGAATGCTCCGCTGCCGCTCGGTCAAAAGCTGCTCGTAGCGGTCCAGAAGCATGCCGAGCTCAAACAATCGTTCCATAGTCACTCCGAGGTGTAAAGTCTTTTTCCTTTACACTCGTTCCATTATACCGGTTTTGCCCCGTTTGTCAAGCATTATTTTCAAATATAAAAAAGGTTCTCCGACCGGAGAACCCTCCTTCATATGCCCCCAGGGCATACATCACCTGCGCGAAGCGCAAACATCATTGAAAAAGCAGGATGATGGTCCTGCTTTTTCACCACACCTGCCAGCGCCAGACGAACGCCAGGAGATACAGCGCCGAAAGCGGCAGCAGCACGCCCGCGGCAAGCCATTGCTGCCATTTCTTTTTTGTGACGGCGGCAAGCATCATGGCGACGACCGGCATCGAAAGGAGATAGCGCGGACCGGACAGCAGCCACGTCGCGCCGATCGCGATCGCAAAGTACGCGATGAACCACGCGGCATAGCTCGGGCGCAGCTTCTTCGCGGTGTACGCAAACAGCCCGAGCGTGCCGAAATGCCAAAGGAGGTTCGGCAGCCACAGCCCGAAGATATGCTCGTAATCGCTCTCCTCGATGCAGCCGACCAGATATCTCGTCTGATACGCCGCCGTGTTGAAGAACCATCCGAGATGCTGGCTCCACCATCTGTGCTGATAGGTCAGAAACTGCAGCGGATTGTCCGAAACGGTCCAATTGATCCAAAGATACGCCCCGAAGCCGGCGGGCACGAGCAGGACGGAAAGCGCGCCGAGCAGCCATTTCTTCCGTCCGCAGCCCTTCGGAGGGAACATGCGGATCCATTCGAGGACCATCGGCGCTGCGAGCAGCAGCCCCACCGTGCGCGTAAACGCGCAGTACGCGCCGAACGCCCCCGCAAGCAGGAACCGCTTTTTGCGGAAGCAGTACAGCGCCGAAAGCGCAAGCAGCAGATAGAGCGATTCGCTCATCGGCGCAAGGAAGAAGAATCCGCCCGGCAGCAGCAACAGCATCAGCACCGTCCGGAACGCCTGCTGATGCGCGCAGTCGAGCCGCAGCAGCCGGTAGAGCATGCAGCACGCCGCGGGGAACGACGCTGCGGAAACGAGCAGCCCCGCAACGGCGTCGTTGTCGAAGATGCGGTAAAACGGGTAGACGGCAAGCGGATACCCCGGCAGGAACACCAGCTGCACGACGCGCCCGACGTCGTCCCCGGTCTGGAACCATTCCTCCGTCGTGTCGAGAAAGCTCTTCGGCACGTACCACTCGCGCGTGATGTCCAGATAATGCCCGCTGTCCAGACAGCGCCAGAACTCCACCGCGCCGCGGAACGTAAAGCCCTCTCCGTTGCGCACGGATAGTGCGAGTGTCACCGCGCCGAACAACAGCGCTTCGACCGCAAGGGCAAGCGCCGCGATCCCGAGCAGGATGTGCTTCGGTTCGGTATCCTCCGTCAGCGCGATCCTTCTGTCCCGCCAGAAGTCGATCCAGCCGGGTACGAAGCGGAAGCAGCCGACGGTGAACAGCAGCGCGGAGCACGCCGCGGCGGCAATGCCGAACGCGCCCGGACGCTCCGTCACGATCCAGTACACGAACGCCGCCGCGATCACGAGGATCCCGACGCCCGATACGATCCATGCCGGAAGGTTCTTCTTTATGCGCTCTTTGTATTCCGCTTCCATGTTTCCGTCCTTTCCAATGAGTATACCATACCGCCCGCGCCGAGACAAGCCCGCGAAAAAAAGTTTACGAAGATAAAGTTTCACATCTTTTCTACATTCAAAACGCGCAAAATGTGGTATACTGATGGTATCAAAATGGGATGGTGTGTCCGTCCCGAAATCGGAGTCAAAGCCATGTTTGCAAAATTCAGCGTCAAAAAACCGTTTACCGTTCTTGTGGTCGTGCTGCTGATCCTCGTGCTCGGCTATGTTTCCGTCGGCAAAATGACGCCGGACCTGCTGCCGGACATGAGCTTTCCGTACATCGTCCTGTTCACGACCTGTCCCGGTTCTTCGCCCGAGGAGGTCGAGGCAAAGGTCACAAAGCCGATGGAACAGGCGATGTCCGCGCTCGATCACATCAAATCCGTCACGTCGAAAAGCAGCGAAAACGTCTCCGTCGTCTACCTCACCTTCGAGGACGGGACCGACGTCGACATGGCGTCGATCGACGTGCAGAAGGCGATCGGCATGCTGACCGTTTCGTGGGACGAGTCCGTCGGCACGCCCGTGATGATGGAGCTGAGCTCCGACCTGATCCCCGTCACCGTCGCCGCCGTCTATGCAAAGGATATGGATTCCCTTGCCCTGTCCGCGTTTGTCAGCGACACGCTGATGCCGCGGCTTGAGGGCGTGTCCGGCGTGGCGTCGGTCACGACCTCCGGGCTTATCGAGCGGCAGGTGGAGATTGAGCTCGACGACGATAAGATCGAAGCGCTGAACGAAAAGGTCTGCGCTTCGATCGACGAGGAATTCGAGGAAGCGGCCAAGGAACTGGACGAGGCGCGGCAAAAGGTCAAAGACGGCGAACAGGAGCTTGAAGAAAATAAAGAAAAGCTCGACGAGGGGCAGGAAGCGCTCGATCAGGGAAAAGCTGCCGCCGGTCACGCGCTGCGCGAAGCGGAGCAGCAGCTGAACGACGCGGACAAGGAGCTGAACGACGCGATCGCGGAGCTGAACAGTCAGCGCAACGCGCTTTCCCAACAGCTTGAGACCGCGAAATCCACGCGCGAGCAGCTGCTCTCGCTCAAGCAAACGATCCGGACGCTCGAAACCGGCAAGGCGATGTTCGACCAGTCGATCGCCGCGATCGAAAACGACCCGTCGCTTACCCCCGAACAGAAGCAGAATTATATCGACGCGATCCGGTCGAGCGCGGAATACCGTGCGATCGAGGACGGTCTCAACGAGGTCGACGCGCAGCTTGCGGCGAACGGGCTCAACCGCGCCTCGCTCGATTCGACGATCGCCGACCTCGACAACGCGATCGCGCAGCTTGAGAACGGGATCGCCGCCATCGACGATCTTCTCGCGCAGGCGGAGAGCGGCAGGCTCGATCTCGAAAAAGGGCGCGAGGAGCTGGAAAAGCAGAAGCGCAGCGTATACGGCAAGCTCGGCGCGGCGCAGGCCGCGATCGATCAGGGCAGAGAAGCGCTTGCGCTCGGCGAAAAGGAGCTCGAGGCGGGCAAGACGCAGCTCGAACAGGCGGAGCAGGCGGCTGCGGATCAGCTTGCCGCCGCAAAGGACGCCGCAAATCTGCATAAGATCCTGACCAAGGACATGATCGCAAAGCTCCTCTCCGCGCAGAACTTCTCCATGCCCGCGGGCTATCTGCGCGAGGAAGGCACGCAGTGGCTCGTCTCCGTCGGCGACGAGATCGAAAGCGTCGATATCCTGGAGCAGATCCCGCTGTTCTCCCCCGGCGTCGGCTCGCTTGAAACGATCACGCTCGGCGACGTCGCAAACATCCGCATCACGGACAACACCGACCGCACCTACGCCAGGATCAACGGCGAAAACGGCGTTCTGCTCTCGTTCTCGAAGCAGTCGAGCTATGCGACCGCAACGGTCTCCGACAGCATCGAAAAGCGCTTCCGCGAGCTCGAGGAGACGTACCCCGGGCTCACCTTCACCTCGCTGATGAGCCAGGGCGATTTCATCCACATGGCGATCTCGTCGGTCGTGCAGAACCTGCTGATCGGCGCGGCGCTCGCGATCCTGATCCTCTTTCTCTTCCTGCGCGACCTCCGGCCGACGCTGATCGTCGGCATCTCGATCCCGGTGTCGGTGCTGTTCGCGCTCGTGCTGATGTATTTCTCCGGCGTCACGATGAACGTCATCTCGATGTCCGGCCTTGCGATCGGCATCGGCATGCTCGTCGACAACTCGATCGTCGTCATTGAAAATATCTACCGTCTGAGAAGCGACGGCGTTCCCGTCCGGGAGGCAGCCGTGCAGGGCGTCAAGGAGGTCGCCGGCGCGATCACCGCGTCGACGCTCACGACCATCTGCGTGTTCGTGCCAATTCTCTTTGTGCAGGGGCTCACGCGACAGATCTTCATGGACATGGTGCTCACCGTCACCTATTCGCTGCTCGCAAGCCTGATCGTGGCGATGACGGTCATTCCCGCCATGGTCACCGGCGTGATGCGCCGTCCGGTCAAGCCGCAGGGCAAGACGCGCAAAAAGCTGATGGCTGCGTTTGAAAAGGCGCTGCGCTTTGCGCTCGGTCACCGCGCCGCGGCGCTGCTCCTTGCGCTGGTGATCCTTGTCGGCTCGGCGTGGGCGGTCATCCGCAGGGGCTTTGTGATGTTCCCCGAAAGCGGCGGCAAGCAGATCTCGGTCACGGTGCCGCTCGAGAAGGGCACCTCCTTTGCCGACGCAACGGAGATCGCGGACGATTTCATGGAGATCATGTACACCGTGCCCGGGCTGACCGACGCGGGCGGTATGCTCGGCGGCGGGATCACCTCGATCCTCGGCATGGGCGGATCGCAGGACGCGGAGATCCGCGAGCTGACGATCTATGCGCTGATCGACGAAAAGAGCGAGCTTTCGAGCATCACGATCCACCGGGACCTCGACAAAGCGCTTTCCCCGCTTCGGGACGCGCATCCCTATACGATCGCGGGCATGAGCACCATGAGCTTCTCGTCCTCACTCTCCGGCGACGACGTTTCGATCAAGCTCTACGCAAATGACCTCGGCATGCTGACCCAAACCGCCAACGAGATCGCAGACGTTCTTCAAACGGTCGACGGAATCAAGGAGGTCGACAGCGGCGCGGAGGAAACGATCCCGACGCTGCACGTGTCCGTGGACAAGGCGAAGGCGGCGGACCACGGGCTGACCGTTGCGGAAACGTATCTGAAGCTTGCGGAGGTACTGAAGAACACCGCGTCCTCCACCTCCGTCTCTGCCGACGCGACCTCGCTTGACGTGACCGTCGTCGCGGACTCCGGCGTCCCGCATTCAAAGGACGCGCTGGAAAACCTTGAATTCTCCGTGACGCGCCTCGACAAATCGGTCGAGACCGTAAAGCTCAAAGAGATCGCGACGGTCACCGAAACGACCGCGCTCGCCGCCATCAACCGCATCGATCAGCGGCGGTGCGTCACGATCACCGCGGCGCTCGAGGAGGGCAGAAACGTCACGCTCGTGAGCCGCGACGTGCAGAAGGCGATCGACGCGATCGCGCTTCCCGCGGGCTGTACGCTGACCTACGACGGACAGAACGAGGCGATCAACAGCGCGCTTAAGGACCTTCTCTGGATGCTGGCGCTCGGCGTGCTCATCATCTATCTCATCATGGTCGCGCAGTTCCAGTCGCTTCTCTCTCCGTTCATCGTCATCGGCACCGTGCCGCTGGCGTTTGCGGGCGGGTTTATCGCGCTGTGGATCACCGGCACGGAGGTCGGCATCGTTCCGATGATCGGCTTCATCATGCTCGTCGGCATCGCGGTCAACAACGGCATCGTGCTTGTCGACTGCGCAAACCGCTTCCGCGACGAAGGGCTTTCGAAGCGCGACGCGATCGTCAAGGCGACGGTCATCCGTCTGCGTCCCGTTCTGATGACGGCGCTGACCACGATCCTCGGACTTCTTCCTCTGGCGATCGGCTTCGGCACCGGCGCGGAGATCGTGCAGCCGGTCGCGATCGTCTGCATCGGCGGGCTCACCTACGCCACGCTGACCACCGCGTTCATCATCCCGGTGCTGTACGACCTGCTGCGCCGCGACAAAAAGCCCGAACCTGCGCCCTCCCCCGCGCCCACGGACCAAAAACCCGGCGAACCGGTTCCCGCGAAGAATTAAACACACAGCGAAAAGAGACTGCTCCGAAAACGGAACAGTCTCTTTTTTTGAATTCTTCTGTGCCGGGATCGACCGAACACTTCCTTCAGGATCATCCCTCCTGCGGTTCCGCTTCGGGTTCCTCCTCCGTGTCGGCAGGCGTCTCCGGTTCGGATTCCTCCTCCGCATCGGCAGGCGGTTCCGGTTCGGATTCTTCCTCCGCGTCGGCAGGCGATTCCTCTTCGGATTCCTCCTCCGCGTCGGCAGGCGGTTCCGGTTCGGAAGGCTGCTCCACGCCCGAGCGGTTGACGGAGAGCATCAGCAGCGCGGTGTCGAACATCAGCACGGAAAGGATGTGCAGCGCCGGTTCGCTGTACATGAGCATGTAAACGCCGAGGATCGTTTCCGAGATCAGGAACAGCCTTGCGGCAAACCGCACGCGGACGGGCTGTCCGCCTGCGCTGTAGCTCATCAGAAGGAGCACGACCACGTACAGCGCGGCGCCCCAGGCAAGGGGGCCGATCTCACGGATAAAGGCGAACACGATCAGCGCGGAGGCGATCGCCGAAACCGCCGCCCACTGGATCCACATCTTGCGCGGCATCGGCGAGCGGAACAGGAACGCGAAGACCAGCAGCGCATGCGCGATCAGGAACAGGATCAGTCCCTGCAGCACGTAGAGACACATCACAACGTCGGCGGCGATCAGCATGAAGATGCCGGGCAGCATCAGAAGCGTGCGCCTGGCGTGCCAATGCCGGTACAGGAAGATCACAAGCAGCGCCGCGCCGAGGATCATCTTCCAGAGCATGCGCAGATTCGTATGGTCCGCAAAGCACCAGAACGCGAGCTCTGCCTCCAGCATGGAGATGCAGAAGACACAGAGGCAGATCCACACAAGGACGCCCGGCTTTCTGCGGTTCCGCTGAAGCAGCATCGCCGCCCAGATGAGAACCGTGACGACGATCCCCGCGAGCGCTGCGAAGATCATCAGCGTCACGCGCCAGCTGACCCCGACGGATCCGACGCCGAGGAAGCCCGCAAGATCCGCGGCGGCAAAGGTCTCGGCGGTAAAGCCGGAGGAATTGCGCAGAACGCCTTTTTCCGAATGATACGCCGTTCCGGCGTCGCCTTTCGAAACGTGCAGAGGTTCGCTCGTCGCGCCCTCGTAGCGCGCGGAGGCGTGCACGGAACAATTCGCAAACCGCACCTCGACCTCTCCGCTGCGCACGGCTTCCCATGTCACAAGCAGATCCGCATCGTGCGGAACGGCGAGAACGGTCGTTTTCCCGACGCGCTCCGCGTAATAGCGGTGCGCAGTCTGCCCCTGCACCGGGGAATCGTCGACGGGAACGCTGCCGGATATCAGCTCGCCCTTTTCCGTCACGGCGATCGCCTGACCGGGCACATTGAGATCGGACAGGACCACGTTCACCGGACCGCGGATCATCACATAGGTAAAGGCGTAGTCGTCTTCAAACGTGCCGGCGCGGATCAGGTCGA